>NZ_JBKFGF010000003.1:0-185960 GCF_051233485.1 Massilia sp. LXY-6
CAGTAAACGCCCGGTAGGGTGGGCACCCCGTGCCCACGTGACGCCGGCAAAACGCAAACGTCACGCGTGGGCACGTTGTGCCCACCCTACATCGCGCGTTTCGGCTTTTGTACGGTGTAATTGCCCGCATCCTGCGGCGGCGGCACCAGCTTGACGATCGCCATCGTGCAGTTGCCGCCCTTGCCCTGAGAACGTTCGGCGGCCTTGTTGATGAGCATCTCGGAGGCCTGGCGCGGCGTCGCCCGCGCCGTGGCGGTGCCCAGTTCGGCGTCGGTGAAGAAGTGCCACAGCCCGTCCGAGGCGAGCAGGAACACGTCGCCCGCGGCCAGGCCCGTGTGGTGGCCGACGTTCACGTACGGGTCCTTGCGGCCGTTGCCCAGCACGTTGACCAGCAGCTTGGACTTGCGGTGATTCTTCGCCGCTTCAGGCGGCAGGCGGTCGCTCGACACCAGGTGCTCGACATAGCCGGCGTCGCTGGTGCGCGCCAGGCAGGCGCCGTCGCGGAAGTGGTAGAGGCGCGAGTCGCCCACGTGCGCCCACACCGCCTCGCCATGCGGCGACAGCAGCAGGCCGACGAAGCTGGCATACGCTTCGGACTGGGTGGTGACGGCGTTCATCTTGATCACCAGGTGGGTCTCGTGCACGATATCGCGCAGCAGCTGTTCCAGGCGTTCCACGCTAGGGGCGTCGGCGGGCTTGAACACGTCGAACACCTGCTTGGCCGTGTGCAGCACCTGCTCCGATGCCGCGGCGCCGGCGATGCCGTCGGACAGGATCGCCAGCACGTATCCGGGAGCGCGCGCGCCCGACATCAGGGCGACGCGATCGTTCTGTTGCGGGCGGTTGCCGATGTGCTGCGCGGTTCCCGCTTCTAACTTGTAAAGACTCATAAACGTGGCTTTCCGATGCCCGCGTGCCGAACTTTGTTGGCGGCAACCTCGGCGTAGATTAAACTATGCACTGGTTTGCACTGCAGTGGCAAGCCGTAACGATGAATCGCATCCTCCCACCCCAGCCTCAGCCTTAAAGTTCGGAAAAGCCCAACATGATCGACGTCCAGGAGATTCAGCGCCGTATTATTGAACTCGACGTGGAACACCGCGACCTCGACGCCGTCATCGACATGCTCACCCGTGACGGCCATTCCGACCAGTTACAATTACGCCGCCTGAAGAAGCGCAAGCTGCAGCTGAAGGACCACATCACTTTGTTGAAAATGCAGTTGGTGCCGGACGTACCGGCGTAAGCTATCAGCTTTCCACCCGGCCGGCGCGGGCGTGGCCGGCGTGACCGGTCCGTTCCCATGCCAGGGCGCCAGCCCTGCCTCCAAGAATTCCAGAAGCCACGACCTTGACCGATCACCTGCCCATGCCCGGCCCCGACGCCGAAGCCATCCCTTCCGACACCGGCGCGCCCGCGTCCGCCGAGCCTTCCGAGTCCGGCGCGTCCGCCGCACCCGGTAAATACGATGCCGAGGTCGACCGCATCTTCGGCGCCGGCGGCCCGCTCGCGCCGGCCGTCGGCAGCTTCAAGCCGCGCCAGTCGCAGACCGAGATGGCGAAGGCGATCGCCGACGCGATCGGCAAGCAGGGCACGCTCATCGCCGAGGCCGGCACGGGAACGGGCAAGACCTTCGCCTACCTGGTACCGGCGCTGCTGTGGGGCGGCAAGACCATCATCTCGACCGGCACCAAGAACCTGCAGGATCAGCTGTTCTCGCGCGACATCCCGAACGTGCGCGCGGCCCTGCGCGCGCCGGTCTCGGTGGCCCTGCTGAAAGGCCGCGCCAACTACGTCTGCCACTACAACCTCGAGCGCACGCTGCAGAACGGACGCCTGACCTCGCGCGACGACGTCGGCCACCTGCGCGAAATCTCGCGCTTCATCAAGATGAGCAGTTCGGGCGACAAGTCGGAACTCGCGAAAGTTCCCGAAACCGCATCGATCTGGAACCTCGTCACCTCGACGCGCGAAAACTGCGTCGGCCAGGAATGCCAGTACTACCAGGACTGCTTCGTGATGAAGGCGCGCCGCGAAGCCCAGCAGGCCGACGTGGTCGTGGTCAACCACCACCTGTTCTTCGCCGACGTCGCCCTGAAGGAGGGCGGCATGGCCGAGCTGCTGCCGTCCGCCAATACCATCGTGTTCGACGAGGCGCACCAGCTGCCGGAAGTCGCGACCTTGTTCTTCGGCACCACGGTCTCGACCTCGCAGGTGCTGGAACTGTGCCGCGACGTGCTGGCCGAGGGCCTGGCGCACGCGCGCGGCGGTCCGGACTGGGCCAAGGTGGTGATGGTGGTCGAGAAGGCGGCGCGCGACCTGCGCCTGACCTTCCCGGAAGGCGGCACCCGCCTGTCCTTGCCGCAGATCCCGCCGAGCTCGGAATTCTTCCCGGCCTTGGAAAAGCTGAAGGAAGAGCTGGAGGGCATGGTCGACGTGCTCGAGGAAAACGCCGAGCGTGCCGAGACCCTGGAGCAGTGCCGCGTGCGCGCGGTGGAACTGCTGGAAAACTTCAAGGACTGGAAGCCGGCCCCGGTCAAGAAAGATCCCAAGGAAAAGGATTACAGCGAATTCGGCGGCGCCGACGCCGTGCTGTGGGTCGAGGCCTTCTCCTCCTCGCTGCAGCTGCACAAGACGCCGCTGTCGATCGCGCCGATCTTCGCGGGCCAGCGCGCCGGCACGCCGCGCAGCTGGATCTTCACCTCGGCCACCTTGGCGGTGAAGAGCGACTTCAAGCACTTCACCTCGCAGATGGGCATGACCGGCGAGCCGGCGCGCACCTGGCCCAGCCCCTTCAATTACCAGGAGCAGGGCATCCTGTACGTGCCGACCGGCCTGCCGGAACCGAACACGATGGGCTATACCGACGCCGTGGTCGACATGGCGCTGCCCGTCATCGAAGCCGCCGGCGGCCGTTGCTTCTTCCTGTGCACGACGATCCGCGCCGTGAACCGCGTGGCCGAGCGCCTGCGCGAGGAGTTCGCCGCGCGCGGCCTGGAGTTCCCCCTGTTCGTGCAGGGCGAGCGCGGACGCACCGAGCTGCTGGATTCCTTCCGCAACGCCGGCAACGCGGTACTGGTCGGCAGCCAGAGCTTCTGGGAAGGCGTGGACGTGCGCGGCGAGGCGCTGTCATTGGTCATCATCGACAAGCTGCCGTTCGCCCCGCCGGACGATCCGGTGCTGGCGGCACGCATCGAGGTCATGGAAAAGAAGGGCATGAACGGCTTCGTGCACCATACCCTGCCGGAAGCGATCATCAACCTGAAGCAGGGCGCCGGACGCCTGATCCGCGACGTCGACGACCGCGGCGTGCTGATGCTGTGCGATCCGCGCGTGATCAGCAAGCCCTATGGCCGCCGCGTCTGGCAAAGCCTGCCGCCGTTCCGGCGCACGCGGGTGCAGGCCGAGGTGATCGACTTCTTCAAACAGCCGAAACCGGACGCGTAATGTGTAGGGTGGGGTTTTGAGGCCGGGGGCCTCAAAACGGACGTGCCCACGCGTGACGCGTGCGGGCCCGGATCAGAACAAAGAGCCCGTTTCCGGCACCACGACTTTCTTCGCTTTCGGCGCCGCCGGCGCCGCCCATGCCTTCATCCGCCCGGCCGGATAATGCCGCAGGAAGCTGCGCGCCAGCTCCGGATCGCGGCAGCTTAGCCAGGCGTCGACATCGCCAGGGGGCAGCACCACCAACGAGCGCTTCTCGTCGCCCGGCTTGTGGAAGCGCTTCATCAGCGGATGCTCGTCGGCGTTGATGGTGATCTGGGTAAACGAGGTCGCCACAGCACCGTCGGCTTCGCGCCACTCGCGCCACAATCCCGCCACGAAGAACGGTGCATCGTCGTCCATGCCGATGCCGAAGCGCTCGGCTTTCCCGCTTTCGTAATTCGGCTCGAAGAAGCAGTTCATCGGCACCGCGCACAGTTGCGTGCGGTGCCAGGCCGGGGCGAACGAGCGCCGCTCGCCGATCGATTCGGCGCGCGCGTTCATCGTATCGAAGACTTTCACGCCGGCCGGGATGTGGCGGCGCGGGACCATGCCATAGCTGGCCAGGCTCAGCATGCGCCGCTTGTGCGCGTCCGCCCGCACGATCGGCGCCAGGTAGTCCTTCCAGGTCTCGGTCGGCCAGTCCCAGTCGCGATAAAGGTCCACCAGGGTGCCGAGCACCATGTCCAGCTGTTCGGGAAGGGGAGGGCGGTAATTGACGCACATGGCGCCATCATAGCAGGCCGCGTGGGCAGCGGAAGTGCGTCACATGCGCGGGATGACGCGGCTGATGATGGAAGGGAAAAGCTCCGGCCAGGGCGTGTCCTCGTTCCAGGCGCCGGCGGCGTCGCCGCGATCACCGTCGGCGGCCCCGGCGCCGTGTTCTGGATGTGGGCGGCCGCCTTCCCGGGCGCCAGCTCTTCAGCTCGGCCTTCGGCGCGATGCTCGGCATGGCGCCGGCCGACTGAGCGGATTCAGGGCTTGAGGGAGCGGACCTGGGCCAGCACCTCGTCCGCGCGGCCTTCGCCCACCAGTTCCGCCGGCGTCCTGCCATCGAGCGCGGGAAGCGGGGCTTCCATCCAGGCGCCGGCCGCATCGTCGGAACCCAGCACCGCGCGCACCGCGTGCATGACGGTGTAATAGGCCTGGGCCTTGCGCGACTGCTGTTCGAAGCGGGCGCGCAGCGCGGCCAGGCCGTCCGGGTTCAGTTGTTCGTCCTGGCTCATGCCGCTTCTCCCGGTACGATCACGACCTTGCCGGTCACCTTGCGCTCGGCCATGTCATTCAGGGCCTGCGCCGTCTCGCTCAATGCATAGCGGCGCGACACCAGCGGGCGCAGTTTCCCCTCCGCCATCCAGCCCAGCATCTGGCGCATCGCCGCCAGGTTGGCCTGCGGCTCGCGGCGCACGAAGTCGCCCCAGAACACGCCGACCACCGAGGCGCCCTTCAGCAGCATGAGGTTCCACGGCAGCTTCGGGATCTCGCCGTTGGCGAAGCCCACCACCAGGTGGCGCCCGCGCCAGGCGATCGAGCGCAGTGCCGGTTCGCTGTAGGCGCCGCCCACCGGATCGTAGATCACGTCCGGGCCCTTGCCTCCGGTGGCCGCCTTGAGCGCCTCGCGCAGGTCTTCCTTCGTGTAGTCGATTAGAACGTCGGCGCCGTGCGCCTTGCACACGGCCAGTTTTTCGGGGCTGGAGGCGGCCGCGATCACGCGCGCGCCGAGCGCCTTGCCGATCTCGATCGCCGCCAGGCCGACCCCGCCCGCCGCACCCAGCACCAGCATGGTCTCGCCGGGCTGCAGGGCGCCGCGGTCGACGATCGCGTGGTGCGAGGTGCCGTAGGTCAGGGTGATGGCGGCCGCCACCCCGAAGTCCATCCCGGGCGGCATCGGCATCAGCATGTCGCTCGGCGCCAGGGCCTGCTCGGCGAAGGCGCCGGTGCGGATGAAGCCGATCACACGGTCGCCCGGCTTGTACGCGGAGACGCCATCGCCCACGGCACGCACGATGCCGGCGAATTCGTTACCCGGGGTGAAGGGCAGCTCGGGCCGCACCTGGTACTTGCCCTGGACGGTCAGCACGTCCGGGAAATTCACGCCGGCCGCCTTCACGTCGATCATCACCTGGCCCGCGCCGGGGACCGGGCTTGCCACGTCTTCCACCACCAGGCTGTCCGCTGGTCCCCATGCTTTGCATACGACGGCTTTCATGTTTTCTCCTGTTTTCGATGCTGGGTACAAAGTCTGGATTATGCCGCATGGCAGCTCGGCCGAGGCTGGCAAGGCGCTTGTGCTTCCACAACATGCGCCATGCATGGCTTGCTAGAGTCTGCAGGTCCGCTGCCGGTGGCAGTGATCCAACGTTGCCGGTCGCAACGACTGAGCGCTGCCGGTGGCAGCGGTGAAGGGGGGAGCAATGGCGATCCGTTACGGCTGTTTCTTCAGCTATGCCCATGGGCGGCATGAGCTCATGCAGCGCTTCAAGGCCACCCTGGCCGATGCCCTGCGCTGCTACCTGGAGCCGTACTTCGACAATGAAGACGAACTGTTCGTCGATACCGAACAGCTCGTCGGCGGTGACGACCTCGACCGCAAGATCGCGCGCGCGATGTGCGAGAGCGTCTGCATGATCCTGATCTACACGCCGAAGTACGAATCCCACGCCTACACGCGGCGCGAATACGCGGCCATGCGCCAGCTCGAGATCGAGCGCAGCCGGTGGTACGCGCTGCCCAGCCACCTGATCATCCCCGTGATCATGACCCAGCATCCGGAGCAGTTGCCGGAACAAATCACCGAATCCAGTTTCTACGTCGATTTCTCCCGCTTCACGATGGCGACCGGAGACCTGAAATCGAATCCCGATTTCCTGCCCGACATCGACAAGATGGTGCGACGCATCGTCACCCATTACCAGTGCCTGAAAAAATACACGCCGCCGGGGCATGACTGCAACCAATTCGTGCTCCCCGATGTCCCACCCCCGTGGCGCGAGATAACGGATACCACCTTCCCCAAAAAATGAGGAGCAATATGGATACCAACCGCATCACCGCTGCGCCGGCCCTTGCCGGCGAGGTGACGACGTTTTACGCGTACGATGGCGCGGGCGCGCGTAGTCGCGCGCTTGCTCATGCCGCATGGCTATTGTCTGGACGTACGCCAGGTAAAACCCCGGTGCTGATGATCGACTGGGACCTCGAAGGCCCCGGCCTGCACCATTATTTTTCCGGCGGCCAGCCGGATGGGGAGCGTCGGGGCGTGCTCGAACTGTTCGAAGACTGCCGCGAGCGCCTGCACGTGCTCGGACGCGCGCCGGCCGACGAAACCCGGGAACTGGCCGAGCGGGTGCTCGACGAGCTCGACTGGGAATGCTACATCGAGCGCGTCGACGACAGCCGCCCGCTGTACCTGATGCGCGCCGGCCGTTTCGACGACAGCTACGGCGAACGGGTCGACCGGCTCGACTGGGATGCGCTGTTCTGTGCCTGCCCGGCGCTGTTCCGCAGCTTCGCCGCGCACCTGACGCGGCGCTTCGCCCATGTGCTGGTCGACTGCCGCAGCGGCCGCTCGGCCGCCACCAGCGTCTGCACCGCGCTGCTGCCGGACAAGATGGTCGGCCTGTTCACGCCGGAACCGCGTAGCCTGGAAGGCTTGGACGGCGTCGTGCGGCGCGCGCTCGACTACCGCTGCAGCCACGAGGACGAGCAGCGGCCGCTGCTGGTCTATCCGCTGCCCAGCCCGCCGGACGGCGCGGCCGAGGCGCGCCTGGGCTGGCGCCGCGGCGATCCCCGCCACGGCCAGCCCGGTTACCAGGCGGCCCTTGAAAAGCTGCTGGGGGAGTGCTACGGCCTGGCCGGCGTGGCCCTCGACAGCTATCTCGACGAAGTCCAGTTGCCCCAGGCTGCCCTGGGCGAGGCGATGGCTCCCTGCACCCGCGGCGCCGAGCGCGACCGGCTGGGGCCGGTGCGCAGCGTCGAGACCCTGCTCGAGTGGATGGAACCGGGGCATTTCCCGTGGCGGCCGCTGGCCGAGGTGCGCCTGGTGCAGGCGGTCGCGGCGCTGCGCGAGCGCGCCGGCGATACCCAGGCGCCGCCGCTGGCGCGCGAGCTGGCGCGCCTGGGCCAGCTCTACCTGGGCCAGCAGGGCGACGAGCTGGAAGTCGCGCGCCGGCTGGAGCAGCACGTGATCGCCCTGGAAGAGGGATTGCATGCGATGGAGGAGGGCAGGCACACGGTTCGCAACTGAGGCAAGCGGGGCGGCCCCAGGGGGCGGGGTGTGGCGGATGCGCGACGGCAGCCCGCGCCGCCGCCGGTCGCGGACGGACACGGATCGTCCCGATGAGCAATAAATGTGCAGCCGAAGGCGTCGATCTGGCCGTTGCTTCAGGTAAAATCGCACGCATGCGAATCCTTATCAGTAACGACGACGGCTATCTCGCTCCTGGTATCCAGGCGCTGGCTGACGCGCTTGCCGCGGTCGCCGACATCGTGGTGGTCGCTCCCGACAGCAATCGCTCGGGCGCGTCCAACTCCTTGTCGCTGGACCGGCCGCTGTCGGTGTCGAAAGCTGCGAACGGTTTCTATTTCGTCAACGGCACCCCGACCGACTGCGTGCACATCGCCCTCACCGGGATGCTCGACACGCGTCCCGACCTGGTCGTGTCCGGAATCAACAATGGCCAGAACATGGGGGATGACACCCTGTACTCGGGCACCGTGGCGGCCGCGACCGAGGCTTACCTGTTCGGCATCCCGGCGATCGCCTTTTCCCAGGTCCGCTCCGGCTGGTCCGAGGTCGAGTCGGCCGCGCGCGTGGCCCGCGACATCGTGCTGCGCCGCTTCGAGGCGCTGGAGTCGCCGTTCCTGCTGAACGTGAATATCCCGAACCTGCCCTATGAACAGATGGGGCCGCTGACCGCGACCCGGCTGGGGCGCCGCCACCAGGCCGAGCCCGTGATCCGCGCCCAGGATCCGCGCGGCCGCGAGATCTTCTGGATCGGCGCGCCGGGCGCCTGCCGCGATGCCGGCGAGGGCACCGATTTCTACGCCACCAGCCAGGGGCGGGTGTCGATCACGCCGCTGCAGGTCGACCTGACCCACCGCGAACAGCTGGCCTCGCTGCGAGGGTGGCTGGAATGAGCGAAAAGCGCAGCAATTTCCCGTTGCCGCTGTCGTCCGTGACGGGCGGCAGCGTCCGAAAACCTGCTGCGCCGGCGCCGGTGGCGACCCCGCAGACCGCCACCCAAAACGCGCGCACCAGCCAGGCCCAGCAGCCTCCTGGCCCGCGTCCCGCCACCCCGGGCGCGCCCCAGCCGAGCCAGCCCCAGCAGACGCTGGCGCGCTCCGACCTGGCCGCCACCGAGGCGCCGCGGCGCGCGATGGCGGCCTACGTCGCCCGCCAAGGCGTCAAGGATCCGCAGGTGCTGGCCGCCCTGGAAACCGTGCCGCGCCATATGTTCATCGAGCCGGCCTTGTCGAGCCAGGCCTATGCCGACGTCTCCTTGCCGATCGGTCATAATCAAACGATTTCCCAGCCTTACATCGTGGCCCGCATGATCGAGCTGCTCAAGGGCAGCGGCCAGCCGCTGCGCCGCGTGCTCGAGATCGGCACCGGCTGCGGCTACCAGGCGACGGTGCTGTCCTGCATCGCCCAGGAAGTCTATTCGATCGAGCGCATCAAGCCGCTGCACGAGCTGGCCAAGGCCAATCTGCGGCCGTTGCGCATCCCTAATCTGCGCTTGCACTATGGAGATGGTATGCTAGGGCTGCCGCAGGTGGCTCCCTTCGATGGCATCGTCCTGGCGGCGGCCGGTCTCGAGGTGCCGCGCGCACTGCTCGAGCAGCTGGCCATTGGCGCCCGGCTGGTCGCGCCCGTCGGCGCCCAGGTCCAGCATCTGCAGCGCATCACCCGCACCGGCAAATCGGAATGGACCAGCGAGACGCTGGAAGCCTGCCATTTTGTCCCGCTGCGGCCAGGCATCGTCTGAGAATGCCAGAAAGTCGTAACAGAATTAGATGAGAATGAAACCAACACCCCGCTTAGCCCTGTTGACCTTCAGTATTGTGCTGAGCGCCTGCAGTACCGCAACCCGCCAGGCGCCCGTGATCGACCGTCCGGCCCCGGTGGCCGCCAACAAGATGCCGCGCCCCCAGCATCCCGCGACGCCGGCCCCGGCCTCCGAGGACAGCAAAGCCGACGCGCGCGGCACCTATACCGTGCGCAAGGGCGATACCCTGCTGCGGATCGCGCTGGACGTCGGCCAGAACTACCGCGACCTGGTGGCCTGGAACAACCTGGCCGATCCGGACGACATCAAGGTCGGCCAGGTACTGCGCGTGGCGCCGCCGGACCGTAACGGCAGCGCCGTTGCCGGCACCAATCCGATCGTCATGCCGGGCGCCGACAAGGCGGCTGCGCCGCCGAAGAAGACCATGCCGCGCGGCGACAAGAAGGCCTACACCGACGCGAACCTGGCCGATGCCCAGAAGGACGACAATCCGACCGTGAACCCGAAGGCGACCGAGCGCCCGGGCCTGGCCGCAGGCAGCACGGTCACCGCCAATGACGACGAGAAGCTGAGCTGGATGTGGCCGTCCGACGGCAGGATCATCGCCACCTTCGACGAAGGCAAGAACAAGGGCATCGATATCGCCGGCAAACTCGGCCAGCAAGTAATGGCCGCCGGTTCCGGTAAGGTAATGTACGCGGGCAGCGGCATCCGCGGATATGGTAATCTCGTGATTGTTAAGCACAGCAACAGCCTGCTGTCGGCATATGCGCACAACCGCGCGATCGTGGTCAAGGAAGGTCAGAGCGTGACCAAGGGCCAGGTGATCGCCGAGATGGGCGATTCCGATGCCGACACGGTCAAACTGCATTTCGAGATACGCCAGCAGGGCAAGCCGGTCGACCCGTCGAAGTTCCTGCCCAGTCGTTAGCGAGGACCAATGACGCTGCCGCCCGACCCGCTGGACCAGGAAACACCGGACGATGGGCCGGAAGAGGTGCCGGAGGAAGCGCTGGGCGACCGCGACTTCGGCACCGAGGGCGACGGGCGCGCGGAACTGCCGGTCGAAGGGCCGGCGCCGGCCGATACCGCGGACGAACTCAAGAGCGTCCTGCAGGCCGAGCTCTCCACCGACACCACCCAGCACTACCTGAACCGGATCGGCAGCAAGCCCCTGCTCGGCCACGAGCAGGAGGTGCATTACGCGACCTTGGCCAAGGCTGGAGATTTTGCCGCCCGGCAAAAAATGATCGAGCATAACCTGCGCCTGGTCGTCTCGATCGCCAAGCACTACATCAACCGCGGCGTGGTCCTGCTCGACCTGATCGAGGAGGGCAACATCGGCCTGATGCGGGCGATCGACAAGTTCGAGCCGGAGCGCGGTTTCCGCTTTTCCACCTACGCGACCTGGTGGATCCGCCAGAGCATCGAGCGCGCCATCATGAACCAGGCCCGCACGGTGCGCCTGCCGGTGCACATGGTGCGCGAGCTGAACCAGGTGCTGCGCGCCAAGTACCACCTCGAAGCCCAGCACCACGACGGCAAGGAAGCCACTGCCGAGGACATCGCCAGCCTGGTCGGGCGCCCGGTGGAAGAGGTGCAGGACATCCTGGCGCTGTCCGAGCACGCGACCTCGCTCGATGCCCCGCTCGACAACGACCCGCAGACCAGCCTGATGGACATGCTGCCGGACGAGGGCGACGTCAGCCCCGACATCCGCGCCGAGCACCACGAGATGACGCTGCTGGTGCGCGACTGGCTGCAGAAGCTGCCGGACAAGCAGCGCGTGGTCGTGATGCGCCGTTTCGGCCTCGACAACGACGACCCGGCGACCCTGGAGACCCTGGCAGAAGAGATGGGCGTGACGCGCGAGCGGGTGCGCCAGATCCAGCAGGAAGCCCTCGTCAAGCTGAAGCGGGCCATGGCTGCCCGTGGCGTCGTGCGCGATTCCTTGCTATGATGTTCGGCTGACCTGCCGTCGTTCCCGCGCAGGCGGGAACCCAAGTTTCCCGGAGCAGTACTAACTCTTCCCTCTGCTATGCGCCGAACTTGGGTCCCCGCCTTCGCGGGAACGACGTGTTTGCACACGTGTCCTAGTTCCCATCTTCCTTAGACCATGCAAGAAACCTTCATCAACATCAAATCCCTCGACATGGACGCGCGCGGCGTCGGCCACCTGGAAAACGAAGACGGCACGCCGGGCAAGGTGATCTTCGTCGAAGGCGCGCTGCCGGGAGAGCGGGTCAGCTTCGAAACCCTGCGCAAGAAGAAGAACTGGGAATCGGGCCGCATGCTCACCCTGCAGAAGGCCTCGTCGATGCGGGTCGAGCCGAAGTGCGAGCACTTCGGGCACTGCGGCGGCTGCTCGATGCAGCACCTGGAGCCGTCGGCCCAGGTCGCGATGAAGCAGCGCGTGCTGGAAGATAACCTCTGGCACATCGGCAAAACCAAGGCCGAGCACATCATGCGTCCGATGTACGGCCCGACCTGGGGCTACCGCTACCGCGCGCGCCTGTCGGTGCGCCATGTGCCCAAGAAGGGCGGCATGCTGGTCGGCTTCCACGAGCGCCATTCGTCCTACGTGGCCGACATGAGCAACTGTTATATCGTCCCGCCGCACGTGGCAAAGATGCTGGTGCCGCTGCGCGAGCTGGTCGCTGCGCTGTCGATCTACCAGCAGATGCCGCAGATCGAGCTGGCGGTGGGCGAGGAAAGCACCGTGCTGGTGCTGCGCATCATGGCGCCGCTGAGCGCCAACGACGAGAAGCTGGTCAAGGCCTTCGCCGACCAGTGGAATATCGAATGGTGGCTGCAGCCCAAGGGCCCGGACAGCGCCTATCCGTACTACCCGAATAAGAAAGAGCTGTACTACACGCTGCCGGAATTCGGCATCCGCATGCCGTTCAAGCCGACCGATTTCACCCAGGTGAACCACCAGATCAATCGCCTGCTGGTGCACAAGGCGCTCGGCCTGCTGCAGGTGGAACCGGGCGAGCGCGTGGCCGACCTGTTCTGCGGCCTCGGCAACTTCACGCTGCCGCTGGCGACCCAGGCGAGGGAGGTGGTCGGCATCGAGGGCAGCACCGCGCTGACCACCCGCGCGCTCGAAAACGCGCGCGCCAACGGCCTGGACGCCAAGACCAGCTTCTCGACGCGCAACCTGTTCGAAGTGAGCAAGGACGACCTGGTCGCGCTGGGCAAGTTCGACCGCATGCTGATCGACCCGCCGCGCGACGGCGCGGTGGCGCTGGCGGTCAGCCTGGCCGAGCTGCGCCTGACGCACCCGGAACTGATGCCGAAGCGGATCGTGTACGTGTCGTGCAGCCCGTCGACGCTGGCGCGCGACGCCGGCATCCTGACCCACCGCGCCGGCTACAAGATGAGCAAGGCGGGCGTGGCCAACATGTTCCCGCATACCTCGCACGTGGAATCGATCGGGGTGTTCGACCTGGTCGAGGATTTCGTGCCGCGCGAGTTCCAGGTGAGCGAGCAGCAGGCGCAGCCGCAGTCGCAGTCGCAGCAGGAAGCGTAACCGTAGGGTGGGGTGATTCAAGCCGGGGGCTTGATCACGTGCCCACCTCCCGGTCAATGCCTGGCGGTCACCGCCGCCAGAGCACTCGTAAGTTCCTCCGCATCCACCGGCTTGACGAAATAACGATCGAAGCCGGCCTCCTCGGCATCGATCCGGTCCGACTGCTGGCCGTAGCCGGAAATCGCCATCAGCACCGCGCCTCCGGTGCCCGGCAGCTTGCGCAGGCGGCGCGCCAGTTCCACGCCGCTCATGCCGGGCAGCCCGATGTCGAGCAAGAACACATCGAAGCGTTCGGAGGCGGCGCGCGCCAGCGCGTCGACCGGGTCGTGCACCACCGCCACCGCGTGGCCGCTGGCCTCGAGCAGCAGGCCCAGGGTCATGGCGGCATCCTCGTTGTCGTCCACCAGCAGCAGCTTCAGGCCCTGCGCAGCCTCGGCGACGGCGGCGGGTGGCGCCTCCGGTGCGCCGGCGGCCGGCGCCAGCGCCTGCAGGCGCGGCAGCCGCACCGTGAACTCGGTGCCCATGTTGCGTCCGTCGCTGGCGGCCGTCACCATCCCGCCGTGCAGTTCGACCAGGCTCTTCACCAGGGCCAGCCCCAGGCCCAGGCCGCCCTGCGATCGGTCCGGGGTGCGCTCGGCCTGCGAGAACAGGTCGAACACGGTCGGCAGCAGGTCGGCGGGAATGCCGATGCCGTCGTCCTTCACGCTGACCAGCAGGTGATCGGCGGTGGCGCCCATCCACACGGCCAGCTTGCCGCCTTCCGGGGTGTACTTGGCGGCGTTGTTGAGCAGGTTGGCCAGCACCTGCACCAGGCGCTTGTAGTCGCCTTCGACGATCGCCGGGCCGGTCTCCGGCGCCAGCTCGAGGGCCAGCTGGTGGCGGCGCGACTCGATCAGCGGGCGCACCTGCTCGACCGCGTCGTCGAGCACGCGCCGCAGGTCGACCTCGTCGCGCGCCAGCACCACCAGGCCGCGGGTCACGCGCGAGACGTCCAGCAGGTCGTCGATCAGGCCGGTCATGTGCGCCACCTGGCGCGCGATGATGGCGCTGGTGCGTTGCACGCGGCCGCTGTCGGGCGGACCCATGTTCAGCAGCTGGGCGGCGGCCGAGATCGGCGCCAGCGGATTGCGCAGCTCGTGCGCCAGCATTGCCAGGAACTCGTCCTTGCGGCGGTCGGCCAGGCGCAGCGCTTCCTCGGCGCGCACGCGCTCCAGCGCGCTCCAGGAGCGCTCGGCCACGTCCTCGATCAGGCGCACGATGTCGGCACTCCAGACCCGCGGCAGGTTGTCGTTGATGAACAGGCAGGTGGTCAGGGCGCCGTTGTGGTGCACCGGCACCACCACGCAGGAACGGACCTGCAGCGCGGCGAAGGTCGGCCAGGTGTCCGGGCCGCCGGTGCGCGGGTCGCGCTGGACGTCGCTCGCCACGCAGCTGGCGCCCTGGGCCAGCGCCACGAAGTTGGGGGCGCCGAACAGGGCGGCCGGGAAGGTGCCGTTCAACTCCGTCACCATGCCGTCGGTGTAGTTCGAATGGAAGGTGACCAGCTGGCGGTCGGCGTCGTAGTCGCCGTACAGCACCCGGCTGACTTGCAGGAAGCGGCCCAGCATGGCGCTGGTCTGGACGAAGATCTGGGCCGGGTCGTCGAGGCGGCGCAGCAGGTCGGCCAGCTCGAGGCGGAATTCGTTCATGTCGAGCAGCGTGGTCTGGCGCGCCACGGCGTTGCGCAGGGCCTGCTCGGCCGTGATGCGGTCCAGCGCCTCCCAGCTGCGCTCGGCGATGTCGGCGGCCAGCTTGCATTCTTCCTCGTCCCAGCCGCGCGGGCTGGCGGCGTAACCGACCAGGGCCGCCTGCAGCTGGCCGCGGCGCAGGCGCGGCAGCGCCAGGATCGCGCGCGCGCCGGCCGCCGCGTAGCGTTCGCCGCGCTCGGGCAGGCGCGCGTCGCTGGTGGTGTCGCGGATCGCCAGCGGTGCCCCGGTGCGCAGCAGGGACAGCGCCGCCGGACCGAAATCCTTGATGCGCGCGCGCCGCCCGGCCAGCGCGGAGCTGCCGTCGCGCGCCCAGTCGTGCACGACCTCGAAGCCGGCCCCGGTGCCGTCGCCCTCGACGTAGCAGGCGTGGTCGAGCTCGAGGTGCTTGCCGAGCATCGCGCAGGCGCACTCGACGATGTCGGCTGGGTGGTGCAGGCGGCGCAGGCTGTCGACCACCTGCAGCTGCACCGCGTGGCGGCGTTCCAGCTGCACGCGCGGGGTGGTCTCGCTGATCACGCACAGGAAGCCGCGCACCGCGCCGCTGCCGTCGCGCACGGGCGAGTAGGCGAGCGTGAACCAGCCATGGTAGGGCTTGCCGGCGCGCCGGATCGTGCGCGGAACGTCTTCGCCGTAGGTGGAGTGGCCGCCCAGGGCGCGCTCGGCCAGGGCCTTGGTGCCAGGCCACTGGTCAGGCCAGACCTCGGTCAGCGAGGAGCCGAGCGAGGACGGATGGCGGCCGTCGAGCAGGGAGATGTAGGCGGCGTTGTACAGCAGGATCAGCCGCGGCCCCCATGCGATGTACATCGGGAATTCCGACTCGAGGATCAGGCTGACGGCGTTGCGCAGCGCTGGATCCCATTGGTCGGGCGGGCCGAGCGGCGAGCCCGACCAGTCATGGAGGTGGTATCCGGCGCGCACGGCGCCGGAAGTGTCGAGGAGATGAAAGTCGCGCGTAGCCGCTTCCATGCTGATCGCCTTCGAGTCCGAAAGTGGTCATTCTATGCGCAAATACACAAGCTGGATCGCGGCTGAGAAAAAATAGATTTTCCGGCAAAAAAGCGACGATTCTTTTCCGAATTCCACAATTTCCGTGTGGAACTTCGCTTAAAACTTGGCGCGCACGCCGAACACCAGGTTGCGGCCCGGCAGCGGCGAAATGTCCTTCAGCAGCGAAGTCGACAGGCGGATGTCCTGGTTCAGCAGGTTCTTCGCCAGCAGGAACCAGGTCAGGTCGGTCTTCGCCAGCTTCTGGGTGTACGAGAAGTTGGCGTCGACCAGGTTGTAGGCCGGCGTCGGCGTGTTCTCGAAGGCGGCCAGGCGGTCCTGGCCGCGCGCATGGGTCCACGACAGCCCGGCGCGCCAGTCGGCCTGGCGGTAGCCGATGCTGGCGCCGATGCGGTCGGCCGGTTGCAGCGGCAGGTTGTCGCCGCTGTCGAGCTTGCCACGCGAACCGTCGGCGAACAGGCGGCCGTTCCAGCCCATGCCCGTCTGGTTCCAGGTCAGTTCGGCTTCCGCACCCTGGATGTGGGCCGGGGCCTGCTGGAACAGGCGCTGGCGGAACCCGCCACCGGCATTGCCTTCCTCGTCGAGGCTGAGGCCGGTGATGTGGCCGTAGATGAAGTCGGACACATTGTTGCGGAACAGGTTCGCCTTCCAGCGCAGCAGGCCGGTGTCCTTCTGCAGCGAGAGTTCGATGTTGCGCGAGACTTCTTTCTTGAGCCTGGCGTCGCCGACGTCGAAGGTCTGGGTGGCGTCGTGCGGGCCGCCCGAGTACAGCTCGTCGGTGGACGGCGCGCGCTGGGCGTACGACACCGTGGCGCCGGCGCTGTAGCCCTTCATGAACGGCCACAGCGCGCCGACCGAGCCGGAGCCCAGGTTGAAGCTGCGCTCGATATTGCCGACCGGTTCGCGGCGCACGTTCTCGTAGCGCGCGCCGGCGTTCAGGCGCACCGGGCCGATGCTGGTTTCCTCGACCAGGAAGGCCGCGCTCGAGGTCGAGTGCGTGACCGGGACCGTGTCCGGACCGCCCGCCGCCGAGAGCGCCGAGAAGTGCGTGTTCTCGGTCTGCACGCCGAAGGTGCCGTGCAGGTTATGCAGGCCGCTGAGGGGCTTGTGGGTCAGCTCCAGGCGCGATTCGAAGGAGCGGTTGGTGAAGATCACTTCGGGTGCCAGGTCTTCGCCCAGCTCGGCATGGCGGTAGTCGGTGAAGCCGGCCTTGAAACGCGCCGATTCGAAACCGGTGAAGGGTTCGTGCACCAGGCTGTCGAGGTCGTAGCGGTTCTGGTGCTGGTCGATGCGCGAGCCTTGCGCGCTCGGGATGCCGTAGTTGTTCGACAGGTGGTTCGCCGAGAGGCCCACGTAGCCCCAGTCGCGGATGTAGGAGGCGCCGGCGCCGATGCTGCGCTCGCGGGTGTCGCTGTCCGGCAGGCGGCCGCTCGCGCTGGACGGGTCGCCCAGCACGCGGTTGCCGGGAATCTTGTAGTCGTTGGTGTCGCGCCAGTTGCCGTCGATGTGCATGCCGACGTGGCCGACCGCGCCATCCATCGTGCCGGACAGGTTGCGGCCGTTGTCGACGCTGCTGTAGCGGGTTTCGACCTGGCCGGTGGGCTTGTCTTCGAGCGCGGTCGGGATGCGTTCGTTGACGACGTTGACCAGGCCGCCGATCGCGCCGGAGCCATAGAGCAGGGCGGCGGGGCCGCGCAGGATCTCGATCTGGCGCGCCACCGCGCCTTCGGAGGCGACCGCGTGGTCGTTCGACAAGCCGGACACGTCCGAGGTCGCCATGCCGTTTTCCAGCATCTTGACGCGTGAACCTTCCATGCCGCGGATGATCGGGCGCGAGGCGCCGGCGCCGAAGGCCGAGGCCGACACGCCGAGTTCGTTCTGCAGGGTCTCGCCGAGCGAGCTGCCGACCTTGTCGCGCAGTTCGTCGCCGGCCAGCACCTTGGCCGGGGTCAGGATCTGGTCGCCTTCGGCGTTGCGCAGCGGGTTGGCGGTCACGATGACCTGCTGGACCTTGCCTTCACTGACAACCTGGCCGCCGTCGGGGGTGCTTTGCGCCTGCGCAAAGGCTGGGGAATAGGCGAGCAGGATCGCGCTGGCGACCAGCGTCGGTTGAATCTTTTTCATTGTTGAAAACCTCGAGCAAATGGATAACGGTTCGCGCCGCCGCGGCGGATGCCGGGCAGGGCGGGTCAAGCGATGCGGCGTTATCAGGCTCGGGGCGGGCCGCGCTGCTGGAACGGGCAGGCCGTCAGCAGGCAGATGCCGGGTGTCGGTGCGAGGCTGGGAACTGCGTACGCGAGCTCGGCGGGAATGAATTGACGGAGCGTCGCCGGCAGCGCGAAGGCGACCTGGGCGCTGGCGGCGCACTGGCCGCACTGCTCGTGCAGGCCCGGCTTGGATTGCTTGCCGCCGGGGCTGTTTGCAGTCTGCCGGGTCAGCGATTCCCGGGCATCGGTCCAGTGCGAGTAGGCATGGCCGAGCGACAGCTGCTGGGAAACGAGCAGCAGCAGCGACAGTAAAACATGGACCAGGCTACGTGACATTTCGCTATTGTACAAAAAAAACCGGCCCGCAGGCCGGTTCTTGGACGACAGGAGCGCCTTGCTCAGTCGCGGTTGCCGAAGCCGATGCCCAGCAACTGCAGCAGGGCGGTGAAGATGTTGTACAGGTCCAGGTAGATCGACAGGGTGGCGCTGATGTAGTTGGTTTCGCCGCCGTTGATGACGCGCTGGACGTCATAGATCAGCCAGGCCGAGAAGATACCCATCGCCAGCACCAGCACGACCAGCTGCAGCGCCGCCAGGTGCAGGAAGATGTTGGCCACCGAGGCCAGGATCAGCACGATGGTGCCGGCGAACAGCCAGCTGCCCATGCCCGAGAAGTCGCGCTTGGACACGGTCGCCACGGTCGCCATTGCGGCGAACACGGCCGCCGTGCCGCCGAAGGCGCCCATGATCAGGGCGCCGCCGTTGGCGAAGCCCAGCGTGTAGCGCAGCAGCGGGGTCAGCATCAGGCCCATGAAGAAGGTGAAGCCGAGCAGCACCGGCACGCCGGCCGCCGAGTTCTTGGTCTTCTCGATCGCGAAGATGAAGCCGAAGGCGACCGCGAAGAACAGCAGGAAACCGAGGCCGCCACTCATGATCGGCAGGCGCGCCTGGATGCCGATGAAGGCGCCCAGCACGGTCGGGATCATCGACAGCGCGAGCAGCCAGTAGGTGTTGCGCAGCACGCGATGGCGCACGGCCCGGCTGGCCGAGACGTCATAAGTTTTCTGCAGGTTGGGAATCATATTGCCTCCGGTGATGAACTTCGAGTCGTATCCGATATGGGGACATTCCCCGTCCGTTAAAGGTCCGTTAAGACCCCGTTAAGGCTCCGTCAAGGCGCGGGAATGGACGAGTATTTATGTCCGACACTGTATCACCTGCGATGGCGGCCTCGCAATATCGGCCGGCCTGCGGATGTATGGTAAAATCGAAGGTTGATTGAGTTCTGAAGTTCTCGATTTAAACCTTTCTTTTTATTGGAGTTTTTACATGGCAATCGAACGCACCCTGTCGATCATCAAGCCCGATGCAGTTGCAAAAAACGTGATCGGCCAAATCTATAGCCGTTTCGAAGGCGCTGGCCTGAAGATCGTCGCTGCGCGCATGACCCAGCTGTCGCAAGCCGAAGCCGAAGGCTTCTACGCCGTGCACGCTGCACGTCCTTTCTTCAAGGACCTGGTCAACTTCATGATCTCGGGTCCGGTCATGATCCAGGTGCTGGAAGGCGAGAACGCGATTGCCAAACACCGTGACCTGATGGGCGCGACCGATCCGAAGAAGGCCGAGAAGGGCACCATCCGCGCCGACTTCGCCGATTCGATCGACGCCAACGCCGTGCACGGTTCGGACGCTGCCGAAACCGCTGCCGTCGAAATCGCCTACTTCTTCCCGGCGCTGAACGTCTACTCGCGTTGATCAAGGCCGCGAATCACGGCCGCGGCCCCCGCGCAGGCGGGGGTCCAAGTTGTAATGATGCGAAATTTTTTCTCGCTTAGCGGGTCTGCTGCGTTAAGCTGCAAACCTGCCGCAATACCCCGCTCGCCCATGCTCCCGGAGCCCGGCGGGCGGAACTTATTTTAAAGATACAGGATTCAACGATGGCAACTCTCACCAACCTGCTGGACTTCGATCCCGCGCAGCTCGTCGCCTACTGTGCCGAGTTGGGGGAGAAGCCGTTCCGCGCCAAGCAGCTGCAGCGCTGGATCCACCAGTTCGGCGTGTCGAATTTCGACGACATGACCGACCTTGCCAAGTCGCTGCGCGAAAAGCTCAGGACCCGGGCCGAAGTCCGCGCGCCCGCCATCATCAGCGACCATACGTCGAGCGACGGCACCCGCAAGTGGCTGGTCGACGTCGGCAACGGCAACGCGGTCGAGACCGTGTTCATCCCGGAAGAGACGCGCGGCACCCTGTGCATCAGCACCCAGGCCGGCTGCGCCGTCAACTGCCGCTTCTGCTCGACCGGCAAGCAGGGCTTCAACCGCAACCTGAGCGTGGCCGAGATCATCGGCCAGCTGTGGATGGCCGAGTTCGAGCTGCGCAAGACGAAAGGCATCGAAGGCGGCCCGAAGGGCGAGCGCCAGATCACCAACGTGGTGATGATGGGCATGGGCGAGCCGCTGCTGAACTTCGAGCCGACCGTCACCGCGCTCAAGCTGATGCTGGACGATAACGCCTACGGCCTGTCGCGCCGCCGCGTGACCGTCTCGACCTCGGGCGTGGTGCCGAACATGGACAAGCTGAGCCAGGAGTGCCCGGTGGCCCTGGCCGTCTCGCTGCACGGCTCGAACGACCCGCTGCGCGACATGCTGGTCCCGCTGAACAAGAAATACCCGCTGCGCGAGCTGATGGCCGCGTGCAGGCGCTACCTGGAGTTCGCGCCGCGCGACTTCATCACCTTCGAATACTGCATGCTCGACGGCGTCAACGACACCGACGAGCACGCGCGCGAACTGGTCGCCCTGGTCAACGACCCGGTCGTGGGCGTCTCGTGCAAGTTCAACCTGATTCCGTTCAACCCGTTCCCGGAATCCGGCCTGGTGCGCTCCAAGAACCCGCGCATCAAGGCCTTCGCCCAGGTCCTGATGGATGCCGGCCTCGTCACCACGATTCGCAAGACCCGCGGCGACGACATCGACGCCGCCTGCGGCCAGCTGGCCGGCGAGGTCAAGGACCGGACCCGCGTCAACGAGCGGATGAGCAAGATGGCCGAATACCAGCAGAAGTTCGGCCCGAATTTCGGCAAGATCGTGGAGATCCCTTCTTGAAGCCGGTCCTGGCCGGATTTGCCGGCGCTTGTGCCGCTGCGTGTGCATCGATCCTGCTGGCCGGCTGCGCCGGTGCGGGCCGGGATGCGCCGCGCGAACTCAAGACGGCTTCCGACCAGACCCCCACCGAAAAGCGCGCCCAGATCCGCCTGCAGCTGGCGGTCGGCTACTACCAGGACCGTAAGTACGAGATCGCGCTGGACGAGGTCAAGCAGGCGATCGCCGCCGCGCCCGACTATGCCGACGCCTACGGCTTCCGCGCCCTGATCTACAGCGCGATGGGCGAGAACGAACTGGCCGACGAGAACTACCGGCATGCGCTGCGCCTGGCGCCGCACAATCCCGACCTGGCCAACAACTACGGGATGTTCCTGTGCGATGCCGGCGGCAAGCCGGTCCAGGCGATGGGCTATTTCGAGGCGGCGCTGAAGAACCCGCAGTACGGTTCGCCGGCCAAGGCCCTCACGAATGCCGGCAACTGCAGCCTGAAACTGAAGAATGTCGACGCGGCCGAGCGCTACCTGCTCCAGGCCCTGCGTTACGAACCCGAGCTGCCGGCCATCCAGGCCGGTCTGGCGCGGGTCTATTTCGAGCGGCGCGACTACCCCCGCGCCGGGTTTTTCATCAACCGCCTGACGGAGGCAGCGAAACGCGATGCGCTGTCGGCCGACGTGCTGTGGCTGGCCATCCGGGTCAAGCACATGCTGAGCGACCGGACCACGGAAGCGACCCTCGCGGCACAGCTGCGCAAGCGCTTCCCCGGCTCGCCCGAATACGCGGCGTTCGAGCGCGGTGCATTTAACGAGTGAGATGACGACGATGAGTTCCGAGCGTGCAGAAGAGCCGATGACGCCGGCCAGCCAGCATGAGATCCCGGGCAAGGTGCTGGCCGCCCAGCGCGAAGTGATGGGCTGGACGGTGGAGCAGGTGGCCGACCAGCTGAAACTGGCGGTGCGCCAGGTGGTGGCGCTGGAGGCGGGCGACTATGCATCCCTGCCGAGTCCGGCCGTGACGCGTGGTTTCGTGCGCGCCTATGCCAAGCTGATGAAACTCGATCCGGCGCCGCTGGTGGCCCGGATCGCGATCGACACGCCGGGGGCGGCCGAAGCCGCGGCCACCACGGTGCGCCGCCCGAGCCCGGCCTCGTTCTCGCAGGCGAAATTCCCCTCGCACGGCAAGCGCTCCTCGCTGCCGCTGGGCTGGATCGCCGCCGCCGTGGTGGTCGTTGCCGCCGCCGGCGCGGCCTGGAAATTCGGCGTGCTGCCGGGCAGCCATGGCGAATCGACCGCGGCGGCCCCGGCCGCCTCGAACGGCGCCTCGCCCGAAGCCGCCCACGGCAGCTCGACCGAGACCCTGCAGAATCCGGCGGTGCCGCTGATTTCGGTACCGGGCGCGGCCAGCGCGCCGGCGCCCGGCCCGGTCGTGAACATGCCGGCCACCACCGCCACCGGCGCGCCGCCGACGGCGGTGCCGGCCGCACCGGCCAGCCCGGTGACCAGCCAGGGGCAGGCCGCCCAGCCGGCCGCCGCCGCCACGCAGCCCGCCGGCGCCGGGGCCAACGCGCTGGTGCTGAACGTGCGCGAGGATTCCTGGGTCGAAGTACGTCCGGCCAAGGGCGGCGCGCCGCTGATCTCGCGCCTGGTCAAGGCCGGCAGTACCGAGACTTTTGCCGTCGACCAGCCGGTGCGCCTCACCGTCGGCAATCCCGGCGGCGTGAGCGCGACCCTGCGCGGCGCCGCGGTGACGCTGCCGCAGGTGCCGGGCAAGACGATCGCGCGCGTGAATCTGCAATAAGCGTGCAATAACGACTCAAACGAACACACCATGACTCTTTCGAATATGTCCGCCGACCCGATCCCGTCCGGCCCGCTGGCGCGCCGCGCCAGCCGCGGCGTGCTGGTCCAGCACGGCCAGCGCAAGGTATGGGTGGGTGGCGACGCCCCCGTCGTCGTGCAGTCGATGACGAATACCGATACCGCCGACGTGATCGGCACCGCGATCCAGGTCAAGGAACTGGCCCGCGCCGGTTCCGAGATCGTCCGCATCACGGTCAACACGCCGGAAGCGGCGGCCGCCGTGCCGGCCATCCGCGAGCAGCTCGACAAGATGGAGGTCGACGTCCCGCTGGTCGGCGATTTCCACTATAACGGCCACCTGCTGCTGCGCGACTATCCGGAATGCGCGCAGGCGCTGTCGAAATACCGCATCAACCCGGGCAACGTCGGGCAGGGCGCCAAGCGCGACACCCAGTTCGCCCAGATGATCGAAACCGCCATCAGGTACGGCAAGCCGGTGCGCATCGGCGTCAACTGGGGCAGCCTGGACCAGTCGCTGCTGGCCCGCATCATGGACGAGAACGCGTCCCGCGCGCAGCCCTGGAGCGCCCAGGCCGTGATGTACGAAGCCCTGATCACCTCGGCGATCGAGAACGCCCAGCGCGCCGAGGAGATCGGCCTGGGACGCGACCAGATCGTCCTGTCGTGCAAGGTGTCCGGCGTGCAGGACCTGATCGCGGTCTACCGCGAGCTGGCCAAGCGCTGCGACTACGCGCTGCACCTGGGCCTGACCGAAGCCGGCATGGGCAGCAAGGGCATCGTCGCCTCGACCGCGGCCTTGTCCGTGCTGCTGCAGGAAGGCATCGGCGATACCATCCGCATCTCGCTGACCCCGGAACCGGGTGGCGACCGCACCAAGGAAGTCGTGGTGGGCCAGGAAATCCTGCAGACCATGGGCCTGCGCAAGTTCACGCCGATGGTGATCGCCTGCCCGGGCTGCGGCCGCACGACCTCGACCGTGTTCCAGGAACTGGCCGACAACATCCAGACCTTCCTGCGCGAGCAGATGCCGGAATGGAAGAAGACCTATCCGGGCGTGGAAGCCATGAACGTGGCCGTGATGGGCTGCATCGTCAACGGTCCGGGCGAATCGAAGCACGCGAACATCGGCATCTCGCTGCCCGGCACCGGGGAGTCCCCGGCCGCGCCGGTGTTCGTGGATGGCCAGAAGTTCGCTACACTGCGGGGCGAGCGGATCGTGGATGAGTTCAAGACGATCGTGCTGAATTACGTGCAGAAGAATTACGGTCGCGAACCTGCCGT
This sequence comes from Massilia sp. LXY-6, assembly GCF_051233485.1. Classification (NCBI taxonomy): domain Bacteria; kingdom Pseudomonadati; phylum Pseudomonadota; class Betaproteobacteria; order Burkholderiales; family Oxalobacteraceae; genus Massilia; species Massilia sp. LXY-6. The sequence continues at coordinate 24,189 of NZ_JBKFGF010000003.1, forward strand.
ATCGTGACGGGAATGGTGGGCACGTGGTGCCCACCCTACGCAATAACCCATAACGTAGGGTGGGCACCCCGTGCCCACGTTACGCAGCAAGAGCAAAGAAAATGTCCGACAAAAAAGAGAAATTCAGTGCCATCAAAGGCATGAACGACATCCTCCCGGCCGACGCGCCGCTGTGGGAGCTGTTCGAAAACACCGCCGAGTCCGTGCTGAAGAGCTACGGCTACCAGAAGATCGTCACCCCGATCGTCGAGGAAACCGGCCTGTTTGCGCGCGCCATCGGCGCCGTCACCGACATCGTCGAGAAGGAGATGTATTCCTTCACCGATTCGATGAACGGCGACCAGCTGACCCTGCGCCCGGAAGGCACGGCCGGCGTGGTGCGCGCCGTGGTCGAGCACAACCTGGCCTACGACGGCCCGAAGCGCCTGTGGTACAAGGGCCCGATGTTCCGCCACGAGCGTCCGCAGCGCGGCCGCTACCGCCAGTTCTTCCAGTTCGGCGCCGAAGCGATCGGCTTTGCCGGTCCGGACATCGACGCCGAGCTGATCATGCTGTGCCGCCGCCTGTGGGACGACCTGGGCCTGGACAACATCCGCCTCGAACTGAACTCGATCGGTAACGCGGAAGAGCGCCAGCGCCACCGCGCCGACCTGATCGCCTATTTCGAAGCCAACGCCGAGGTGCTCGACGCCGAAGCCAAGCGCCGCCTGCACGCCAATCCGCTGCGCATCCTGGACACCAAGAATCCGGCGATGCAGGACCTGGTCAACGCCGCGCCCAAGCTGCTGGATTACCTGGGCGGCGAGTCGCTGGCCCACTTCGAGGGCCTGAAGCAGATCCTCGACGCCAGCAACGTCCAGTACACCGTCAACCCGCGCCTGGTGCGCGGCCTGGATTACTACAACCGCACCGTGTTCGAGTGGGTCACCGACGAGCTGGGCGCGCAGGGCACCGTGTGCGCCGGTGGCCGCTACGACCCGCTGATCGAGACCTTCGGCGGCAAGCCGACCCCGGGCATCGGTTTCGCGATGGGTATCGAGCGCCTGATCGAGCTGATGAAGGGCCAGGGAGAACCGGCCGCGCCGAGCCAGTGCGACGTCTACATGGTGCACCAGGGCGAGGAAGCCCAGCTGAAAGCCTTCATCCTGGCCGAGCGCATCCGCGATGCCGGCCTGGACGTGGTCCTGCACTGCGCCACCCCGCAGGGTCCGGGCAGCTTCAAGAGCCAGATGAAGAAGGCCGACGGTTCCGGCGCTGCGTTCGCCGTGATCATCGGCGAGGACGAGGTCAAGAACGAGGTGGTGGCGGTGAAGTCGCTGCGCGAGGCCGAAGGCGGAGCCCAGCAGACCAGCGTCGCCTTCGACGAGGCGGTCGACTACATCGTCGACCAGGTCATCGGCGGCGGCGACTGCGGCCCCGACTGCGACGAGCACGGCCACCATCACCATCCATAATTCCCAACTAGAATAGAAAAGACGTCCATGGCATACGATCTCGAAGAACAGGAACAGATAGCCAATTTCAAGGCCTTCTGGAACCGCTTTGGCAACTTGATCAGCTGGGTGCTGATCATCGCGCTCGGCAGCTACGCCGGCTACAACTTCTGGAACTCGCACCAGCGCGGCAAGGCCGCCGAAGCCTCGGCCCTGTACGACAGCCTGACGAACGCCGCGCAGGCGAACGACAACGCGAAGGTCCAGCGCATGGCCGCCGACATCGAAAGCAAGTACGACAGCACCGCCTACGCGCAGATGGCCGCGCTGGCCGCCGCCAAGACCGCGTTCGACGCCAACGACCTGAAGGCCGCCCGCGCCCAGCTGCAGTGGGTGGTCGACCATGGCAACGACGAGTACAAGGCGATCGCGCGCCTGCGCCTGTCCGGCGTGCTGCTCGACGAAAAAGCCTACGACCAGGCGCTGGCGCTGCTGAACGGCGACTTCCTGCCGCAGTTCGCCGCCGAGGTGCAGGACCGCAAGGGCGACGTGCTGGTGGCGCAGAACAAGCTGCCGGAAGCCCGCACCGCCTACCAGGCCGCGCTCGACAAGATGGACAAGAAGCACCCGGGCCGCCAGATCGTGCAGATCAAGCTGGAAGCCATCGGTGGTACGGTGCCGGCTCAGAAAGCCGCTGCGTAATTCCCGTCGCTTGTAGACATTCGAAGAATAAGGCAAGAAGAATATGCGTATTACCCGCAAGCTCGTTGGTGTCGGTGTCCTCGCCCTGATGACGGGCTGCTCGACGATTAGTTCGCTGAACCCGTTCGCATCCAAGCCGAAGGGCAACCTGCCGGCGCCGCTGGTCGACCTGAAAGGGTCGATGGCGGTGCGCACCGCCTGGAAGCTGGAAGTCGGCAAGTCCCGCAACTACCAGTTCACCCCCGCGCTGGCCGGCAATACCGTGGTCGTGGCCGGCGGTGACGGCACCCTCGTGCGTGCGGAAGCCGCCAGCGGCCGCCAGCTGTGGCGCGTCAAGGCCGGCATGATTCTTACCGCCGGTGTCGGCACCGACGGCAACCTGATCGTGGTCGGCGCCGAGAAGGGCCAGCTGCTGGCCTTCGACATGGACGGCAAGCAGATCTGGAAGACCCAGCTGTCGAGCGAGATCTTGTCCTCGCCGGTGGTGGGGCAGGGCGTCGTGGTGGCGCGCAGCGTCGACAACCGCATCGTCGGCATCGACGCCGCGACCGGCCAGAAGAAATGGACCGTGCAGCGCGCCGCGCCGCCGCTGACCCTGCGCCTGGCGCCGGGCATGGTGGTGCACGACAGGGACGTGATCGTGGCCCAGCCGGGCGGCAAGCTGATGTCGCTGATCCTGGCGACCGGCGCGCCGCGCTGGGAGGTCGAAGTCGGCGTCGCGCGCGGTGCCACCGAACTGGAGCGCGTGACCGACATCGGCGGCTACCCGGCAGTGTTCGAGGACGAGGTCTGCGCCGTGTCCTACCAGGGCCGTGCCGGCTGCTGGGACCTGCTGAACGGCAGCCCGCGCTGGACCCGCGACATCTCGTCGGAAGGCGGCGTGGCGGTCGACCAGCGCTTCGTCTTCGTGGCCGACGACAAGGGCGCGGTCTACGCCTACAATCGCGACACCGGCACCAGCGCCTGGAAGAACGACAAGCTGGCCTTCCGCCGCCTCTCGACCCCGGTCTCCTACGGCCGCGCGGTCGCGGTCGGCGACTACCAGGGCTACGTGCACTTCCTGTCGCGCGAGGACGGGGCCTTCCTGGCCCGTGCCGCCACCGACGGCAGTGCGATCAGCTCGACCCCGCTGGTGGCGGGCTCGAACCTGATTTTTCAAACACAAAACGGAACCGTGACAGCGATCGCGGTGGAATAAGATACTTACATGAAGCCGGTAATTGCACTCGTAGGACGTCCCAACGTCGGGAAGTCCACCCTATTCAACCGCATGACCCGCTCGCGTGACGCGCTGGTGGCGGACCTGCCCGGCCTGACGCGTGACCGTCACTACGGCGAGGGCCGCATGGGCGAACGCCCCTTCCTGGTGATCGACACCGGCGGTTTCGAACCGGTCGCCAAGGAAGGCATCATGCACGAGATGGCGCTGCAGACGAAGCAGGCCGTGGCCGAAGCCGACGTCGTGATGTTCATCGTCGACGGCCGCCAGGGCCTGACTCCGCACGACAAGACCATCACCGACTTCCTGCGCAAGTCGGGCCGCAAGGTCATGCTGGTCGTAAACAAGAGCGAGGGCATGAAGTACACCAGCGTCACCGCCGAGTTCTACGAGCTCGGCATGGGCGACCCGTACGTGATCTCGGCCGCCCACGGCGACGGCGTGCTCGACCTCGTCAACGAGGCGGTCGACCAGGCCGCGACCCTGCGTCCGCAGGAAGAGGCGGAATTCGATCCGGCCGACTACGGGGTCAAGATCGCCCTGATCGGCCGCCCGAACGTCGGCAAGTCCACGCTGATCAACACCCTGGTCGGCGAGCAGCGCGTGATCGCCTTCGACATGCCCGGCACCACCCGCGATTCGATCGAGGTGCCGTTCGAGAAGGGCGGCAAGCACTACACCCTGATCGATACCGCCGGCATCCGCCGCCGCGGCAAGGTGTTCGAAGCGGTCGAGAAGTTCTCGGTCGTGAAGACCCTGCAGTCGATCTCGGAGGCCAACGTGGTCGTCCTGATGCTGGATGCCCAGGCGGACATTGCCGAGTCGGATGCCCACATTGCCGGCTTCATCCTGGAGTCCGGGCGTGCGCTGGTGGTCGCCGTCAACAAGTGGGACGGCCTGACCTCCGACCAGCGCGACCAGGTCAAGAACGACATCGACCGCAAGCTCGACTTCCTGTCCTTCGCCGAGACCAAGTTCATCTCGGCGCTGAAGGGCACCGGCATCAATCACCTGATGAAGGCGATCGACACGGCCTATGCCGCCGCCACCGCCAAGCTGTCGACCCCGCGCCTGACGCGCGCGCTGCAGGAGGCGGTCGAGAAGCAGGAACCGAAGCGCAAGGGCAGTACCCGTCCGAAGATGCGCTATGCCCACCAGGGCGGCCAGAACCCGCCCATCATCGTCATCCACGGCAATGCCCTGGATGGCATCACGGAGCCGTACAAGCGCTACCTGGAGAAGCATTTCCGCGAGACCTTCGACCTGATCGGCACGCCGCTGCGGATCGAACTGCGCAGCGGTAAAAACCCGTTTGCAAAAGACCAGTCTTAAGGCTGCTCTAACGGTAGCAGTACGACAAAAAACGCCAAAACAGGTTACAGTAGCCGCGGGACATCATTCACAAGCTGAGAATGTTGGCCCGAGCACTTGAAAACCGGCGTAGCGCCTCAATTTTTATACGACAACAACATTACGGAGCTGTTATGAGCAACAAAGGGCAACTGTTACAAGACCCATTCCTCAACGCCTTGCGCAAGGAACACGTCCCCGTCTCCATCTACCTGGTCAACGGGATCAAGCTCCAGGGGCACATCGAATCGTTCGACCAATACGTGGTTCTGCTCCGTAACACCGTCACCCAGATGGTCTACAAGCATGCTATTTCCACCGTCGTCCCGGCACGTGCCGTCAACCTCAACCTCGAACAAGAAGCCGAGTGAGGTCGATGGCTGACGTTTCCGGCAACACCATGCGCGCAGCATTGGTCGGTATCGACTTCGGCATTGGCGATTTCAAAGCCAGCCTGGAAGAACTGGCGCTGCTGGCGCGTTCCGCCGGAGCGGATCCGATCACCACGATCACCGCAAAACGCAATAGTCCCGATCCTGCACATTTCGTCGGCAGCGGCAAGGCCGACGAAATCGGCCAGGCCTGCCTGGCCGAGCGGATCGAGATCGTCATCTTCAACCACGCCTTGTCGCCCGCCCAGCAGCGTAACCTGGAGCGGAAGCTGAATGTGCGGGTGGTCGACCGCACCAGCCTGATCCTCGACATCTTCGCCCAGCGCGCCCAGAGCCACGAGGGCAAGCTGCAGGTCGAGCTGGCCCAGCTGCAGCACCTGGCCACGCGCCTGATCCGCGGCTGGACCCACCTGGAACGCCAGAAGGGCGGTATCGGCCTGCGCGGTCCCGGCGAAACCCAGCTCGAGACTGACCGCCGCCTGATCGGCGAGCGCGTCAAGATGCTGCGCGCCCGCCTGGCCAAGCTGCGCAAGCAGCATGAAACCCAGCGCCGCTCGCGCGGCCGCAACCAGACTTTCTCGGTGTCGCTGGTCGGCTATACCAACGCCGGCAAGTCGACCCTGTTCAACACCCTGACCAAGGCCGGGGTGTACGTCGCGAACCAGCTGTTCGCGACCCTGGACACCACCAGCCGCCGCCTTTACCTTGGCCAGGAAACCGGCAACGTGGTGGTCTCCGATACGGTTGGTTTCGTGCGCGAACTGCCGCACCAGCTGGTGGCGGCCTTTCGCGCCACGCTGGAAGAAACCATCCATGCCGACCTGCTGCTGCACGTGGTCGACGGTTCGTCGCCGGTGCGCATGGAGCAGATCGAGCAGGTCAACGAGGTGCTGCGCGAAATCGGCGCAGACCACATCCCGCAGATCCTGGTCTGGAACAAGATCGATGCGGCCGGGCTGGAGCCCGGGGTGGAACGTGATGAATATGATAAAATCAGCCGCGTTTTTATCAGCGCCCATAGTGGCGCAGGCCTGGACCTGCTGCGCGACGCGATCGTCGAGGCGGCTGGAACCGAGCCCGGTACGACGCATGCCTACGAGCAGGACGGTGAAGATCCCGGCTTTGCGCACGACGTGCAGGCCGGGACGGCTGAGAATATTCCGAATTCCACCCATGTGGGACCACACTAGCCTATGCTCGTTTCACTTTTCAGACGTCTCGGCATCACCCTGTCATTGAATGACCCCAACTGGGGCAACAGCCATCAACCCGGCGACAAGCCCAAGGCCCAGCAGGGCAAGGGCTCCGGCAACGACGGTCCGCCCGACCTCGACCAGCTCTGGCGCGACTTCAACCAGCGCCTGAACCGCCTGTTCGGCAAGCGCGGCGGCGATGGCGGCGGCTACCGTCCGGATGCGCGCGGCGTCGGCGTCACCGCATCCGTGGTCGGCGCGATCCTCCTCCTGATCTGGCTCGCCAGCGGCGCCTTCATCGTGCCGGAAGGGCAGGTCGGCCTGGTCACCACGTTCGGCGAGCTGTCGCACAAGACCGGCGCCGGGTTCAACTGGCGCTGGCCGGCGCCGTTCCAGGCCCACGAGACGGTCAACGTCGCCCAGGTCCAGACCGCCGAGATCGGCTACCGCGCCAATGTGCGCAACAAGCAGCCGAACGAAGCGCTGATGCTGACCAAGGACGAGAACATCGTCGACGTCCAGTTTTCCGTGCAGTACAAGGTCACCGATCCGGTCGCCTGGGTTTTCAATAACCGCGGCCAGGTCGAGACCGTGCGCGACGCCGCCGAGACCGCCGTGCGCGAACTGGTCGGCCGCGCCGGCATGGACGCGCTGCTGGCCGAAGGCCGCGACAAGCTCGCCGCCGAAGCCCAGCGCATGATCCAGCGGATGGTCGACGGCTACAAGCTGGGCGCCGCCGTCACCGGCGTGACCGTGCAGTCGCTGGCCGCCCCCGAGCAGGTCGCCGGCGCCTTCGAGGAAACCGTCAAGGCCCAGGAAGACCGGGCCCGCGCGCGCAGCGAAGCGCAAGCCTATGCGGACGACATCATCCCGCAGGCGAAAGGCAAGGCGGCGCGCCTGGTCCAGGACGCCGAGGCTTACCGCGCAAGCGCCGTGAACACCGCGGAAGGCAATGCCGCCCGTTTCAACCAGGTCGTGGCCGAGTACGCGAAAGCGCCGGGCGTCACCCGCGACCGCATGTACCTGGACACCATGCAGCAAATCTTCTCCAGCACCAGCAAGGTCATGGTCGACGCCAAGACCTCCAACCAGATCTATCTGCCGCTCGACCGCATGCTGAGCCAGTCGGTCGCCAACGAGGCGGCGATGGGCAGCCGTTCCGGCCCGGTCGTGCCGGCGCCGCAAGCCCCGCAGGCGGGCGCGCAGTCCGGCCAGCCGCAGCAAAGCCAGCCGCAGAACCAGCCGCAAGTCCAGGCCGCGCCGGTGCAGGATTCGCATCCGCCGCTCGAATCGGTCCGCAAGGTCGATCCGCGCAGCCGCGATTCCTCGCGTGAAAGGGAGACCCGCTGATGCGCCGCCTGATATCGATCGCGCTCGGGGCGGCCGTCGTCCTGTCATTGGTGGCCTCGAGCATGTTCGTGGTCGACCAGCACCGTTATGCCGCGGTCTATGCCCTCGGCGAACTGCGCGAAGTGATCAAGGAGCCGGGCCTGCACTTCAAGCTGCCGTCGCCGTTCCAGAACGTGGTCTACCTCGACAAGCGCCTGCAGACCCTCGATACCGCCGATGGCGATCGCTTCCTGACCGCCGAAAAGAAGGGCCTGCTGGTCGATGCCTTCGTTAAATGGCGCATCAATGATCCGCAGCAGTACCTGGTGGCGATCGGCGGCAGCAGTGCCGATCGCAGCGCCGATCGCGGCGCCGAGCGCCTGGCCCAGGTGGTGCAGGTCGCGCTGAACGCCGAGATCGGCGCGCGCAAGGTGAGCGATGTCCTGTCCGGCCAGCGCGAGCAACTGGCCGCCGCCCTGCGCGGGCGCGTCGCCGCCGGCACCCGCCAGCTGGGCGTCGAGATCGTCGACGTACGCATCAAGCGCGTCGACTTCACGGCCCAGGTCAGCAACGCGGTGTACGAACGCATGAAGGCGGAGCGCCTGCGCGTGGCCAACGAGACCCGCTCGAGCGGCATCGCCGAAGCCGACGGCATCCGCGCCGATGCCGAACGCCAGCGCAGCGTGATCCTGGCGGAAGGCTTCCGCGACGCCGAGACCATCAAGGGCGAGGGCGATGCGAAAGCGACCCAGATCTACGCCCAGTCGTTCGGCAAGAACCCCGAGTTCTACCGTTTCTACCGTTCGCTGGAAGCCTACCGCGCCACCTTCAAGAGCCGCAGCGACGTGCTGGTGCTGGATTCGAACTCGGAATTCTTCAAGTATTTCAAGAGTCCGGGAACCGGCAAGTAATCAACTTCTGCGCCAATCCCGACCGGTTTTCGGTTAAAATCGTCGATTCGGCGCAGAGTGCGCGTGCAAAGCTGCGCGCATTGTCTTCGTCCTGTTGTCCAATCTTTAATAACTCCCGAAGCTTTGCCCATGCCTACCTGGCTATTGCCCGAGAATATCGCCGACGTCTTGCCGTCCGAAGCCCGCAAGATCGAGGAACTGCGCCGCCTCATGCTCGACACCTTCCGCACCTACGGATATGAGCTGGTGATGCCGCCGATGCTCGAGTACGTCGAATCGCTGCTTGCCGGTGCAGGACAGGATACCGACTCCAAGACCTTCAAGCTGGTCGACTCGATGAGCGGCCGCCTGCTCGGCCTGCGCGCCGACATGACCACCCAGGTGGCCCGCATCGACGCGCACCTGCTGAACCGCGACAGCGTTACCCGCCTGTGCTACGCCGGCACCGTGCTGCACACCCGCCCGTCCGGCCTGCACGCCACCCGCGAGCAGCTGCAGATCGGCGCCGAGATCTACGGCCACGCCGGCCTCGAAGCCGACGCCGAGATCCAGGAACTGGCGCTGGCCTCGCTGGCGCTGGCCGGCTTCGAACAGCCGCGCCTGGACCTGTCGCACGCCGGCGTGCTGCGCGCGATCCTGGACGAAGACGCGGCCGCCAGACGCGACGAGCAGCTGCTGCACGGCCTGCTGAAGTCGAAGGACATCCCGGGCCTGGAAGAGGCCTCCGTACACTATGCCGCCGCGACCCGTGCCGCCCTGCTGGCGCTGCCGAACCTCTACGGCGACGTCGACGTGCTGGCCCGCGCCCGGGAAACGCTGCCGGCGCTGCCGGGCATCGCGCGCGCGCTGGCGGAACTGGCCGCGCTGGCCGGATCGGTCATGGGACGCGCCGAAGTCGCGATCGACCTGGCCGACCTGCGCGGCTACCAGTACGAGAGCGGCGCCATGTTCGCGCTCTACGTGCCGGGCCTGCCGAACGCGGTGGCGCGCGGCGGCCGCTACGACCACGTCGGCGAAGCCTTCGGACGCGCGCGTCCGGCCACCGGCTTCTCGCTCGACCTGCGCGAACTGGCGCGGCTGCTGCCGACCGCCAGCCGCAAGCACTCCATCCGTGCCCCGTGGGGCAACGCGCCGGAGCTGCGCGAAAAAATCGCTGACCTGCGCAAGGCAGGCGAAGTCGTGATCCAGTCCATGCCGGGTCACGAGAATGTACAGGACGAGTTCGAGTGCGACCGCGTGCTCGTCCTCGAACAAGGAAATTGGATTCTCAAAAACTTAGGTTAAGTGATGTCAAATACTGCTAAGAACGTCGTTGTCATCGGCACCCAGTGGGGCGATGAAGGCAAGGGTAAGATCGTCGACTGGCTGACCGACCATGCCGCCGGCGTGGTGCGTTTCCAGGGCGGCCACAACGCCGGCCACACGCTGGTGATCAATGGCCAGAAGACCGCCCTCCAGCTGATCCCGTCGGGCATCATGCGCGAAGGCGTGGCCTGCTACATCGGCAACGGCGTCGTGGTGTCGGTGCCGGACGTGATGCGCGAGATCGACAAGCTGCAAGCCGCCGGCATCGAAGTCGCGTCGCGCCTGAAGATCTCGGAAGCCTGCCCGGTCATCCTGCCGTACCACGTCGCCATCGACGTGGCCCGCGAGGCTGCGCGCGGCGTCAACAAGATCGGCACCACCGGCAAGGGCATCGGCCCGGCCTACGAAGACAAGGTGGCACGCCGCGCGATCCGCATCGCCGACATGCTCAACGAGACCCGCTTCGCCGAAAAGCTGCGTGAGAACCTGGACTACCACAACTTCGTGCTGACCGGTTACCTGAAAGCCCAGGCAATCGACTTCCAGAAGACCTTCGACGACGCGATGGCGCTGGTCCCGCGCCTGCGCCCGATGGTCGGCGACGTTTCGTCAAGCCTGTACGCGGCGCATAAAGCCGGCGGCAGCCTGCTGTTCGAAGGCGCGCAGGGCTCGCTGCTGGACGTCGACCACGGCACCTATCCGTTCGTGACCTCGTCGAACTGCGTGGCCGGCAACGCCGCCGCCGGTTCGGGCGTCGGCCCGGGCATGCTGCACTACATCATGGGCATCACCAAGGCCTACACGACCCGCGTGGGTTCGGGCCCGTTCCCGTCCGAACTGCCGACCGACGCCGGCGTCGGTGAGCACCTGTCGCGCGTGGGCCACGAGTTCGGCACCGTGACCGGCCGTGCGCGCCGCTGCGGCTGGTTCGACGCCGCGCTGCTGCGCCGCTCGGTCCAGATCAACGGCGTGACCGGCATGTGCCTGACCAAGCTGGACGTGCTGGACGGCATCGAGTCCCTGAAGCTGTGCACCGGCTACAAGATCGACGGCCGTGACGTCGACATCTTCCCGGTCGGCGCGGAAGAGGCGGCTGCCTGCGTGCCGGTCTACGAAGAAATGCCGGGCTGGAAGGAAAGCACCGTCGGCGCCAAGTCCATGGACGAACTGCCGGCCAATGCCCGCGCTTACATCAAGCGCATCGAAGAACTGGTCGGTGTCCCGATCGACATGGTGTCGACCGGTCCGGACCGCGTAGAAACCATCGTGCTGCGTCACCCGTTTGCCGCATAAGAAAAACAAGGAAGTCCGAACTATGAATACCCCTGCATCGACCGACAAGGACCTGTGGGTCTCCTGGGACGAGTACAACCGCCTGGTCGAGCGCCTCGCGCTGCAAGTCTACGAATCGAACTGGAAGTTCGACATGGTGCTGTGCCTGGCGCGCGGCGGCGTGCGCCCGGGCGACGTGATCTCGCGCATCTTCGACGTGCCGCTGGCGATCCTGTCGACCAGCTCCTACCGCGAAGAAGCCGGCACCAAGCAGGGCAACCTGGACATCGCCAAGTACATGACGATGACCAAGGGCCCGCTGGCCGGCCGCATCCTGCTGGTCGACGACCTAGCCGACTCCGGCGTGACCCTGATGAAAGTGCGCGAGCACCTGAAGGAGAACTACGCCGACGTCACCGAAGTGCGCTCGGCCGTCATCTGGGTCAAGGGCACCTCAAGCTTCAAGCCGGACTACCACCTGGAAGACCTGCCGCACAACCCGTGGATCCACCAGCCGTTCGAGGATTACGACGGCCTGCGCCCGCACCAGCTGTCGGCCTGGCTGAAGAAGTTCGAGCAAAACTGATTTGTCAGTCGTCGTTCCCGACACTGTCGGAAACGACTCCCGCGCAGGCGGGGACCCAAGTAAAAATCGGGGCTTGCCCCGATTTTTTTTCGCCTCAGTTCTTGTGCCGGCTGAACCGATATCCCTGGTCGCACATCGACGCCAGGGCGAGGATCAGGCCGGAGCCGGCAAGGATCAGCACGACACCGCCCGTGGAATGCGTCGCCGACTGTGCCACCATCGACAGGGCCCACAGCGGGGCCAGGCCGCCGGCGATCGCGGTCCCGATCTCGCGCGCGGTGCCGACCCCGGTGGAGCGGCTCTGCACCGAAAACTGCCGGCTCAGGTAGGAACCCTGCGGCGCGAACATCATCGGCGCCAGCACGCCGGTGCCGAGGATGAGGGCCAGGTAGATCAGCGAATGCTGGCCGCTGTCCAGCAGTGCCATGAACGGGTAAGCGAACAATGCCGACAGGATGCCGCCGACGATCAGCAGATTCTTGCTGCTGTATTTGTCGCACAGCCATCCGAACGTGGGCACGGCGACGATCGCCACCAGGCTCGCCAGCGTGACCGACAGCGAGGTGACGTTCGCGGACACTCCCTTGAACTGGGTGAGGTAGGCCAGCGAGAAGGTCTTGAAAATATAGCTGAGGGCGTTGTAGCCGATCGCCACGAAGAACACCACGCCCAGGCCCTTCAGGTTCGTGCTGAACAATTCCTTGAATGGGGCCTTGGGGGCATGGCTCTCTTTCGCCTGATGGAATTCCGGCGTCTCGGGCAGCTGCTTGCGGACCCACAGGCCGACCATGACCAGCACCGCGCTGAACAGGAAGGGAATGCGCCAGCCGCCGGCCAGCAGGAACTTGTCGCCGCCGAGCGTCAGCAGGTACACCGTCATCGAGGACAGCAGCAGGCCGAGGTTCAGGCCGAGCGCCGGCCAGGCGCCCTGGCGGCCGCGTTTCTGCTCCGTCGCGTGTTCATAGGACGTGACGGCGGCCCCGGCCAGTTCCGCGCCGGCGCCCAGGCCCTGCACGATACGGATGGCGACCAGCAGGAACGGCGCCCAGAAGCCGATCACGGCATACGAAGGAATCAGGCCGATGGCGGTGGTGCACAGCCCCATCAACAAGAAAGTCACGTACAGCATCTTCTTGCGGCCGAAGCGGTCGCCGAAATAGCCGAACAACATGCCGCCGATGGGACGTGCGACGAAGCCGATGGCAAAGGTGGAAAACGCTTTCATCGAGGCGCTCGACGGGTCCGAGGAATCGAAGAACACCTTGCTGAACACGATCGAGGCCATCGTCGCGTACAGGTAAAAGTCATACCACTCCAGCATGGAGCCGACGATGGTCGCGGCCGCCACTTTCTTCAGCCGCCTGGCCATCTGTTCCGGTGTTTCCCAATCGGGTTTGCGGATATCCATGAAGTCTCCTGATCTTGGTTTGTTTTTGAATGGTTGTCGAGCGCAGGTTCGGCAGGCGCCCGGGTCTGCCCGGGTTTGCCCGCTTATTGGCGCGGAAGGACCTCGCGCACGATGTATTCGGCAATCGCCATCGAGGATGTCGCGCCCGGCGACGGGGCGTTGCGGATGTGCGTGATGTTGCCCTGGCGGCGGATGACGAAATCGTCCACCAGCGCGCCGTCGTTCTGCATGGCCTGCGCCCGGATGCCGCGTACCGCCGGGGTGACACCCACATCGGCCAGCGAGGGCACGTACTTGGCCGCCTCGCGCACGAATACCGACTCGCTCAGCACCGTCTTCAGTTCGCGCAGCGTGGCCGGCACGTTGCGCGACGCAAATTTCCAGAAGCCGGGATAGGTCAAGAAATCGGCGACGTCGCGCAGGCTGAAGCGGCTGCCATCGTAGTTCTCCCGGCCCATGGAAATGAAGGCGTTCGGCCCGATGGTCATCTGGCCGTCGATGCGCTTGGTGAAATGCACGCCCAGGAAGGGGAAGCGCGGGTCGGGTACGGGATAGATCAGTCCCTTGACGTGCGATTTGAACGCCTCGTCGATGACGTAATACTGGCCGAAGAAGGGCACGATCCTGGGCGTGGCCTCGTCGCCGGAGCGCATCGCAAGACGATCGGACTGCAGGCCGGAGCAGGCGACGGCATAGTCGAAATGCTCGGGATGCACTTCTCCGCCCTCGAGTTCCACATGGATCAGGTTGCCGCGTTCGATCAGCCGGGACACCGGTGCGTTCAGACGGACCGCCCCGCCTTTCTCTTCGATCTCGCGGGCGATGCGCCGGGCGATCTCCCCATAACTGACGATCGCGGTATGCGGCGAATGCAGCGCGCGGATGCCGATGCAATTCGGCTCGATCTCGCGCAATTCGTCCTGGTCGACCAGGCGGATGCCCGGGACCCCATTGGCGAGCGATTTCTTGTAGATGGCGTCCAGGCGCGGCAATTCATCCTTCTCCAGCGCCACCACCACCTTGCCGCACTCGTCGTAGGGAATGGCGTGTTCAGTACAGTAGTCCTTGACCAGTTCCACGCCGCGCCGGCACAGGCGCGCCTTCAGGCCTCCCGGCTCGTAATACAGGCCGGCATGCACGACACCCGAGTTGTGGCTCGACTGGTGCTGCGCAACCGCGGCTTCCTTTTCAAATACGGTAACCGCCGCGTCCGGATTGTCCAGCAACAGTTGCCGGGCAACGGACAGTCCGTTGATCCCGCCGCCGATGACGGCATAGCGTTTCCTGCTCATTTCCGTGCTCATGCACACCCCTTTACTCGCCCCAGTCGGGGTAACAGGGCACATCTTAATGATCGGAATATCAAATAAAAGCGAAAAATTTAAGATAAACTTGTTTCGATAAAGGAAACAAGAAAGACACATGACGCTCAAGCAACTGGAAGCCTTCTATTGGGCCGCGACCTGCGCCAATTTCGCCATTGCCGCGGAGCGCCTGCATCTGTCGGTGTCCTCGCTGTCGAAGCGGATCGCCGAACTCGAAGAATCGCTGGGGCAGCCGCTGTTCAACCGCAGCGGGCACCGCGCAGTGCTGACCGAGGCCGGACAAGGTCTGCTGCCGCGGGCGCTGGAGCTGCTCGATGGCGCGGCCGCCATCCGCAATGCCTTCGCACCGGGCGCGGGCCTGGTCGGGCGCTGCGTGTTCGGCGTGGGGGAGCTGAGCGCAATGACCTGGCTGCCGCGCTTCATTGCGCAGGTACGCGCCCAGTACCCGAAGCTGGTGCTGGAACCCTATGTCGACGTCGGGGCGGTGCTGGAAACGCGGGTCGACAACGGCGAACTGGATTTTGCGATCGTCGCCGGCCGCTCGTCACGGCAGACCGTCCTGTCGCAGCCGATCACGCAGGCACAGTTCGTATGGATGGCGGCGCCGGCGCTGGCGGAGCGCTACCCCGACCTGCGCGGCATGCTGCGCGACCGGCAGCCGATCATTGCGCTTCCGCCGGGGGCCGGGACCACGCGCCTGATCGACGATTGGCTGCTGGCGCACGGGATCGCCTCGGTCGAGCGCATCGGCTGCAACAACTGGGGCGCCATCGCCGGCATGCTGATCGCTTCGGTCGGCGTCGGCATCCTGCCCGAGGGGTGGGCCAGGAAACTGGTGCGCGAGAAGCTCTTGTGCATCCTGGCGGACGAGCACGCGCTGACCCCGCTCACGTACTCCTTCCAGTGGCGCCGTGGCGATTCGCGCCCGCTCGTCAGCCAGATGCTGGGCCAGGCAGCCAGCGTGGCCGACTTCTACGCGGATGCGCGCTTGCCCCTGCTCGTCTGAGCCCCAGGCCCATGCCGATCGGTTAAGATTGCCATATACAACTCAACCGACCCATGACCCAAAGCTTCTTCCAGACCTTCATCCTGCTCCTGCTCGTCACCGACCCCTTCGGCAACGTGCCGCTGTTCGTCACCGCCCTGAAAGACGTCGACCCGCTCCGCCGGCCGCGTATCGTGCTGCGCGAGTGCGCGATCGCGTTCCTGCTGCTGCTGGTCTTCATGTTCTTCGGCCGCCACTTCCTGGCGGCGCTGCAGCTGACCGACATCTCGCTGCGCATTGGCGGCAGCGTGATCCTCCTGATCATCGCGATCCGCATGATCTTCCCGCATCCGGACGGCGTGCTCGGCCGCAGCGAAGGCGGCGAGCCCTTCATCGTGCCACTGGCGATTCCCGCGCTGGCGGGGCCGTCGGCGCTGGCGACCGTGCTGCTGTTCACCTCGAACAACCTGGAAGACGTGATGATCCACGTGGCCGCGCTGGCCGCCGTCGGCCTGGTCTGGCTGGCCGTGTTCCTGGCGGCCGAGCGGCTGCAGAAGGCCCTCGGCGCCCAGGTCATGACGGCCTTCGAGCGCCTGATGGGCCTGATCCTGACCGCGATGTCGATCGAGATGCTGCTCGGCGGCGTGCGCTCCTTCGTCAAGACCCTTTAATCCAATCACGAAAGACACCATCATGAAACGACTGCTCACGGCCTCCATCCTCGGCCTGGCCCTCGCATCGAGCCTGGCCCTCAGCGGCTGCAAACGCGCCAAGACCCCGCAGCCGGCCGCCGCGCCCGCGATCGCCCTGCAGAAGGTCGATACCGTGCAGGGTAGCGGCAAGGAAGCGGTGGCGGGCGCCACCGTCGTCGTCAACTACACGGGCTGGCTGTATGCGCCGGACGCGCCGCAGCAGCATGGCGCCCAGTTCGACTCCTCGATCGGGCGCGAACCGTTCAGCTTCAAGCTGGGTGGCGGCCAGGTGATCCCCGGCTGGGACCAGGGCGTGCAGGGCATGAAAGTGGGCGGCAAGCGCACCCTGATCATTCCCGCAGCGCTGGGCTACGGCGAGCAGGGCGCCGGCCCGATTCCGCCGAACAGCAACCTGATCTTCGACGTCGAGCTGCTCGATGTGAAGTAAACCGGCAGCGGGCCGGCGCTACAGCGTCGGCTCGTAGTTGCTGTGCCAGCGGTGGCCGTTCTGGCGGCGCCCGCACGGCGTCATCTTCAGCCCGGTCTGGACCGCTTCGAGGCAGCGCGTGGCCCCGGTCTCGCGGTTGGTCAGGCGCATCAGGCGCGGCACGTCGCTCAGGCGTTCGCTCAGGAAATCGATGCGCCACTCCTGCTTGTCGGCCCGGCCGCAGGGCTCCATCGCCAGCACGTTCTTGCGGTCCTCCGGATGCACCGCCAGGCAGACGCTCTCGCCGTCCGCTACCGTATGGAATTTGTCGAAGCCGGGCAGGTCGCCGCGGGTGACGAACCATTGCTGGGTCGGCGACTTGTCGCACGCCAGCATGGCGACGCCGGGACCGGCCGTGCCGAGGCAGCGCCCGCGGCCGTCGAGTTCGTTCTGCAGGTAGTTGATGTCCGGGGCGGCGGCGAAGGCCGGGATGGAAGCCAGGTTGAGGAGGGTAAGCGCCGCGGCGGCGATGAGGCGACCTTTCATGGCGGGTCCTTTTCTTTTACGATGATGTTGCTTCGACATTAGCATGCGGTGTTCGCTGTGTGCGGACGGCAATGTAACCGAATGTCGCAGCGATAAAAAAAGCAGCCCGGAGGCTGCTTTTCTATTCGTAATTAGACGTCACAAATGAACTTGGGCTCCCGCCTTCGCGGGAGCGACGTTCCAGTTACTTGCCCAGCATCGACACCACATTATCCGCCCCGGGCGCCCCGAACGCCTGCTGCTTCAGCACATGCAGCTGGTCGCGCACCTGCGCCGCCTTCTCGAACTCGAGGTTCTTGGCGTGGTCGACCATGAGCTTCTCCAGGCGCTTGATCTCTTTCGAAATCTGCTTCTCGCTCATCCCTTCGATCTTCGCGGTTTCTTCCGCCTGTTCCATGGTCTTGGCCGCGGCGGCGCTGTAGACGCCGTCGATCATGTCCTTGATCTTCTTGTTCACACCCTTCGGAGTGATGCCGTTGGCTTCGTTGAAGGCGATCTGCTTGGCGCGGCGGCGTTCGGTTTCGTCGATCGCGCGCTTCATCGAATCGGTCATCTGGTCGGCGTACAGGATTGCCACGCCGTTCAGGTTACGCGCCGCGCGGCCGATGGTCTGGATCAGCGAACGCTCGGAACGCAGGAAGCCTTCCTTGTCGGCGTCCAGCACGGCCACCAGTGAGACTTCCGGCAAGTCCAGGCCCTCGCGCAGCAGGTTGATGCCGACCACGACGTCGAAGGTGCCCAGGCGCAGGTCGCGCAGGATCTCGACGCGCTCGACGGTGTCGATGTCGCTGTGCAGGTAGCGCACCTTGATGCCGTGGTCGCTCAGGTATTCGGTCAGCTGCTCGGCCATGCGCTTGGTCAGCGTGGTCACCAGCACGCGCTCGTCCTTGGCGATACGGTCGGTGATTTCGCCCATCAGGTCGTCGACCTGGGTGCGCGCCGGCTTGACGATGACCTGCGGGTCGACCAGGCCGGTCGGGCGCACCACCTGCTCGACCACGTTGTCGGCCTTTTCCTTTTCGTAGTCGGCCGGCGTGGCCGAGACGAAAATGCACTGGCGCATCTTGCTTTCGAATTCCTGGAACTTCAGCGGCCGGTTGTCCAGCGCCGACGGCAGGCGGAAGCCGTAGTCGACCAGGTTCGTCTTGCGCGAGCGGTCGCCGTTGTACATCGCGTTGAGCTGGCCGACCATCACGTGCGACTCGTCCATGAACATCAGCGCGTCCTTCGGCAGGTAGTCGATCAGCGTCGGCGGCGGCTCGCCCGGCATCGCACCGGACAGGTGGCGCGAGTAGTTCTCGATGCCTTTCGTGAAGCCGACTTCGGCCAGCATCTCGAGGTCGAAGCGGGTGCGCTGCTCCAGGCGTTGCTCTTCCAGCAGCTTGCCCTGTTCGCGGAAATATTCGAGGCGGTCGCGCAGCTCGGCCTTGATCGAGTCGACGGCGCGCAGCACGGTGCTGCGCCCGGTCACGTAGTGCGAACCCGGATACACGGTAAAGCGCGGGATCTTCTGACGTACCTTGCCGGTGAGCGGATCAAATAACTGCAGCGATTCGATCTCGTCGTCGAACATCTCGACGCGGATCGCGAGCTCGGCGTGCTCGGCCGGGAAGATGTCGATGGTGTCGCCGCGCACGCGGAAGGTGCCGCGCGCGAAGTCCATCTCGTTGCGCGTGTACTGCATCTGGATCAGGCGTGCGATCACGTCGCGCTGCGCGACCTTGTCCTTGGCGCGCAGCGTCAGCACCATCTTGTGGTACTCGTCCGGATTACCGATACCGTAGATGGCCGACACGGTGGCGACGATGATGACGTCGCGCCGCTCCATCAGCGACTTGGTGCACGACAGGCGCATCTGCTCGATGTGCTCGTTGATCGACGAGTCCTTTTCGATGAACAGGTCGCGCTGCGGCACGTAGGCTTCCGGCTGGTAGTAATCGTAGTACGAGACGAAGTACTCGACCGCGTTCTGCGGGAAAAACTCACGAAACTCGGCGTACAGCTGGGCTGCCAGGGTCTTGTTCGGCGCGAACACGATCGCCGGACGGCCCGCACGGGCGATCACGTTGGCCATCGTATAGGTCTTGCCGGAACCAGTCACGCCGAGCAGCGTCTGGTACATCAGGCCGTCGTCGATGCCATCGACCAATCCTTCGATCGCAGTCGGCTGGTCGCCGGCGGGCGGGAAGGGCTGGTGCAGCTTGAACGGGGAATTCGGGAATGTAATGACGGTGGGCGCGGGAGTATTTGCGACCGATAGTTCTGCCATGAGATCAGACCTTTGCTAGAATGGGAATCCGCCTGCGGCACTGCAACATTTATGCCGCTGTCTATACAACCGCTGCGAACCCAGCCGACAAACCTGAGTCTATCACGATGAATTCCACAGCTCCTGCCAGCATCTTCGGCGCCATCGCCATGGCCCCGCGCGACCCCATCCTGGGCATTACCGAAGCTTTCAATGCAGATACCAATCCGGCCAAAATCAATTTGGG
Source organism: Massilia sp. LXY-6 (assembly GCF_051233485.1). Classification (NCBI taxonomy): domain Bacteria; kingdom Pseudomonadati; phylum Pseudomonadota; class Betaproteobacteria; order Burkholderiales; family Oxalobacteraceae; genus Massilia; species Massilia sp. LXY-6. The sequence goes on from NZ_JBKFGF010000003.1 coordinate 43,759, forward strand.
CGTCGGTGTCTACTACGATGACAACGGAAAGGTACCCTTGCTGGAATGCGTGCGCAAGGCGGAAGCGATGTTGATGGAACAACCCGCGCCGCGCACCTATCTGCCGATCGAAGGCCTGGGTGCGTATGACAAGGCTGTGCAGGAACTCGTATTTGGGGCCGGCAGCGCCGTAATTCAAGAGAAGCGCGCGGTCACCGTGCAGGCCCTGGGCGGCACCGGCGCGCTGAAGATCGGCGCCGATTTCCTGAAGCGTTTCGCGCCGGGTTCGAGCGTCTACATCAGCGACCCGAGCTGGGAAAACCACCGCGCGCTGTTCGAGAGCGCCGGCTTCGAGGTCAACAACTACACCTACTACGATCCGGCCACCCACGGCGTCAACTTCGAGGGCATGCTGGCCGACCTGCGCAACATGCCGGAAGGCGCGATCGTCCTGCTGCACGCCTGCTGCCATAACCCGACCGGCGCCGACCTCACGGCCGACCAGTGGGGCCAGGTAATCCAGACCGTGCGTGAAAACGGCCTGATCCCGTTCCTGGACATGGCTTACCAGGGCTTCGGCTCGGGCATCGCCGAAGATGGCGCCGTGGTGCGCCGCTTCGTCGACGCCGGCGGCCCGCTGCTGGTCTCGAACTCGTTCTCGAAGTCGTTCTCGCTGTACGGCGAGCGCGTCGGCGCGCTGTCGGTGGTGGGCTCGTCCGCGGAAGAGGCGGCACGCATCATGTCGCAGCTGAAGCGCGTGGTGCGCACCAACTACTCGAGCCCGCCGACCCATAGCGGCAAGGTCGTGGCAAGCGTGCTCTCCACGCCAGAACTGCGCCAGCTGTGGGAAGACGAACTGGCCGCCATGCGCGTGCGCATCAAGGAAATGCGCGAAGAGCTCGTGAAAAAGCTGGGCGAGAAGGTGCCGGGCACCGACTTCGACTTCGTGCGCAAGCAGGTCGGCATGTTCTCGTACTCGGGCCTGACCAAGGAGCAGGTCGGCAAGCTGCGCGAGGAATCGATCTACGCCGTCGACACCGGCCGCATCTGTGTTGCCGCAATGAATTCGAAGAACATCGATCGCGTCGTTGACGCCATCGCAAAAGTTCTCTAAACTCTTGGCTCTTCCGATTCGGCGCGAGCCGAGTCGGAAGAGCATGAAGACTAATCCCTGATAGCTCAGTCGGTAGAGCGACGGACTGTTAATCCGCAGGTCCCTGGTTCGAGTCCAGGTCGGGGAGCCAGATTTCAAAGCCTCAGCGAGGCGTGCACGGTTGGGAAGTTACTCTGTGCAAGTCGCGATGGGCAAGCTATAATAGCAACATCAATTCCCTGATAGCTCAGTCGGTAGAGCGACGGACTGTTAATCCGCAGGTCCCTGGTTCGAGTCCAGGTCGGGGAGCCAGAACATGGAAGCAAGAAAAGGCAGCATGCGCAAGCTGCGGCCTTTTTCCATATGCGCCGCCGCTTGTGCAGACTGCTCATTTGATCTAAGATTTCTGCTCAAAGGAGCAAATCCATGACGGCGATAGCGAAGCGAATCCCAGAGATGTCCAAGCTTGCCGATGTCCCCGACGCGGGTGACAAGATTCGATGGCTGGATTTCCGTGAGTTGTATCAAACCACCCCGGTCGACCGGATCGACCTGATCCGCAACGGCGTGAGCGCGGCCGACTTCAAGACCTTCGTCAGCGGCCTCGATGTGCAGCAGGAAAAAGTCTTCAGTATGCTGGACATCGCCACGGCCACCGTCAACCGCAAGGCCAGCCGCAACGAAGCCCTGTCGCGCGAAGACAGCGAAAAAGTGGTCGGCATGGCAAAACTGATCGGCCAGGTCGAAACGATGCTCGACGAATCCGGCGATCCTGAACTGATGAAGGATTTCGACGCCGCCCGCTGGCTGACGCACTGGATGGAAGAACCGATCCCGGCGCTTGGCGGCGCCTCTCCCTCCGAGTACATGGACACCATCGAAGGTCAGGAGATGATCTCCAAGCTGCTCGCGACGATGCAGACCGGAGCCTACGCTTGACGGCCGTCTGGCGCATCGCGACCTATGCGCCCGGCTACACCGCGGACGACCTGACGGGGGCGGGCGCCAAGCTGTCCGGCGGGCGCTGGAACCGGCCCGGCAGCGCCATGCTCTACTGCGCCAGCAATATCTCGCTGGCCGTGCTCGAAACCTTCGTTCATCTGAAAGCGGGCGGGCTGCCGCTGAACCGCTATCTGGTGGAACTCACGATTCCCGATGCGGTATGGCAGCGCGCGAGCTCGCTGGCGCCGCCGCCGGTCGGCTGGGATGCGATCCCGACCGGCAAGGTCAGCCTCGACGAAGGCGAGCGCTGGCTCAAGTCCGGCCGCAGCGCGGTGTTGATCGTCCCGTCCGCGATCGTCGGCGAGGAATACAACGTCTTGATCAATCCGCTGCACCCCGACGCCCGCCAGATCGCGGCCCGCAAGCTCAGGAAGTGGACTTACGACCCACGGCTGATGCGCTCACCGGCTTGACCTTGCCGGCCGCCTCCAGCGCCCGCTTGCGTGCCGTGTCGATATCCGGCGCGGTCGCCAGCGCCACGCCCATGCGGCGGCGGCCGAAGGATTCCGGCTTGCCGAACAGGCGGATGTCCGAGCCCGGCACGCGCAGCGCCTCGGCCACGCCCTCGAAGGCGATCCCGGCTTCCTCCAGCTGGCCGTAGATGACGGCCGAGGCCCCCGGCGAACGCAGGTCCGGATTCACCGGCAGGCCGAGGATGGCCTTCGCGTGCAGCTCGAATTCGCTCTGCACCTGGGTCGCCATGGTCACCATGCCGGTATCGTGCGGGCGCGGGCTGACTTCCGAGAACCACACCATGTCGCCCTTCACGAACAGCTCGACGCCGAACACGCCGCGCCCGCCCAGGCTGGCGGTGACCTTGCTCGCGATCTCGCGCGCGCTCTCCAGCGCCCGCGGGCTCATCGGCTGCGGCTGCCAGGATTCGACGTAGTCGCCGTGCACTTGCTTGTGGCCGATCGGCTCGCAGAACTGGGTGCTAATGTCACCGTTGCCATTCGAGGCACGCACGGTCAGCAGCGTGATCTCGTAATCGAAATCGATGAAGCCTTCGACGATCACGCGGCCGGCATCCACGCGCCCGCCGGCGGCCGCGTAGTTCCAGGCGTTCTCGACATCGTCCGCGCTGTCGAGCTTGGACTGGCCCTTGCCCGAGGACGACATCACCGGCTTCACCACGTTCGGAAAGCCGATCTCGGCGCAGGCCGCCTTCAGCTCGTCGAGGCTGCTGGCGAAGCGGTAGGGCGAGGTCGCCAGGCCCAGCTCTTCGGCCGCCAGGCGGCGGATGCCTTCGCGGTTCATGGTCAGCTGGGCCGCGCGCGCGGTCGGGATGCAGGTGATCGTGCCCGCGGCTTCCAGTTCGGCCAGCTTGTCGGTGGCGATCGCCTCGATCTCGGGCACGACCAGGTCGGGCCGCTCCTGCGCGATCAGCGCGGCCAGCGCCTCGCCGTCCGTCATGTCGATCACGTGGGCGCGGTGGGCGACTTGGTGGCCGGGCGCATTCGCGTAGCGGTCGACGGCGATCACCTCGATGCCGAGGCGTTGCAGGGAAATGATCACTTCCTTGCCGAGCTCGCCGGAGCCGAGCAGCATGACGCGGGTAGAAGAAGGGGAGAGGGGCGTGCCGAGGATGGGTGCGTTGGTCATGAAAGGTCTGGTGGACGTGCTGGAGAGCTTTCGACTATAGCAAACCGCCGACGAACGCGCTCGGCGAAGCATAGTCGCAAAAAAAATCTTGCCGGATTCCTTTCAGCGGTTATAATGCCAGCCTCAATTCCCTGATAGCTCAGTTGGTAGAGCGACGGACTGTTAATCCGCAGGTCCCTGGTTCGAGTCCAGGTCGGGGAGCCAGAATTCAAGTAGTAAGGTAAAGGGCCGCTTCATCGAAGCGGCCTTTTTCATTTCCGGACCCGACGAGCGCACCATGACCATCTCTTCCACATTGTCCGACCATGACGCTGCCCGCATTGCCGAACACGCCGCCCAGGCGGGCCTGGACGGCTGGCTGCGCCCGGAGCAGCAGGCCCTGATCCACGAGCGCGGCTGGCTGCGCATGCTGGCCCCGCGCGCGGTCGGCGGCGAAGAGCTGGCGCTGCCGGAGGTGGTGCGGCTGGAAGAAGCCATCGCCCGCGTCGACGGCAGCATGGGCTGGACCGTGACCCTGTGCGCCGGCGCCGGCTGGTTCGCCGGTTTCCTGGCGCCGCGCCTGGCGCGCGAGATCCTGGCGGCGCCGAAGGTCTGCCTGGCCGGCAGCGGCGCCCCGACCGGCTACGCCGACCGCGAAGATGGAGAACAAGCGGGCTGGCGCATCACCGGGCTGTGGGACTACGCCAGCGGCGCGCCGATGGCCACCCACTTCACCTTCAACGCGATCCTGCGCGAGGGCGGCCAGCCGCTGCTCGACGATGCCGGCGCCCCGCGCATCCAGGCCTTCGTGGTGCCGGCCGCGCTGGTGGAGATCGTGCCGAACTGGCGCAGCATCGGCCTGCGCGCCACCGCCTCGCACGCCTACCGCGTGCAAGACCGGTGGGTGCATGCGGAGCACGGCTTCGCCATCGATCCCGCGCGCGCGACGGAGCAGGGACCGCTGTACCGCTTCCCCTTCCTGCCGTTTGCGTTCGTGACCCTGTCGGCCAACGTGGCCGGCATGGCCTTTCACTTCGTCGAACTGGCGGCCGAGTGCATCGCGCGGCGCCGCAACCGTTTCGGCGGGCAGGGCGAGGCGCTGATCGAGGTGCCGGCCGTACGCGCGCTGCTGGACGGCACGCGCGCGCACCTGGACGAAGTGCGCGGACGCTTCTACGCACTGCTGGAGGCGACCTGGGCCCAGGTGGCGGCCGGCGCGCCGGTCAGTGCAGGGGAGGCGGCGCAGATGGAGGCCTTGTCGATGGAGTGGGTGGCGGCATCGCGCCGTGCGGTCGATGCGCTGTACCCGTACTGCGGCCTGTACGCGGCGCGCGAGGACAGTCCCATCAACCGGGTCTGGCGCGACTTCCATACGGCGTCCCAGCATGCCTTGCTGATGCCGCGCGCTGACACGCCGTGCGCTGAGACTGGTCAAACGGCAACTATGCAGCTATAATACGGCCTCGATTCCCTGATAGCTCAGTTGGTAGAGCGACGGACTGTTAATCCGCAGGTCCCTGGTTCGAGTCCAGGTCGGGGAGCCAGAATACGAAGAAGGGCCGCGTGCGAACGCGGCCCTTTGTCATTTCCAGCCGCGCTGCGCGGGCGCCTGCCCTCCCTGGTCTTATACGTTTACAACATTTTTACGCGCCCCGCCCATTTCTCTACGCAGTTTTTTGCCGCCGTCCGGTAATCTCCCCGGCATGTACTCGAGATGCCGCCCATGAGAATTCCTCCGTCCAGGAAGCGTGTTGCCGCCTACGGACTGTCCGTCCTTGCCTGCATTGCCACGACTGTGCTGGTGACGCTGGTGCATGGCTTCCTCGATGCCGCCAACACGGTGATGATTTTTCTGCTTGCGGTGTTTCTGGTCGCACGCTTCCTTGGCCGGGGTCCCGCCGTCGTCGCCGCCTTCCTCAGCGTGGCCTTGTTCGACGTGATCATCGTGCCCCCACGTTTTTCGTTTGCGGTCAGCGACGTCCAGTACCTGGTGACGTTTGCGGTCATGCTGGCCGTCGGCCTGGTCACGGCCAGTCTTACCGCGGGCTTGCAGCGGCAGGCGGAAGCGGCGCGCGAACGGGAGCGGCAGGCCCAGGGGCTGTACGAGCTGGCCCGCGAGCTGGCGGGCGTGATCGAGATCGGGCAAGTGGCCGGACCGCTGGAACGCTATATGACCGGCCAGGGATACCGGGCCGGGTTGCATCTTCTCGACGATGCCGGCAGCCTGCCCACCCTGGCGCCGCATCTGGTGGAGGCCCGCTTCGCCACCGTCGCGTTGCAGAAGGACCGGCCGGTGGACGTCGACGTCGACGCCGGCGCCGGCCAGGCCTGCCGTGTCGTCCCCTTGCGCGGCGCGACCCGCAAGCGCGGAGTGCTGGTCGTGTCGGCCGCCCACGCGACCAGCATCGACCAGAACCTGCAGATGATCGACGCGGTCGCCTCGGTGGTTGCCTTGACCGTCGAACGCCTGCACTACGTCGAGGTGGCCCACGCAAGCCAGCTGGAAGCGGACGCCGAGCGCCTGCGCAATTCGGTGCTGTCGGCCTTGTCGCATGACCTGCGCACGCCCCTGACCGCGCTGGTCGGCACGGCCGACGCGCTTGCCGCCAACCATGCCGAGGTGGGAGAGAAGGCACGCGGCATGGCCGCTGCGATCCGCGAGCAGGCGAGGGCCATGACGCGCCTGCTGAACAACCTGCTCGACATGGCCAGGCTGCAGGCGGGCAAGGTAAGGCTGAACCGGGAGTGGCAATTGCTGGAGGACGTGATCAGCAGCAGCCTGCAGTTGATGCGGTCGACACTCGAGGGGCGTGCCTTGCGGGTCGAGCTGCCGCCGCACATGCCATTGGTCGAGTTCGACGCGGTACTGATCGAACGCGTCCTCTGCAACCTGCTCGAAAACGCAACCAAGTATTCGGCGCCCGGCACCCCGGTGGAGATACGCGCCTTCGCCGAGTCCGGCTTCGCGGGTGTCGCGGTATGCGACCGGGGGCAGGGATTCGTTGTGGACGATATCGACCGCGTATTCGGCATGTTCGAGCGCGGCAAGGCCGAGTCCCCGACCTCGGGCGTGGGGCTGGGACTGGCGATCTGCCGGTCGATCATGGACGCGCACGGCGGTGGCATCAAGGCGGCGAACCGGGATGGCGGCGGGGCCTGCGTCACCATTCGCCTGCCGCTCGGCAATCCACCGGCCGTCGAGGAAGAACCATGAGCGTAGAACCGCATGTCCTGCTGATCGAGGACGAGCCGCAGATCCGGCGCTTCGTCCGCGCCAGCCTGGAGTCGGAAGGCTGCCGGGTGCATGAGGCGGAGTCGGGAGGCGCCGGGCTGACCGAAGCCGGAACGAGAAGGCCGGACCTGCTGATCGTCGACCTCGGCCTGCCGGACATGGACGGCGTCGAGGTCATCCGGGAGTTCCGCGGCTGGTCGCAGGCGCCCGTCCTGATCCTGTCCGCCCGCACCGAGGAGCGCGAAAAGGTGGAGGCCCTCGATGCAGGCGCGGACGACTACCTGACCAAACCCTTCGGCGTGGCCGAACTGGCCGCCCGGGTCCGCGCCCTGTTGCGGCGCCGCTTCCAGGGCCAGGAGGCGATGCCGACGATCCATTTCGGGCAGGTCACGTTCGACCGCCCGAAGCGCACCGTCGAACGCAATGGCGAGCACATCCACCTGACGCAGATCGAATACCGCCTCCTGAGTGTGCTCGTCGCGAATGCCGGAAAAGTCCTGACCCAGCGGCACCTCATGCAGGAGGTGTGGGGGCCGAACCATGGAGAGCGCGGCCACTACCTGCGGGTCTACATGAGCCGCCTGCGCCAGAAACTGGAAGCCGATCCGGCACAGCCGGTCCACTTTCTCACCGAAACCGGGGTCGGCTACCGCTTCCAGCTGTAGCCGCCCACCACTTCTCGTACAGCGAGGATAGCTTGAGCATCGAACAGAAAAAAACCGGCACGGCGGCGCTGACGCTCGCCGCCATCGGCATCGTCTACGGCGATATCGGCACCAGCCCGCTCTACACGCTGAAGGAAGTGTTTTCGCCGGAGCACGGGCTGCCGCTCGACGAGGGCAAGCTGCTGGGCGTGATCTCCCTCATCCTGTGGGGCCTGACTATCGTGGTGTCGATCAAGTACGTCGCACTCATCCTGCGTGCGGACAACCGCGGCGAAGGCGGCATCATGGCGCTGGTGGCCCTGGCCCTCAAGTCCGTGGGCGTCCGCTCGCGCTGGCAGGGGCCGCTCGCCATCATCGGCCTGATCGGGGCGGCGCTGTTCTTCGGCGACGGGATCATCACCCCCGCGATCTCGGTGCTGTCGGCTATCGAGGGACTGGAAGTGGCGACGCCGGCGTTGAAGCCCTATGTCGTGCCGCTCACCGTGGCCGTGCTGTTCGCCCTGTACGCCGTCCAGCACAAGGGTACCGCGGGAATCGGCCGCTGGTTCGGCCCGGTCATGCTGGTCTGGTTCGCCGTGCTGGGTGCGATGGGCGCGGTGAATATCGCCGACAACCCGCGCATCCTGGCGGCCATCAACCCGTGGCATGCTCTGCGCTTCCTGCTTGACAACGGCTGGCTCGCCTTCCTCGCGCTCGGCGCGGTGGTGCTGGCGTTCACGGGGGCCGAAGCACTGTATGCGGACATGGGACATTTCGGCAAAAAGCCGATCCGCATCGCCTGGTTCACCATCGTCTTCCCCGGCCTGGCCCTGAACTACCTCGGCCAGGGCGCCTTGCTGCTGTCGCGGCCGGACGCGGTGTCGAATCCCTTCTACCAGCAGCTAGGGGCCTGGAGCGTCTATCCCCTGGTGGCACTGTCGACCGTGGCGACGGTGATCGCCTCGCAGGCGACGATCTCCGGCACCTTTTCGATCGCGCAGCAGGCGGTCGCCCTCGGCTATCTGCCGCGCCTGCGCATCGTGTACACCTCCGAGCGCCAGATGGGGCAGATCTACGTGCCTTTCGTGAACTGGCTCCAGCTGTGCGCCGTGGTGCTGGCCGTCGTCGGTTTCGGATCGTCGTCCAACCTGGCGTCGGCCTACGGGATTGCGGTGACCGCGACCATGCTGATGACGACGATCCTGACCTTCTTCGTCGTCCGCCATGGCTGGAAGTACAACGCGCTGCTGGCCTGGTCCGCCACCGGATTCTTCCTCGTGATCGACGTCGCGCTGTTTTCCGCGAATACCCTCAAGATCCTGCATGGCGGCTGGTTTCCGCTGGTGCTGGGCGCGGTCGCCGTCGTGGTGATGCTGACCTGGCAGCAGGGGCGGGCGCTGGTGCACGAGAACCTGCGCCAGCACCTGGTGCCGCTGGACGACTTCCTCACCTCCCTGTTCACCGGGGCGCCGACACGGGTCGAAGGGACTGCGGTGTTCTTCCGGGCCGAAGGCGACGGCGTCCCGCATGCCATGCTGCACAACCTCATGCATAACCGCATCCTGCACGGGCGCACGATTTTCCTGACCATCCATAACGAAGATATTCCCCGCGTGCGGCCCGAGCAGCGCGTGTCGGTCACGGATCTGGGTCACGACTGCTACCAGGTCGATCTGCGCTACGGATTCGTGGAAGACCGCGACATCCCGGCTGCGCTGGACGCCTGTGCGGCCAGCGGCCTGCGCTTCGAGCCGATGCAGACTTCCTATTTCATCGCCCGGCAGAACGTCATTCCCACGGTCGGCAGCGGGATGGCCATGTGGCGCGAAGCCCTGTTCGCGACCATGTCCCGCAATGCCCGCGACGCGGCCGACTATTATCGGATACCGGCCAACCGGGTGGTCGAACTGGGGACGCAGGTCGAGATCTAGCACGCCGGTTTTTCCCCTCTCCAGCAGACCTCGCCCGCGCCCCCTATAATCATCGTTTTTGTAGCGGACCGAGCATGAAAAACCCAGTCAATACAAGTGCTTACAAGCACAACGAGGTGCCGGCCGACGGCCTGGAAAAAGGACAGCTGGGCTGGGCCATCGTTGCCTTGTCGCTGGGCGTAGGCATGTCCGCGCTCGATACCGCGATCGCCAATACGGCGCTGCCGGCCATGGCCGACCAGCTGCACGCCACGCCCGCGGATTCCGTCTGGATCGTCAACGCCTACCAGCTGGCGATGGTCGCGACGCTGCTTCCCATCGCGGCGCTGGGCGAGACCATCGGCTACAAGCGCGTCTACATGGCCGGCATGGCCCTGTTCACGGTGGCCTCGCTCGGCTGCGCGCTGGCGTGGTCGCTGCCGGCGCTGATCGTGGCGCGCCTGTTCCAGGGGCTCGGCGCGGCGGCCCTGATGGGCGTCAACTCGGCCCTGATCCGCGCCGTCTATCCGTCCAGGCTGCACGGGCGCGGCTTCGGCAACAATGCGCTGGTGGTGGCGATCGGTTTCGCCATCGGCCCCAGCCTGGCCTCGGTCATCCTCGCCACTTCGTCGTGGGAGTGGCTGTTCGGCATCAACGTCATTCCCGGCATCCTCGGCTGGTTCATGGCGCGCAAGGCGTTGCCGCAGACGAGCCGCGCCAGCCACAAGGTCGACGGCGTGGCCGGGCTGTACAACGTGGCCGCCTTCGGCATCGCCATCCTGGCGCTGGGCGACGCCGCCCACCGCGTCGGCATGCGCACCCTGCTGCCGGAAATGCTGCTGGCGCTGTTTTTCTTCGTCATGCTGCTGCGCCGCCAGAAGGATCACCCGGCGCCGCTGCTGCCGGTCGACCTGTTCCGCCTGCCGCTGTTCACGCTGTCGACGCTGACCGCGGTCTGCACCTTCGCGGCCCAGGCGCTGGCCTTCGTCGCGCTGCCCTTCTATTTCGAAAGCGAGCTGGGCCGCACCGCGGTGGAGACCGGCTTCCTGCTGACGCCATGGCCGGTCATGGTCGGCATCATGGCGACGGTGGCGGGACGCCTGAGCGACCGCTATTCGCCGGGCCTGCTGGGTGGCGTCGGGCTGATGATCCTGGCGGCCGGACTGGGCCTGCTGCTGGGCATGCCGGCGGCGCCGTCGGCCGTGGACATCGGCTGGCGCATGGCCGTGTGCGGCATCGGCTTCGGCTTCTTCCAGGCGCCCAACGTGAAGGCGATCATGTCCAGCGCACCGGCCTCGCGCAGCGGCAGCGCCAGCGGCATGGTCGCGACCGCGCGCCTGATCGGACAGTCGACCGGGGCGGCGCTGGTGGCGTTCTGCCTGACCATGTTCCACCTGCGCGGCACCTGGTACGCGATCGCGATCGCCGCCGCCTTTTCCGCGGTGGCCAGCATCGCCAGCTTCTCGCGGCTGGTGGTGGGCGCGCCTGCGCGTAGCTGAGCCAGGTCTTTAAACGGCGGCGCGCACCTCGATATACCGAGGATGGCACGCCGCTCCCGCATTCCCGAGTTCTCCGAGGCTTCCGACGCTCCCGCCGGCGAAGCCCTGTGCCCCTTGTGCGGCCGGCCGCTGGGCACCGTCAACATCGATCGCCACCATCTCGTTCCGAAATCCCTGAAGGGCAAGGAACAGTTTCCGATCCATAAGATCTGCCACCGGAAGATCCATGCCACGCTGTCGGAGCGGGAACTGCTGCGCGCCTATCACACCTGGGAGGCGCTGAAAGGGCACGAGGACATTCGCTCCTTCATTGGCTGGGTGGCGAAGAAGCCGCCTGGCTTCTATACCCGCACATTCACGTCGCACGCCAAGAAGGCGCGTTGAGTGTTCAGGCGGTCGGCATAATTTTCTTGAGGAAACTTCTGCCATATACCGGAGCATGAAGCAAAAACGTCGTAATTCTCTTGGTTAAGGTAAAATAAAAGCTTACGATTTTGCAATTCGCGTTCCCTTCCACCGACCTTTCCGCAGTTGCAATGACCCAAGACGAAGCCAGCGCCTGTTCCGTTCTCCTCATCGACGACGAACCCTTTGCCGAAGACATCATCTCGCATGGCCTGAAGGGATGTGCCCCGCACACGCTGAAGTTCGCGAGCCGGCCCGGGATGGCGGTGGAGCTGGCCAAGGAGCTCGGCGCCACGGTCGTGCTGGTCGACCTGCGCATGCCGGAGATCGACGGCCTGGACGTCACGCGGCGCCTGCGCGCCGACAAGGACACCGAACACATCCCGGTGATCGTGCTGTCGTCCGAGGACGATCCGGACATCAAGGCCAAGGCCTTCGCGGTCGGCGCCAACGACTACCTGGTGAAATGGCCGGATCCGCGCGAGCTGGTGGCGCGCGTGCGCTACCACAGCGACGCCTTCATTGCGCGGCGCCAGCGCGACGCCGCCTTCGTCTCGCTGCGCCACAGCCAGGCCCAGCTGGAGGCCAGCCAGTCGGCCCTGTTCCAGGCCCAGAAGATGGAAGCGATCGGCCAGCTCACCGGCGGCGTGGCGCACGACTTCAACAACGTGCTGCAGATCATCGGCGGCAACCTGCAGCTCCTGAAACTGGTCGGCAACCTGAACGAGGCCGGCAAGGCACGCGTCGACATGGCGCTGGCCGGGGTCGAGCGCGGCGCCAAGCTGTCCTCGCACCTGCTGGCCTTCGCCCGCCGCCAGCCGCTGCAGGCGGTGGTCATCAATCCCGGCCACCTGCTGCGCGAGATGGAGGACATGATGCGGCGCGTGCTCGGGCCGCGCGCGCGCGTCGTCACCGAGATCGAACACCGCCTGGGCAGCACCCTGGTCGATCCGAACCAGCTCAACAACGTGCTGCTGAACCTGGCCATCAACGCGCGCGACGCGATGGCCGGCAGCGGCACGCTCACCATCCGCGCCGCCAACGTGGGGCCGGGCGGCACGCTGCCGCCGTCGCTGGAGGCGGGCCATTACGTGCTGATCGAGATCCTTGACACCGGCAAGGGCATGGCGACGGAGGTGCTGGAGCGCGCCTTCGAACCCTTCTTCACCACCAAGCCGACCGGGCAGGGCACGGGCCTGGGCCTGTCGATGGCCTACGGTTTCGTGAAGCAGTCGGGCGGCGAGATCGTGCTGCAGAGTGAACCGGGCAAGGGCACCAGCGTGCGCATCTGGCTGCCGCGCAGCGAGGCCGAGCCGGCCGCCTTTGACGACGTGGCGGCGGCGCCGCTGCTGGGCGGGCCGGAAACCATCCTGGTGATCGAGGACGAAGAGGACGTGCGCAGCGCCACCTGCGGGATCCTGTCGGCGCTCGGCTACCGGGTACTGGAGGCGCCGGATGCGGCAGTGGCGAAGTCGATCGTGGAAAGCGGCGAGCAGGTCGACCTGGTGTTCAGCGACGTCATCATGCCGGGACCGGTCAGCAGCCTGCAACTGGGGGAGACGGTGCGCGCGCGGCTGCCGCGGGCGCAAATCCTGTACACCTCGGGCTATGCCGAAGGCGTGCTGGCGCACGAAGGCAAGGTGGAGGCGAACATCAACCTGCTGCAGAAACCCTACCATCCGGATGCGCTCAGTGCGCGCATCCGGCACCTGCTGCGGCGCCGGTCGGCGTAACGCTTACTTGTTGGGTTTGATGTAGCGCTGCGAGCCTGGCGGCGGTTCGTTCAGCACCGCCCAGAAGATGCCCAGATCGGCGATCGCGCGCACGAATTCCGTGAAGTCCACCGGCTTGACCACGTAGGCGTTCACGCCCAGCTCGTAGCTGCGGACCAGGTCCTGTTCTTCCTTCGACGAGGTCAGCATCACCACCGGCACCGCCCGGGTCGGGTCGCTTTCGCGGATGTCCTTCAGCACTTCGAGGCCGTCGACCTTCGGCAGCTTGAGGTCGAGCAGGACCACGGCCGGGTTGCCGGCCGGGCGCTCGGCGTAGTCGCCGCGGCGGTGCAGGTAGTCGAGCGCTTCGGCACCGTCGCGAACGACGATGACCTGGTTGGCGAGCTGGCTCTTCGACAGCGCGATCAAGGTCAGCTCCAGGTCGTTGGGATTGTCTTCGACGAGCAGGATGGGCTTAAGCATGCGTACTTTCGGAATTGGATTTCGGGATTGCAAAGGAGAAGGTCGCGCCTTCGCCCTGGACTGACTCGGCCCACACGCGGCCGTTGTGGCGCTCGACGATGCGGCGCACGTTGGCAAGGCCGATGCCGGTGCCCTGGAAGTCTTCCATGCGATGCAGGCGCTGGAATACGCCGAACAGCTTGTGCACGTAATCCATGTTGAAGCCGGCGCCATTGTCGGCCACGTGGAACACGAATTCGTCGGGTTTGTCCTCGACGCTGACGCGGATGATGGCCGGGTCGCGCTGGCCGGTGAACTTCACGGCATTCGACAGCAGGTTGAACATCGCCAGGTGCAGGAAGTTCGGGTCGGCGTAGACCGTCGGCAGCGGGGCGATGTCCCATTCGATGCGGCGGCCGCGCGTTTCCAGCGCCAGCTTGTCGATGCAGGCGGCCACCAGGTCGCCCATGTCGACCGTGGTCGGGCGCAGCGAGGCGCGGCCCATCTGCGAGAACGACAGCAGGTCGTCGACCAGCTTGCCGGCCAGGCGCGCGGCATCCTTGATGTTCTTGAGGAAGCGCATGCGCTGCTCGCCGTCCTCGCTGCCGCTCGATTCGATCAGCAGGTCGGCGAATCCGACGATGTGGCGCAGCGGCGCGCGCAGGTCGTGCGACACCGAGTAGGAGAAGGCTTCCAGTTCCTTGTTAGAACGGGTCAGCTCTTCGGCCAATTCGGCCATCTGCTCGGCGCGCTCGAGGGCGATGCCCAGCAGCGCGGTGCGGAATTCCAGCGCCAGCTCGATCTCGCCGGCGTGCCAGGGCAGGCTGGTGCCGTGGATGGTCTCGCGCCAGGCGGCGAAGCTGGTGCGCGGTGTCAGCTGGGTTGGCGCGTTCGGATCGGGCGCCTTGTCATGCGGATTGCCCGCCCACTCGATCGTGTGCACGTACTCGGGCCGGAACCACAGCAGGTAGTGCTTGTGGATGCGCGAGATCGGCATCGCCAGCAGGCCGCTGGCGTTGCGGATGATCTTCGCCGCCTCCGGCCAGGCATCGGACAGCTTGTCGGTGTGGTAGATGTCGCCATGGTCGTGCACCGCCAGCCAGTCGACCAGGGCCAGGATGTCGTCCTTGCCGGGAGCGTCGCCGAAGGGCAGCACGCGGTCGTCGACCACGATCGCGGCCCCGGATGCGCGTGCGAAGCGCAGCAGCTCGGGGAACACGCTCGACAGGTTCTCGATGAAGTCGCTGCCCTGGGTCAGGCCGGCCAGCATCGACACCATGATGCGGCGCACATCAAGGCGGAACTGCAGCTCCTGCGCATCTTCGCGCGATTCGATGCACAGCGCCAGGATCTGGCCCAGCTGCTCGCAGGCGGTGCGCTTCTCGAACGAGACCACGGCCGGATCGGCGTTGTGGCAGGAGATCAGCCCCCACAGCTTGCCCTTGACCATCAGCGACACCGACATCGAGGCCAGCGTGTGCATGTTGCGCATGTACTGCAGGTGCACCGGCGAGACGCTGCGCAGGGCTGCGAACGACAGGTCGTTCGGCTTGGCCGTAAGCGGGTTCAGGGCCGGGACCAGCGGCGCCGGCGTGTAGTTGGCGTCCTGGATCAGGCGGATGCGCGACAGCGCGTACAGCTCGCGCGCCTGGGCCGGGATGTCGGAAGCCGGGAAGTGCTGCCCGAGGTAGGAATGGTAGCCCTCGTCCTTCGATTCCGCCCTCACGTGGCCGTGGCCGTCGGCGTCGAACTGGTAGACCATCACGCGGCCGAAGCCGGTCACCGAGCGGATGTGCTGGCAGGCCAGCTGGGCCAGCGCCTCGATGCCGGTGGCGTCGTTGACCTTCAGCAGGAAGTCGCCGAGCAGTGGGTACAGGTGGCGGAAGTCGGCCGGCTCGGCCCGCGCCACGCCCTCGAATTCGAGGATGGTCAGGCCGTCCCACAGGTGTCCGAGCACGTCGAAATGGCGGCCGGGAGCGAGCGTGACGGTGCCGACGTAATACGGACGGCCGCCCAGTTTCGACCCCGGTCCCGGCGCCAGTTCGGGCCCCAGGCGCAGGGCGGCCGCTTCGCCGATCACCTCGGCGAGCGGGCGCCCGACCGCGGCCTGGGCCGGGCAGCCGGTCCAGTCGCCGAGGTTGGCGCTGGCCTGCACGACTTCCAGCCCGGCCGAGAGGGTCAGCAGGAAGCCGTGCGGCTGGATGCTCCCGGGTGTGCGGATCGGCTCCCTGTCGCAAGCCGACAGGTCGAGAACGGGAACGGAGGAGGCCGAAGTCATGTAGCGGTCAATGGCAAACGTGAATTGCAAGTCCTCCATTTTACAATGAAAGGAAGCTGGCGCTTTCATTAGGGATTTTGGCAAGATTGCCGGTGCGGCGATAACACAACGGTATTTACAATGCATGTTTGGCCCCATTGGCGCGTGCGCGGGCGTGGCGGGCGGCGTGGGTGTATCATTAAGTGGATTTGAATCAATGAATTCGTGCATCTGGACACGAGTGCTTAGCCATGAGCGAACACATGCAGCAGAAAAAAGTCCTGTCGGATGAACGGCGCTACCAATACCTGATCTCCGGCATCAACGACTACGCGATCTACATGCTCGATCCGCAGGGTCACGTCAGCAGCTGGAACGCGGGCGCCAACCGTTTCAAGGGCTACGTGGCGCAGGAGATCCTGGGCGAGCATTTTTCGCGCTTCTATACCGACGAAGACCGCGTCACCGGCCTGCCGGCGCGCGCGCTCGCGACCGCCCTCCGCGAAGGCAAGTACGAGTCCGAAGGCTGGCGCGTGCGCAAGGACGGCACCCGCTTCTGGGCCCACGTGGTGATCGACCCGATCTACAACGAGGACGGGGTCCTGCTCGGCTTTGCCAAGGTGACCCGCGACGTCACCGAGCGCAAAGAGGCCGAGGACAAGCTGCGCGAGAGCGAGCAGCGCTTCCGCCTGCTGGTGCAGGGCGTGACCGACTATGCGATCTACATGTTGTCGCCGGAAGGCACGGTCACGAACTGGAACTCGGGCGCCGAGCGCATCAAGGGCTATTCCCAGGACGAGATCGTCGGCAGCCACTTCTCGCGCTTCTACACCGCCGAGGATCAGGCTGCGGACATGCCCAAGCATGCGCTGTCCACCGCCGCCACGACCGGGCGTTTCGAGGCCGAGAGCTGGCGCGTGCGCAAGGACGGCACGCGGTTCTGGGCCCATGTGATCATCGACGCCATCCGCGACAACGACGGCAAGCTGGTCGGCTTCGCCAAGATCACGCGCGACCTGACCGAGAAGAAACGTGCCGCCGAGGCCCTGGAAGCCGCGAACGCCGCGCTGTACCAGGCCCAGAAGATGGAATCGATCGGCCAGCTCACGGGCGGCGTCGCGCACGACTTCAACAACCTGCTGTCGGTGCTCTCGAGCGGCCTCGAAGTGCTGGCGATGCAGCGCGGCGAAGGCGGAGACAGCCGCGACAGCCGCACCATCGAGAGCATGCGGCGCGCGGTCGACCGCGGCGCGCGCCTGACCCAGCAGCTGCTGGCGTTCGCGCGCCAGCAGCCGCTGCAGGCCGAAACCCGCAACCTGAACCGCATCATCACCAGTTTCGAGCCGGTGCTGCGGCGCGCCGGCAATTCGAATATCGAGTTCGAGATCGATCTCGACCGCAAGGCGCACAGCGCGGTGATCGACAGCGCGCGCCTCGAATCGGCTCTGCTGAACCTGGTGGTGAACGCGCGCGACGCCATGCCGGACGGCGGCGGCATCGTCATCGCCACGCGCAACGTCACGCTCGGCCACCACGAGGCGGGCAGCCTGCCGGCCGGCGACTACGTGCGGATCACGGTCAGCGACACCGGCACCGGCATGCCGCCCGAGGTGGTGTCGCGCGCCTTCGAACCCTTCTTCACGACCAAGGAAGTGGGCAAGGGCACCGGCCTCGGCCTGTCCCAGGTGTACGGCTTCATCAAGCAGTCGGATGGCGAGGTCGTCATCGACAGCAAGGCGGGCGAGGGCACCACGATCTCGATCTACCTGCCGGCGGTGTCGTCCGAGGCGCAGGAAGACCGCCGTTCGCACGTCGAGCGCGTGCTGATCGTCGAGGACGAACCGGACCTGATGGACGTTGCCGCCTCGCTGTTTACCAGCATGGGCTACGACGTGGTGACGGCGTCCAGCGGGCGCGAGGCGATCGACCTGCTGGAGCAGCGCGAGGTCGACATCCTGTTCACCGACGTCGTCATGCCGAACGGGATGGACGGGTTCGAACTGGCCAGCTACACGCGCACCCATTATCCGGACACCAAGATCATGCTGGCCTCCGGCTACCCGCTGCCGGCGCTCAAGCAGCGCCATGGCGGGTCGCTGAGCGAGTTCGCCTTCGTCAACAAGCCCTACCGGCTGTCCGACCTGGCGCGCACGCTACGCTCGACGGCATAGGGGCGGTCCGATGACGCTGCATATCGAGACCCCGCTGCTCGCTTCCGGCGCGATGCCGGTACGCCCGGGCCAATCGGTGTGGCTGAAGATGGAGGCGCTGCAGCCGTCCGGCTCGTTCAAGCTGCGCGGCATCGGCCACGCCTGCGAACAGTATGCGTTGCGCGGCGCCCGTCGCTTCCTCTCGTCCTCGGGCGGGAACGCCGGCATCGCCGCGGCCCACGCCGGCCGCCGCCTGGGGATCCCGGTGACCGTCGTGGTGCCGGAGACTGCAAGCAGCCGGGCGCGCGAGCTGATCGGCCGTGAAGGCGCCGAGATCGTCGTCCACGGCGCCTCGTTCCAGGAAGCGAACGCGCTGGCCCAGTCGATGCTGGGCGAGCACGATGCCTTCATCCACCCCTTCGACGACCCGCTGCTGTGGGAAGGCCACGCCGGCATGATCGACGAGGTGGCGCAAGCGGGGCTCCAGCCCGATGCGGTGGTGTTGTCGGTCGGCGGCGGCGGACTGCTGTGCGGCGTGGTGGAAGGACTGCAGCGCAATGGCTGGGACAGGGTGCCGGTGATCGCGGTCGAAACCGCGGGCGCCGATTCCTATGCGCGCTCGCTGCGGGCCGGTACGCTCCTCGAACTGCCGGCCATTACTAGCATCGCCACCTCGCTGGGCGCGCGCAAGGTGTCGCAGCAGGCTGCCGCATTGGCGCGCCGCCATCCGGTGGTGCCGGTGGTGGTCAGCGACCGCGAGGCGGTCGAGGCCTGCCTGCGCTTCATGGATGACCACCGCGTGGTGGTGGAGCCGGCCTGCGGCGCTTCGCTGGCCCTGGCCTACCGTGGCGGCGAGGTGCTGGCCGACTACGCGCGCGTGCTGGTGATCGTCTGCGGCGGCGTGACCGCGACTGTTGAACAGCTCCAGCGGTGGGGAAGGGATCTGCCGTAATGTCGTGGGGTGGGCAGCACGTGCCCGCGCGTGAGGTTTGCACCCTACAGGTCGAAGATGACGTCGCAGATGCGATCGTAGACCGGATCCGCCGACGGCCCCGGGTTCGGCCAGTTCAGGATGTCGAAGTGGTCGTAGCCGTCGTAGGTGCCGAGGAAATTCCAGCTGCCCTGGACGGCGCGGCCGTCGTAGTCGCGCACGGGATGGCCGTCGGGCGCGCGCATGCTGACGGTGTTCACCACGCCGTCGCTGGCGAACCAGCTGCTGTCGATGCGCACCCGCCCCGGGGCCGACTGGGTGTACGAACCCATGCCCGGCTGCGCCAGCGAACCCGCGATGAATTCCCCCGCGAACAGCTTGAAGTAGGGGATCATGTCGTCGCGCGGATACTGGAACCGGCTGCTCTGGATGGGTGCCAGCACGCGGTCGCTGCCGTTGCAGCACCAGGCGCCGGCCACCGTCGCCCGCGTCGCCACCGAAAAATAGTAAACCGAGGGCGAGGTGAGCGCCCAGCGGTTGAACTCGCGTGCGCCGTCCGGCGCCAGTTCCCAATGCGCCAGGCGCTGGTCGAGGATGTCGCGCAGCGGGCTGCGTGAATTCGGCAGCACATCCAGCACGGCGTCGCGCAGGGTGGTGCCATTGTGCGGCGCCGAGATCGTCACCACGCTCCTGACCCAGCCGGTCTTGCCGCCGCGGTAGAGCTCGCCGCCGCCCTCGTCGCCGTCGGGCGAGCCGTGTTCCAGCAGCTGGATCAGGGCGCGGATCGTGGTGCCGCCCTGGCTGTGGCCGACCAGGTGGATCGGATGAGCGGCATCCCACTGCGGATAGAAGGCGAGGGGATAGCCGTGCGGATTGTTGTGTGGATCGGCGGCCCAGCACTTGCCGGCGGGCTTCTGCGGCTGGCCGGGATAACCGTAGCGGGCGACGTGGGTGGCGCCGTAGTCGACGCAGGTGCCCTTGATCTGGGCGTACAGCTCGGCGGCGCGGTCCCAGTTGGAGCTGATCGCGCCGACCCCGGCCGTATAGACGGCATGCGGGCCCTTGTAGCGCTGCATGCGGGCGGCGATGTCGTGGTAGCCACCCCAGTACAGGAAGCTGCTGCCGGGATAGGTGTCCGGCCCGAAGCCGAGGAAGCCATGCACCAGCACGACCGGATAGTTATTGGCGGCCCCGGCCGTTGCAGTGCCCAGCAGGAAGGCCAGGGCCAGCAGCGCTCGGGCGCAAGGTTTTTTTATTGATGACATGCAGCTTTCCCGTTGAGAGTGGCGGACGCTACATTGTCGAATTGGTATGGGGAAGAGGGTTTGAGCTGGGTCGGGTAAGCGCGGTAAAGCGTGGATGGCGATTAGATCTAGTTGGTTATTGCAGCCGTTCCACCCAGCTGCGAAGTACCCGCGCCATCGGTCGCCGGCGCCGGCGTGTTCGACGCCGTCACCGCCGCCTTCTCGGCCAGGTCCGGATTCCACACCACGCTCTCGTCGACCGAGTACAGGCGGCACGGCTTGTCGCTCTTGGCCGAGCAGGTCGCCAGGGCGCGCGCTTCCGGAGCTTCGCCTTCCTCGGCCCAGCACCAGGCGCCGCTGGGCGACACGGCGAAGGCGCGCGGGGTCATCTTGGTCAGGTATTCCGCATAGGCGCGCTTGCCATTTTCGCTGAGGAAAGGAACGGATCCCACGTCATCGACCTTGGCGAAATTGGTCGCCTGCGGCATCGGCGGTTCCGGCACCTTGTAGACCACCTTGGTCGGCATGCCGACCTGGTCCAGGAAGCGCATGGTGTCGGCGAGCCAGACCTTTTCGCCGTCGCGGCTGGCCAGCATGCCGTGCGCATCGCGCTTGAACGCCGCGTACTCGACCAGCTGGGCCTTGCCGCCGGCCTGTTCGAAGGCGTCGTGCATGCGCGCCACCAGTTCCGGGCCGAACAGCGAATCGTTCTCGCCGTACATCCACAGGCTCGGGATCTTGTTCTGCGCGCCGTATTCGGCAAAGGCCGAGACCAGCGCCGAACGCCAGCCGCAGCCGTTGCTGTCGTCGCGCAGGCCGCCGGCGAAATTGATCAGGGCGCGTACACCCTGCAGTTCCTGGGTGCCCAGCGCCATCGTCGCCAGGCCGCCATAGGATTGGCCGGCAACCACGATGTGGTCGGCGTCGACCCATTTCTGCCCGCGGGCGTATTCCAGGGTATCGCGGATGTCCTCGGCCTGGGTATAGCCGTTGGCGGTCATGTCGCAGCCGTGGTCGCGGTAGCGGCCGGTCGAGTTGGCGAAGCCCTGACGCATCGGCACCATCACCGCATAGCCGCGTGACACGAAGGCGTGGGCCATGTGATAGAAGCGGTCGCGCGGCTGCAAGTTCGGATGGCCGGGGTCCTTGCCGTGGTTGATGATGATGAGCGGGAACGGCCCCTGCCCATTCGGCTGGAACACCGTCGTCTCCAGGCGGGCCTGGTGGTCATTGCCGGCCGGAATCAGCACGATGTGCTCGTTGATCCTGTAGTCGAGTTGCAATTCCTGCTCGACGGACAGGCCCGGCAGCATGGCCAGACCGATGATCAGCGCGGAGGTAAGTTTGCGAACAGATGCGCGTGCTCTAAACATGGAAAACTCTGGAACGGCTGGCCTCACGGTTGTGTCCGTCAGGAACCAATTGCTTAGGGGAATGAGTTGATTCTAAGCACGGTGATTTGCCAGAGCAATATCTGTTTAACCAATTCGCGCATTAAATCTTCGCGTGTGGCCACATTTTCCAGAACAGGCAGATAATCGGCAGGTCCAACGATTTGGTGGCCCCATGGTTGTTTTCAATGAACAGCTCAGCGAACGCTTCGCCCAGGCACTGCAAGCCGGCGGGCGCGCCTGGCGCCAGGCGCTCGAACGTCAGCTGAAAGAGGTCGGGCTGACTTCGGCCGGCTGGAGCGCCATCGCCGCGCTGGCCGAGATGCAGCGTGCCGCCGGCGAAGACAACGCGCGCCCGCCTTCGCAGACCGAACTGGCCCAGCAGCTGGGCGTGGACGGCGCAACCCTGGTCGCCACCATCGACCGCCTGGCGGCACCGGGCCTGATCGAGCGGATGCCGAGCCGGCGCGACCGCCGCGTCAAGCTGATCGTGCTCACGCCGCGCGGCCAGGCGCTCGAAGAAAAGGTGAGGGCGCAGGCGGAAAGCCTGCGGCACGAGGTGCTGGCCCGCCTCGATCCCGCCCAGGTCGCGGCCGCCGCCGCGGTGCTGGAAAGCCTGCAGCAGGCGCTGGAGAACGCATGAGCGACAAGTACGCTCCGCGCGATTGGCATCCGGACGAACGGCCGACCCTGCCGGGCAGTCCCTCCTTTCCCCAGCACACACCGGAGCGCCGCGTCGCCTATTTCCTGGTCGGGACCCTGGTCACGCTGACCGGCGGCCTGGGGAATGCGCTGGTGACGGTGAACCTGGTCAACCTGCAGGGCACGCTGGGTGCCTTTGCCGCCGAGACCAGCTGGCTGCCGGCTGCCTACGTGATGACCAACGCGTCCATGAACCTGCTGCTGGTGAAGTTCCGCCAGCAGTTCGGCCTGCGCGCCTTTACCGAATTTTTCCTGGTGCTGTACGCGCTGGTGACCTTCGCTCACCTGTTCGTTAACGACCTCGGCTCGGCGATCGCGGTGCGTGCAGTCCACGGGATGGCAGGCGCGGCCCTGTCCACGCTGGGCCTGTACTACACGCTGCAAGCCGCGCCGCGCAGGGAGGTGCGGCCGAAATTCATCGTGATATCGCTCGGCGTCTCGCAACTGCCGCAGCCGATCGCCTACCTGTTCTCGACCCGGCTGCTGGAACTTGCCGAGTGGCGCGGCCTCTACCTGTTCGAGCTGGGCCTTACCCTGGTCACCCTCGGCTGCGTGCTGTGGCTCAAGCTGCCGCCGGGGGACCGCTTCCGGGCGTTTCGCGTGACCGACTTCGTCACCTTCGCGCTGTTCGCGCCGGGCGTGGCGCTGCTGTGCGCAGCGCTGACCTTCGGCCGCGTGCTGTGGTGGACTTCGCAGCCGTGGGTCGGCGTGGCGCTGGCGGCATCGGTGTTCCTGATCGTGGCAGCGGTCGCCGTGGAGCACAACCGCAAGAATCCGCTGCTGAACCTCCGCTGGCTTACCAACGGCATGATCGCGCGCCTGTTCCTGGCGATGATGCTGGTGCGCGTCGTGCTGTCCGAGCAGAGCGTGGGAGCGGTCGGCTTCCTGCGGCTGGTGGGCCTGAACAACGACCAGATGGCGACCCTGTTCCTGGTGGTGCTGGGCGCCACCGTCGCCGGCATCGTGGTCTCGGTGTTGGTCACGCGCCCGCCGCATCTGATGGGCCCGCAGGTGATCGCGCTGCTGATCATGGCGCTGGGAGCGTGGATCGATTCGCATGCGACCAACCAGGTCCGGCCGGAAGAGATGTACGTGAGCCAGGCCATGCTGGCGTTCGGCGGAGTGCTGTTCCTCGGGCCCCTGCTGTTGACCCTGATGGGCACCGTGGTCACGAATCCGGGCAACCTGATCACCTTCTCGGTGCTGTTCAGCCTGACGCAGAACATGGGTGGCCTGATCGGTTCCTCCTTGCTGGGCACCTGGCAGGTGATGCGCGAAAAGTTCCACTCGTCGAACCTGGCCGACCAGCTGAGCAGCCTCGATCCGCTGGTCGCCGCCCGCATCCAGCAGGGCGGGGCGGCCTATGGACGGGTGCTGACGGATCCGTCGGCGCGGACCAGGCAGGGCATTTCGCTGCTGTCGCAGGCGGCAAGCCGCGAAGCGAACATTCTTGCCTACAACGACGTGTTCCTGGCCATCTCGATCATGGCGACCCTGCTCGCGCTCTGGATCTTCGGCCGGGCGCTGTGGATTAATTATGTGGCGCCGCTGCCGGGCGCCCCGCCCGCCGGCCCGCCGCCGGCCCGCCACACGGCGCTCGAGGAAGGACCGGCCGAGCCGCCGACCGATTCGCCGATCGCGACGCCGGAAGGCACGCCGCCGCTGCCGGTACCACGATCCCCGTCCGGCAGCCTGCCGGAATGACGACAACCAGACAAGAGACCCAAGACTCATGGCCGAGACCACGACCAACCAGCAGAAATCGAACCGCCACGTGATCGCCAGCGGCGCGCTGTTTGCGCTGATCGCGCTGATCGGCGTCCTGATCGTCCTGTACGCCTGGGACCTGCCGCCTTTCCGCAGCACGGTCCAGAGCACCGAGAACGCGACGGTGCGCGGCCAGGTGACGATCATCAGTCCGCAGCTGTCCGGCTACATCGTCGAGGTCGACGTCCAGGACTTCCAGACGGTCCACCAGGGCCAGCTCCTGATGCGCATCGACGACCGCATCTACCAGCAGCGCCTGGAGCAGGCGCGCGCCCAGCTGGCGACCCAGCGCGCGGCGCTCGCCAACTTCGCCCAGAGCCAGAAGAGCGCGAGCGCCACCATCGCCCAGAACCAGGCGGCGGTGGCGAACGCCGGCGCCCAGGCCCAGCGTGCCCAGGCCGACCTGCGCCGGGTCGAGGAACTGGCCGCCGACGGTTCGCTGTCGGCGCGCGAGCGCGACGCCGCGCGCGCCGCGCATGCCCAGGCGGTGGCGCAGACGGCGCAGGCCAGCGCCGCTCTGGAAATCTCGCGCCAGAACCTGCGCACGGTGGACGTCAACCGCGCCTCGCTGGAAGCGGCGGTGGCCAACGCCGAAGCAGCGGTGCGCCTGGCCGAGATCGACCTGGCGAATACGCGCATTGTCGCGCCGCGCGACGGCCAGCTGGGCCAGGTGACGGTGCGGCTGGGCGCCTTCGTCAACGCCGGCGCCCAGCTGACCGCGCTGGTGCCGCAGGCCATGTGGGTGGTCGCCAACATGAAGGAAACCCAGATGGCCAACGTGCGCCTGGGCCAGCCCGTCGCCTTCACGGTCGACGCCCTGAACCACGCGAAGTTGCGCGGCCACGTCGAGCAGATCTCGCCGGCCACCGGTTCCGAGTTTTCGGTGATCACGCCCGACAACGCGACCGGCAACTTCGTCAAGATAGCCCAGCGCATCCCGGTGCGGATCAGCATCGATCCGAACCAGGAGCTGGCCGCGCGCCTGCGGCCGGGCATGTCGGTGGTGGCCAGCATCGACACCGGAGCGCCGGCGGCCGCTGCGAAGGGACAGCAGCGATGAGGAGGGGTTTGCGCGTTTCGTGTGCGGCGGGCGTGGCGCAGTTGCTATTGCTGCTGCTGGCCGGTTGCAAAATTCCGGTGCAGGACAAGCCGGCGTCCACGCTCGAGGTGCCGGCGGCCTGGCGCGCGCCGCTGCAGGTCGGGCCGAACGCCGCCGTCGAGCAGGAATGGTGGCGCGCCTTCGGCGATCCGGCGCTGGACGCCCTGGTGGCCCAGGCCTTGGCGCGCAACGGCGACCTGCGCACCGCGCGCTCGCGCCTGCAGGAATACCAGGCCCGCATCCGGGTCGCGCAGTCGGCTCAAGAGCCCGGCGTCTCGCTCAGCGCGGGGCCGACCCGGGCGCGCGCGATCGGGCCGTTCGGCACCCCGATCGAGTCGACCACCTTTACCGGCAACGTGCAGGCGGCCTACGAGTTCGACCCCTGGGGCCGGCTGGGCGCCGCGACCGAGGCGGCGCGCTTCGACTATGCCGCCCAGCAGGCGGCGGCGGACGCGGTGGCGCTGTCGGTGGCGGCCAGCACCGCGTCCGGCTACCTGAACCTGCGCGGCCTGGACGCCCAGCTGGCGCTGGCACGCCAGACCCTGGCCTCGCGCCAGCAGTCGCTGGAGCTGGCGCGGCGCCAGTTCGAGGTCGGCTACAGCTCGCGCCTGGAGCTGTCCCAGGCCGAGGCCGAGTACCGCACCACGGCCGCGGTCGTGCCCCAGCTGGAACGGTCGATCACCCAGCAGGAGAATGCCCTGAACCTGCTGGCGGGCGCCAGCCCGGGACCGGTGGCGCGCGGCGCCGAACTGGCTGCCCTGCGGCCGCCCGGGATCGCGCCCGGCCTGCCGTCCGAACTGCTGCGGCGCCGTCCCGACATCGCCCAGGCGGAAGCGGCCCTCGCCGCGGCCGACGCCAGCCTGGCCGCGGCGCGCGACCAGATGCTGCCGTCGCTGCGCCTGACGGCATCGGTGGGCGGCTATGCGCATAGCCTGCCCGACCTGCTGGGCTCCGGCACCATGCTGTGGAGCGTGGGCGGCAGCGTGCTGGCGCCGATCTTCGACGCCGGCCGCCTGCGCGCCCAGGCCGAGATCTCGGCCTCGCTGCGCGACCGCGCCGTGTTCGCCTACGAATCGGTGGTGCGCAACGCCTTCGCCGAAACCGAGAACGGCTTGAGCGGGGTACAGCGCCTGCGCGAGCAGCTCGAACAGGCCGAGGCGCGCCGGGTGGCCGCCGCCGAGGTGCTGCGCATCGCCCACAACCGCTACCGCAACGGTTACTCCTCCTACCTGGAGGAGCTGGACGCCCAGCGCAACGCCTTCAGCGCCGAGACCAATGTGCTGCAGCTGCGCGCCAGCTGGCTGGCGGCCCATGTGGACTTGTACCGGGCGCTGGGCGGCGGCTGGAGGACGGTACCGTGAATCGGGCGCGCCGTTCGGGTGGGCCTGACTAGAATCGGCTGGACAGTGAGTCATTTACCAATATCGGAGCGAGCATGATCAATATCGGAATCATCGTGGGCAGCACCCGCCCCGGACGCAAGGCGCTGGACGTAGCGCGCTGGGTGATGGAATGCGCGGGCACGCGCGGCGATGCGGCCTTCGAACTGGTCGACATCCAGGATTTCAAGCTGCCGTTGCTGGACGAGCCGGTGCCGCCCTCGATGGGTCAGTACGCGCAGCCGCATACCAAAGCCTGGGCCGCGAAAATCGCCGAGTTCGACGGCTTCGTGTTCGTCACGCCCGAATACAACCACGGGACCTCCGGCGCGCTGAAGAACGCCATCGACTACCTGTACAAGGAATGGAACAACAAGGCCGCCGGCTTCGTCGGCTACGGCAGCGCGGGCGGCGCGCGCGCGATCGAGAACCTGCGCCTGGTCATGGGCGAACTGATGGTGGCCGACGTGCGCGCCCAGGTGATGCTGTCGCTGTTCACCGACTTCGAGAATTTCGCCACCTTCAATCCGGCCGAGCACCACGAACGCGCGGTCGAGGCCATGCTCGACCAGGTGGTGCAGTGGAGCGGGGCGCTGAAACCGCTGCGCAAGGACGATCCGCCGGTTCCGGTGCCGGACAACATGCCGCCGCGCGGGGAGCGGGTCGGCGGCAGTTTCTGAATTTTGTGTTGGCCGGGCGGAGGTACAATCGCCGCCCATGACGACGACCAATCCCCGCCGCGCCACCTGTGCCGCCTGCCTGCGGGCGGAAAGCGCCTGCATCTGCCGCTTCGCAACGCCGCTCGCCAGCCGGGTCGAACTGCTGGTGCTGCAGCATCCGCTCGAGGTACACAATGCCAAGAACAGCGCGCGCCTGCTGCACCTGTGCCTGCCGTCGAGCCGCCTGCTGGTGGGCGAGACTTTCCCGGCACCGGAGCTCGACGCGGTCTTGCATGCGGACCGGCGCATGCCACTGCTGCTGTATCCGCAACTGCCGGGCGAGGCGGCGCTCGGCCTGCCTTCGCCGCCCTGTATCGAACCGGCTCTGCTGGAGCGGCCCGACAAGTTGCGCCTGGTGCTGCTGGACGCCACCTGGCGCAAGAGCCGCAAGATGCTCTACGTCAATCCTTCGCTGCAGCGCCTGCCGCGCCTGGCCTTGCAGGACCTGCCGCCCTCCGCTTATCGGATTCGCAAGGCCCATGCGCCGGACCAGTTGTCCTCGCTGGAAGCAGCCGCACATGCGCTGATCCAGCTGGAACACCGGCTCGAACACTACGCACCGCTGTTCGATGCCTTCGACGCGTTTGTGGAACAACAATCCCAACGATTTCGCGCTTGAACCCGCACGAAAGCGGGTGTACGATACTGTATATCCATACAGTACTCGGGAGCGCCATAGTGAATCGCCAACAAGCTTGGGCTGAAGACGTGGAATTGCAAGGGCAGGTCATGATCCCTCCGCGGCCGCTGGTGCCGCGCAAGGGCCGTGGCGCCGTGTCGAACCTCCAGGGCCGCTATGAAGTCCACGGCCGCGAACATTTCGACGACGGCTGGACGGTCCCGGGGCTGAAGGAAGAGGCGCCGGCGGCGCCGAAGACCGTTGTTACGGATGAGTTCGCCAAAACCATCCTGACCCGCAACGCCTCGCCGGACATTCCGTTCAAGGTCTCGCTGAACCCGTACCGGGGCTGCGAGCACGGCTGCATCTACTGCTTCGCCCGGCCCTCGCACAGCTACCTCGGGCTGTCTCCCGGCCTGGACTTCGAAAGCCGCATCTTCGCCAAGGTGAACGCCGCCGACCTGCTGCGGCGCGAACTGGCGCGTCCCGGCTACGTGCCCGAAAGCATCGCCATCGGCGTGAACACCGACGCTTATCAACCCTGCGAGCGCGAACGCGGCATCACGCGCGAGCTGCTGCAGGTGCTGGCCGAGTGCAAGCATCCGTATGGCCTGATCACCAAGTCCGCGCTGATCGAGCGCGACATCGACCTGATCGCGCCGATGGCGGAGAAGGGCCTGGCCGCCGCCGCGATCACGATCACGACCCTGGATGGCGAGATCGCGCGCACGCTCGAGCCGCGCGCGGCCGCGCCCGCGCGCCGCCTGCGCGCGATCCGCACGCTCACGGAAGCCGGCATCCCGGTCAGCGTCAGTGTCGCGCCGATCATCCCGTTCATCACGGAACCGGAGATCGAACGCATCCTCGAGGCCGCCAAGGACGCCGGCGCGGTCGGGGCACACTATGTCGTGCTGCGCATGCCGTGGGAAGTCAATCCGCTGTTCCAGCAATGGTTGTACGCTCATTTTCCAGACCGTGCGCAACGCGTGCTGAACCGCATGAAGGACATGCGCGGCGGCAAGGAGTACGACAGCGACTTCGGCAAGCGCATGAGCGGCGAAGGCGTGTGGGCCGACCTGATCCGCCAGCGCTTCACCAAGGCCGTCAAGCGACTCGGCATGGATGGCTTCAATGGCCGCTTCAGCAAGATGGACGGCGCCCAGTTCCGCCGCCCGCTGATCGTGCCCTCGGCCGCCGCCTGCCAGCGGAGGGACGAGGACGTCACCCAGCTCGACCTGTTCGGCGGCGCGCCGGCGGATGCGGGCGGGGGGCAGACGGCACGCCGCAAGCCGGTCAAGGCAAGCCCCCAGTTGGATCTGTTCTGATTGGCGGGCATTCCCGCGCCGGGCGACCCCGCGGCGGGCGGCCCCGCGGGTGCTCCCGCCGGGGCGCCTTGTGGCAAGCGCCACGGTCGGCTAGGATGGCAGCTCTCGTCTTTCTATAGTGTAATTGGACATTTTCGAACACGGGATTCATATGGAAGAGCAGGGCAGCACATCGGGCCAGATCAAGCGGGTGGTGTTCGTCGGCGCGGAGTCGACCGGCAAATCGACCTTGTGCGAGTACCTCGCGCGCCAGTACGGCAGCGTCGCCGTGCCCGAGATCGGCCGCTACATCTGGGAAGACAAGCAGGGCCAGCTGGCTGCCTCCGACTATGTCGACATCGCCCTGCGCCACCGCGACGCCGAAGACGAGCAGATGCCCTACGCCAGGCGCTACCTGTTCGTCGACACGAATGCCCTGACCACGCTGCTGCTGGGACTGGAATTCGGTCAGGTCACCGAACCGGTACCGCCCGAGTTGCTGCGCTGCGCCGACGATTGCCGCGAACGCTATGCCCATACCTTCGTCTGCGCCGACGACATTCCCTACGAAGAGCAGGCCGCGCGCGAGAACGAAGCCTGGCGCGGGCGCATCCACCAGCTGGTGCTGAAAGACCTCGAAGCACGCGGCATTCCCTACACCCTGGTGAGCGGCAGCGTCGAGGAGCGCGCCCTGCAGGTACGGCGCGTGATCGAAGGCGTCGCCTGAGCGGCCATGGCCCAGGACCCCATCGTCGCCACCAGCAAGCTGCTCAGCTACGTGCTGCGCCACCGCCCCGACAGCATCGGGCTGGCGCTGGATGCCCACGGCTGGGCCGAGGTCGGCGAATTGCTGGCGGGCCTGGAACAGCACGGTCAACCGGTCGACCGCGCGCTGCTCGAACGCACGGTCGCGAACAATGACAAGCAGCGCTTCGCCTTCAATGAAGACCGGACCCGCATCCGCGCCAGCCAGGGCCACTCGATTCCCGTCGACCTTGCTTTGCGCGAAGCGGACCCGCCGGCCGTGCTCTACCACGGCACCGCCAGCCGCTTCCTCAAATCGATCCTGGCGTCCGGCCTGCGCGCCGGCGGCCGCCACCACGTGCACCTGTCCGCCGATGTGCGGACGGCGCTGCAGGTCGGCGCCCGGCATGGCTTCCCGGCGGTGCTTGCCGTCGATGCAAAACGCATGCGGGAGGATGGAATCGCCTTCTACCGATCCGACAACGGCGTCTGGCTGACCGGCGAAGTCAAGCCGAAATACCTCAGCCAGGCAGCAGCGCCAATCCAGGGTGCATAGACTAGTGTTGTTGGCGTGCCATGCACCACGATGCATGTAAAAAAACTTTCTTTTTTTCACACAATATCGGGCGAGTTCGCTGTATGTTTGATATGCAACTCAAGCATACGGATAGCAGACCCCATGGCAGGCAACGTTCCGCTCTACAAATACCGCGCGCTGTTGTTGTCGCAGAATTTCTTCATCAAGGACAACGCGGCCGAGCTGCGCCTGCACGCGCACAAGTACGACTTCGACATGGGCTTCTTCAGCGAAGTCAGCGAATTCGTGGCGGCGGTGGAGAGCGATACCGGCAACGGCCTGTTCGTGATCGACCTCGACGCCCTGCACAATATGCAGTCGGACATGCTGGACAGCCGCAAGACGCTGATGCTGGGCGAGCTGCTGCAGCGCCTGCCGGCCGGGCGCGAATACGTCTACCTGCAAAGCTCGCGCCAGGGCGGCCGCTACCTGCTGCAGCAGAAACTGGTCGACAGCCACTGCCTGGCCTATGCGGAAAAGCCGATCGCCAACGACGTGCTGGTCGATAAACTGTTCAACCTGTTCGTCCAGCAAAAGCGCGGCGAGCTGGTGCGCATCGTCCACCTGGGCGACCCCGCCGGGCTGGACGAGAACTGCCTGCGCCAGGCGCGCATCGAACTGGTCGCGCACGACCAGGCCCAGACCCTGCACCTGCGGGTGCGCGAGCTGCAGCCCGACATGGTGCTGGTCAGCGACCTTGAATTCGCACGTACCGACTCGCTGGCGCGCGTCCTCAAAAAAAACATCGAAGCCGATCCGGTGCGCGAGATCGTGCTGCTGCAGCGCCAGCCGGACGCCATCCTGATGCAATGCGCGCTGGCCAGCGGCTTCGACGCGGTGCTGCCGGCCGCCGACGCCGAACTGCTGTGCGCGCAGCTGGTGAGCCGCGCCAGCAAGATCCGCATCAGCAAGGACCTGATCGCGAAAGACCGTGCGACCGGCCTGCTGAACAAGGTCGGCCTGCAGAAGAGAGCCCGGGAACTGATCCGCCAGGCGGCGCGCGAGGAGCGGCCGCTGGCCTTCGGCGTGATCGACATCGACAAGTTCAAGACCATCAACGATACCTGGGGACATTATTTCGGAGATATCGTGATCAAGCGCCTCGCGGTCTGCCTGGCGTCCCACCTGGGCGAGCGCGACCTGCTCAGCCGCTTCGGCGGCGAGGAATTCGTGGTGGTGTTCTGGGATTGCACGTTGGAACAGGGATGGCGCCGGCTGGACGCCATGCGCCAGGCTTTCGGCGCCTTGCCCTTCGAAATCCGGCCGGGCGACGTGCGACGCTTTTCGTTCAGCGGCGGGATGGCCGCCTATCCAACGTATCAAACGGAAAACGCGCTGTTCGTGCGTGCCGACGCCATGCTGTACGAAGCGAAGCAGGGCGGACGCGACCGCGTCTGCCCCTTGCCTGCCATATCGTCCTGAGCGCCTAGCGCTCGTTGGTCGCCGCGGCCAGAAGTTCCATCGTATCGGCCGCGCCCATCTTGCGCGCCGCGTCGAGCATGGAGTTGCCGTCGGCGTCCAGTCGGAACGGATCGGCACCGCCTGCCAGCAGGAGTCGGGCGATGTCGGCGCGGTTGAACATGGCGGCGAACATCAGCGCCGTCTTGCCGTTCGGGCCGGCGGCGTCGACCCGGGCGCCGTGCTCCAGCAGCAGGGTGGCGACGCGCAGGTCGCCCTTGAAGGCGGCGCCGTGCAGCGGGGCCTGGCCGGCGTCGTTCATGATGTCCGGATCGGCGCCATGCTCCAGCAAGACCCTGGCCGCATCATGCTGGCCGTGGTAGCAGGCCAGCATCAGCAGGCTGTCGCCGCGCTCGTTGCGCAGGTTGGGCGGCAGGCCCTGGCCAAGCAGGGTGGCCAGTTCCGCGGCCTCGCCGGCGCGGGCAAGGCCGAACACCCGGCGCACGAAGGCGAGGGTGTCGTCGTCGAGTTCACTGGCGGAAGGCGGCCGCGTCGGCTCTGCTTGCATGGGATCTCCTGGCTGGTCGATGCATGCCGATTAGACCACAAGCGCTGCAATCGGGTCGCAAGACCGGCTTCAGGATCAGGGTAACAACGCGGCCAGGTGGCGCTCGATCTCGAACACGTGTGCGTCGAATTTGCCCAGCTCTCGCAGGGCCCTGGCCAGCTCCAGCAGGTATTCGCTGTTCGGACCGCTCGGTCCGCAGGCGGCCGCGATCTGGCGCGCGATCTCGCGTTCGCTGGCCGGGCCCAAATAAGCTGCGTTCTCGTGGGTGGCGATGTAGACCAGGCCCTCGGTCGCGCTGCCGTCCTCGAAGTGGATGTCGGTGGCCAGGCGCAGGTAACCGTTCTTCTCGCGGTAGTCGAGGTGGGCGAATTCCTCCGGCGTGACCAGGTAGGCCATGCCGTGGCAGATCGCGCCGGGATCGGGGGCCAGGGTCACGACGCGCCCCGGCGCCGTCTCGGTGCCGCGGTGGTCGTGCGACCCCTGCCAGAAGCGCCGGGTCCAGCCGGCGATGTGGGCCGGACGGCGCTCCAGGAAGGGGAAGTCGGCCTTGAAGATCAGGGAGCCGTAGCCGAACAGCCAGACGCTGGCGTGGCTGTCGAAACGGTCCATGCGCTGGTTGATGGCGATGGTGTTGTGGGACATCTTCCTATTGTAGCGCCTGGCTGCCCGCACCCTGGCCCACGTAGTCGGCAAGGAAGTCGATGAAGGCCTCGGCCGCCGGCGACAGCGAGCGTTGGCCGCGCGTGTAGATGAAGAAGCGGCGCGTCAGCACCGGCTCGATCAGCGGCCGCGTCAGCAGGCCATGGCGCCGCACCAGGGCCGAGGCATACGGCATGCAGACCGTGACCCCGAGGCCGGCCGCCACCATCGCCAGCGCGGTCGTCATGAAGCTCACCTCGTGCTCCGGCTTCAGCGTGGCTTCGCGCGGGGCCCCGCCCATGTCGGCCAGCAGGCGCTCGGTGAACTGGCCGTGCAGCGAGATGAAGGGATAGCCGGCCAGGTCGTTCCAGGCCAGCCGCTCGCGCCCTGCGAGGGCATGGCCGGGCGGGATCACGGCCTCGAAGGGCATCTCGAGCAGCGGGCGGGCGTCCAGTCCCGGGCTGTCGTCACGCTCGGGGCCGATGCCGCAGTCGACCTCGCCGGACAGCACCCGCGCCGTGACGTTTTCGACGGCGCTGTCGGCCAGGTTGACCTTGACTTCAGGGTGGCGTGCGCGCCACGCCGCGATCGCCTGGGGCAGGAGGGTGCAGGCCATCAGCTGGGGCGCGGCGACCCGCACGATACCCTTCCTGAGCTGCGTATGATCCGCAACGTTAGCAAGCGCACTGTCGAGATCGTCGATCATCTGGCTGAATAGGGGATAGAGTTCCTTGCCCATATCGGTCAGCGCAATTCGGCGCGTACTGCGGTCGATCACACGAGCGCCAAGCGTTTGCTCCAGTTCTTTGATCAAACCAGACAAAGCTGACTGTGTGACGTGCAGGTATTGCGCAGCAAGCGTAAAGTTACCGGTCTTGGCAACGGCAACGAAAGCGCGCATCTGGCGCAGGGTGGGATTCATCAGATAATCCGATAAATGAAGCGAAAAATATTGTTTGTATGATAGTGCGGATTAGTCTTTAATGGCGGCAATGTTGAATTGCTAAGGAGCATCATGAAACTCGCCACCCTGAAAGCCGGCGGCCGCGACGGCACCCTCGTCGTGGTCAGCCGCGACCTCGTCACCTGCCAGGCAGTACCCTCCATCGCGCGCACCCTCCAGGCCGCGCTGGACGACTGGGACCGCGCTGCCCCGCAGCTGCGTCAGGTGTACAAACAGCTGAACCAGGGCACGGCCCGCGACGCCGTCTCCTTCCTGGAAGAGGAATGCGCCTCGCCGCTGCCGCGCGCCTACCAGTGGGCCGACGGCTCGGCCTACATCAACCACGTCGAGCTGGTGCGCAAGGCGCGCGGCGCCCAGGTGCCGCCATCCTTCTATAACGATCCGCTGATGTACCAGGGCGGCTCGGATTCCTTCGTCGGCCCGCGCGACCCGATCGCGGTGCTGTCCGAGGAATGGGGCGTCGACCTCGAAGCGGAAGTCGCGGTCATCACCGGCGACCTGCCGATGGGTGCGGGCCTGGAGCAGGCGGCGGGTGCGATCCGCCTGGTGATGCTGGTGAACGACGTCTCGCTGCGCAACCTGATCCCGAAGGAGCTGGAGAAGGGCTTCGGCTTCTTCCAGTCGAAGCCGGCCAGCGCGTTTTCTCCGGTGGCCGTGACGCCGGACGAGCTGGGCGGCGCCTGGCGCGATAGCAAGCTCTGCCTGCCGCTGCAGGTGACGCTGAACGGCCAGCCCTTCGGTCGCCCGAATGCCGGCGACGACATGACCTTCAGTTTTGCGCGGCTGGTCGCGCACGCCGCCAAAACCCGTGAACTGGCGGTCGGCAGCATCGTCGGTTCCGGCACGGTGTCGAACAAGCAGGGCGGCCTGCACGGGTCGAGCATCGCCAACGGCGGCGTCGGCTACTGCTGCCTGGCCGAGCTGCGCATGTACGAAACGATCGAGCAGGGCGCGCCGCAGACGCCATTCCTGCGTTATGGAGACACGGTCCGCATCGAGATGCTGGATGCGGCCGGCGCGAGCATTTTCGGGGCGATCGACCAGGAGGTCGCCCACTATCACGGGAGGAAAGAATGAAGCTCTATACGTATTTTCGCAGCTCGGCCGCCTACAGGGTCCGCATCGCACTGAACCTGAAGGGGCTGCAGTACGACGCCATCCCGGTCCACCTGCTGCGCGGCGGCGGCGAACAGCTGCAGGAGCAGTACCGGTCCATCAACCCGAGCGGGCTGGTGCCGGCCTTCCAGGACGACTACATCACGCTGACGCAGTCGATCGCCATCCTCGAATACCTCGAGGACGCCCATCCGCAGGTGCCGATCATGCCGAAAGAGGCGACCGAGCGCGCCCGCGTGCGCGAGCTGGCCCAGATCATCGCCTGCGATATCCACCCGGTGAACAACCTGCGCGTCCTGCGTTACCTGAAGCACGATCTCGGCTTGTCCGAAGAGCAGAAGAACGCGTGGTACCGCCACTGGCTGGTGAGCGGCCTCGAGGTGCTGGAAAAACACCTGGCGCGCGACCCGAGCGCCGGGCCGCTGTGCCATGGCCGCACGCCGACCATCGCCGACTGCCTGCTGGTGCCGCAAGTCTTCAATGCCCAGCGCCACGGCATCGACGTCTCCGGGTATCCGAACATCTCGCGCATCAACGCGCAGTGCGTGCAGCTGCCCGCCTTCGTGGCGGCCCATCCTTCGAACCAGCCGGACGCGGAATAAACCAGGCCGCGCCGGCGCCTCGTCGATTACTTGCGGCGGCGTGCCAGCGCGATGCCACTCAGGCCGAGGCCGAGCAGGGCGACCGACACCGGTTCCGGGACCGGGTTCGTCGGCGGTTCGTTGGTTACCTGGCCGACCGCGGCCACGCCGCCGGTCTGGCCGCTCTGGACAAAGCCGACATCCGCCGCAAAGCTGTAGCCGCCCGGCTGGCCGTTGTTGCGCGGGCCGCTCATCGTGAAGGCATCCAGCGTGATGCCGGCCTGGGCGACGCTGAAGTTCAGCGGCGCGCCGATGTTGGCCG
Organism: Massilia sp. LXY-6; assembly: GCF_051233485.1. Lineage (NCBI taxonomy): Bacteria > Pseudomonadati > Pseudomonadota > Betaproteobacteria > Burkholderiales > Oxalobacteraceae > Massilia > Massilia sp. LXY-6. The sequence goes on from NZ_JBKFGF010000003.1 coordinate 79,749, forward strand.
ACAGTCCGCCCTTGACGTCGCTCTTGAACAGCAGGGCGTCCGTGAAGATGCCGTACGGGGTCAGGTTGTAGCCGCCGCCGGTGCCTACCGTGAAGTACTGGGCGGTGCCGGCATCCAGGGTGATGGCGGCATTCGCGAACGCCTGGCCGAGGTTGAAGCCGAACTGCGGACCGACGCCGGTGTTGGCGAACACGAAGCCCTTGGCCAGGCTCACGTTCACATCGACTTCATCCTGCCCTTGGGTCAGCGTGATCGTGCCGTATGGCGCATTGGGCAGCCCGGAGCCCGCCTGCGAAACATCCAGCGTGAAAGTGGCCGTGGTACCGACCGGGGCGGCCAGCACGGCCGGGGTGACGGCAAACATTGCGGTCGCGCCGGCGACGATCATTGCGGTTTTTGCAAGATGTTTCGACAGGTTCATGGTGGGCATCCGTTCTGGTCGGTGAGGGAGAGTACGTACACCCCCTTAGCAATCAGCGTGCCAGTGACTGGAAGTCGTTGTATTTACTAGAGAAAGTTGGTAACGCTGGAAAACCGCCAGTAGCAAGTGTAAAAATCTCTGACGGCACATTCCTATTGTGCATAGGAATTTCTGGCCGGGTGAGCGTGCTCGGCTCGCCCGGCCAGGCTGTCAATGCCGGGTTTCCGACTGGAACCCGGTGCGGTCCGGTTCCGAGGGCGACGATACCTCTTCCAGCGCGCGGTCGACGCCGGCCGAGTGCTTGGTCGCCATGTCGCCCATCGAGACGATGCCGACCACTTCCTGCGAACTCTCGTCGATCACCGGCACGCGGCGGATCTGCACGTCGCCCATCTGGCCGAGCACCTCGTCGACGGTCTGGTTCGGCGAGCAGGTACGCACGTCGGTGCTCATCACGTCACCGACGCGGGTGCTGCCCGGCGCCTGACCGGCGGCGGTGGCGCGCACGGTAATGTCGCGGTCGGTAATCATGCCGACCAGTTTCCGGCCGTCGAGCACGGGGATCGCGCCGACGTTCAGTTCGTCCATCATCTGGGCGGCGCGCTGTATCGTTTCCTGCGGCGAGATGCTTTGCACGTCGCGGGTCATCACATCCTGGATGGTTTGCATGGGGGTCCTCCTGTCGGTTGCGTGATCGTTTGTCGTTTGTCCAATGCGGGCCGATGATGCACCGATTTACGAAACCCGGACGCTAGTTTGACGCGCGGAACAGCGCGCAAAAAAAGGCGCTGCGCGGCCTTGAGGCTGGCGGGGTCGGCTACAATCTGGACCCTTTTCAGCCTGCCAACTCAACCATGCCGGACATGCCCATTCCCGCCGCCATCCTCGATGCCCTGCAACTGGCCGACCCGTCGTGGCGTCCGCACCTGGAAGCCGGCCTGCGCGCGATGATGCAGGCCGATCCGGCCTACCTGCCGGCGCTCGCCGGCGACGACTACCTGCCGACGGGCGGCCGCCTGTTCGCGGCCTTCGCGCTGCCTTTGGCGCAGGTGCGCTACGTGCTGGTGGGGGAGGGACCATATCCGCGCCCGGAAAGCGCGACCGGCGTGTGCTTCATGGACGGCGCCGTCGGCGAGCTGTGGTCGGAGACGGGGCTGTCGAAGCCGGTAAACCGGGCGACCTCGCTGCGCAACTTCATGAAGATGCTGCTGGTCGCCGACGGCCAGCTGAACATCGACGACACCAGCGGCGCGGCGCTGGCGCCGATCGCGAAGGCGGCACGCGAAGGCGGCGCGATCCGGACCCTGGCCGAACTGCAGGACAAGCTGACCCGGCAGGGCTTCCTGCTGTTGAACGCGTCGCTGGTGTTCCGCAAGCATGTCGCCCCGGCCGTCGATGCGCGCGCCTGGCTGCCGTTCCAGCGCGCCGTGTTCGCGGCGCTGGGGCAGTGCGCCCCGAAGCCGACCCTGGTCCTGTGGGGCAAGATCGCCGAGCAATTGAAGAAAGTGCCGGAGACCGAAGGCTTCCCGCAAATCCACGCCGAACACCCCTACAACCTGTCCTTCATCGGCCACGAAGGCATGCACAAGCTGTTCGGCCCAATGCAACTCCTGCACGCAAGCTGAGTGACGAAGATCAAACCGGGGTCAGAGCCCGGTTTTTGGAAATTGCTCGGAAGACCTTGCCAAAATCGGGGCTCTGACCCCGGTTTGTGGCAGATCAGGAATTAGGGCCTCCAAGACAAACCCCGCCAAATACGCTATACTTGACTAAATCAATCAACTAATCAGGTTTTTATTCTGGCCAACGCAGGCAGATGGAACTTGGAGGACGTTGAATAGAAGCAAGAGTTTAACACTGTTTGGAAACCAACCCGGGGTTGTGATGCGTCTGACCACCAAAGGCCGTTTTGCTGTTACCGCGATGATCGATCTTGCCCTGCGCCAGGGCAACGGTCCCGTCACGCTGTCGGGCATCAGCCAGCGCCAGGCGATTTCGCTGTCCTACCTGGAGCAGCTGTTCGGCAAGCTGCGCCGGCATGAGATCGTCGAGTCGGTGCGCGGCCCCGGCGGCGGCTACAGCCTGGCGCGCGGCGCCGACAAGGTGACCGTGGCCGACATCATCATCGCCGTCGACGAACCGCTTGACGCGACCCAGTGCGGCGGCAAGGAAAACTGCCACGGCGCCGATGCCGCCAGCGGCACGCGCTGCATGACCCACGAGCTGTGGGCAACGCTGAACGCGAAGATGGTGGACTATCTCGATTCGGTCACCCTGCACGACCTGGTCGAACAGCAAAAGCAGAAGGAACAGAAGGAACAGAACGTCGTGGTGATGCACCGCCACGCGGCGTCGGACAATACCGAAGCAACGCACAGCATATTGAATGGAGTGAACTGATGAACGCGCCCCTGGACAAAAAAATCGAGCAGAGCTTCCAGACTGCACCGCATTTCCCGATCTACATGGACTACTCGGCGACCACGCCGATCGATCCGCGCGTGGCGGACGCGATGATCCCCTTCCTGCGCGAGCAGTTCGGCAATCCGGCCTCGCGCAGCCACGCCTACGGCTGGAGCGCCGAAGCGGCCGTCGAGGAAGCGCGCGCGAATGTCGCCGCCCTGGTCGGCGCCGATCCGCGCGAGATCATCTGGACCTCGGGTGCGACCGAATCGAACAACCTGGCCCTGAAGGGCGCCGCCAACTTCTATAAAACGAAGGGAAAGCACATCATCACCGTGAAGACCGAGCACAAGTCGGTGCTCGACACGGTGCGCGAACTGGAGCGCGTCGGCTTCGAGGCGACCTACCTGGAACCGCAGGACAACGGCCTGATCTCGCTGGAGCAGCTGGAAGCGGCGATCCGCCCGGACACCATCCTGGTCTCCGTCATGCTGGTGAATAACGAGATCGGCGTGATCCAGCCGATCGCCGAAATCGGCGAACTGTGCCGCAAGAAGGGCGTGATCTTCCACTGCGACGCCGCCCAGGCCACCGGCAAGGTCCACATCAACCTGGAAGCGCTGAAGGTCGACCTGATGACCTTCACCGCGCACAAGACCTACGGCCCGAAAGGCGTCGGCGCCCTGTACGTGCGCCGCAAGCCGCGCGTGCGCCTGGAAGCGCAGATGCACGGCGGCGGCCACGAGCGCGGCCTGCGTTCGGGCACGCTGCCGACCCACCAGATCGTGGGCATGGGCGAAGCCTTCCGCATCGCCAAGGAAGAGATGGACGCCGAGATCGCGAAAGTGAAGGCGCTGCGCGACCGCCTGGCCAAGGGCCTGTTGGAGATCGAAGAGGTCTACATCAACGGCGACATGGAACACCGCGTCCCGCACAACCTGAACGTCTCGTTCAACTTCGTCGAAGGCGAGTCGCTGATCATGGCGGTCAAGGACCTGGCCGTGTCGTCCGGTTCGGCCTGCACCTCGGCGTCGCTGGAGCCGTCGTACGTGCTGCGCGCCCTCGGTCGCAGCGACGAACTGGCGCACAGCTCGATCCGTTTCACCATCGGCCGCTTCACGACCGAGGAAGACATCGACTTCGCCGTCAACCTGTTGAAGGCAAAGGTCGGCAAGCTGCGCGAACTGTCGCCGCTGTGGGACATGCACAAGGAAGGGATCGACCTGAATTCGATCCAATGGGCCGCCCACTGATCGCCACCGAGCAACGAACACTGAACTGAATCTAGGAGCACTACCATGGCATATTCGGACAAAGTACTGGACCACTACGAAAACCCGCGCAACGTCGGCGCCTTCGACAAGAACGCCGACGACGTCGGCACCGGCATGGTCGGCGCCCCGGCCTGCGGCGACGTGATGAAGCTGCAGATCAAGGTGAACGAAGCGGGCGTGATCGAAGACGCGAAGTTCAAGACCTACGGCTGCGGCTCGGCGATCGCCTCGAGCTCGCTGGTGACCGAATGGGTCAAGGGCAAGTCGCTGGACGAAGCGCTGGCCATCAAGAACACCCAGATCGCCGAAGAACTGGCCCTGCCGCCGGTGAAGATCCACTGCTCGATCCTGGCAGAGGACGCGATCAAGGCTGCCGTCGCCGACTACAAGCACAAGCACGCCACCGAACAGGCATAACGACAATGGCAATCACCCTGACCGAAAAAGCCGCGCGTCACATCACCCGTTACCTCGAACGACGGGGCAAGGGTGTCGGCTTGCGTTTCGGTGTGCGCACGACCGGCTGCTCCGGCCTGGCCTACAAGCTGGAGTACGTCGACGAGCCGGCGGCTGAAGACAACATCTTCGAGTCGCACGGCGTGCAGGTTTTCGTCGACCCGAAAAGCCTGCCTTACATCGACGGCACCGAACTGGACTTCGCGCGCGAAGGACTGAACGAAGGCTTCCGCTTCAACAACCCGAACGTCAAGGACAACTGCGGCTGCGGCGAAAGCTTCCGCATCTGACGCAGCAAGCACCGCCCCATGCAGAATCACTTCGAGCTGTTCCAGCTGCCCGCCCGCTTCGACGTCGACATGGACGCGCTGGACTCGGCCTACCGTGAAGTCCAGGGCCGCGTGCATCCGGACCGCTTCGTGAACGCCAGCGACGCCGAAAAGCGCGTCGCGATGCAATGGGCGACCCGCGCCAACGAGGCCTACCAGACCCTGCGCAACCCGATGCTGCGGGCGCGCTACCTGTGCGAGCTGAACGGCGTCGACCTGCAGACCGAGTCCAACACGGCAATGCCGATGGACTTCCTGATGCAGCAGATGGAGCTGCGCGAGGCGCTCGGCGATGCACGCGCATCGAAAGATGCCGAGGCGCTCGGCGAACTCGACGCCCAGGTCCGTGCCGAAAAGAAGAGCAGGCTGGCCCAGGTCGGCAAGCTGCTCGACGCCGGCGACTACGGCCAGGCGGCGCAGGGCGTGCGGGCGCTGATGTTCCTCGATAAGTTCGCGGACGAGCTGCACTACGCGTTCGAGGCGCTGGAATCCTAGCTCGGCAAACACAAGAATAAACAGGTAACACGACCATGGCATTACTGCAGATTTCCGAACCCGGCATGTCGACCGCGCCGCACCAGCACCGGCTGGCGGTGGGCATCGACCTCGGCACCACCAATTCCCTCGTCGCGACCGTCCGTTCCAGTATCCCCGAAGTGCTGAGCGACGAGGATGGCCGCGCGCTGCTGCCATCGATCGTGCGTTACCTGGCGAACGGCCACGCCAGCATCGGCTATAAAGCCCAGGCACACCGCACCACCGACCCGAAGAACACCATCGTCTCCGTCAAGCGCTTCATGGGCCGCGGCCTGAAGGACATCGCGCATGTCGAGAACCTGCCCTATGATTTTGTCGATGGTGACCGCGAGAGCGGTCACGGGATGGTCAAGATTAAAACCGTCGCCGGCGTGAAGAGCCCGGTGGAGGTGTCGGCGCAGATCCTGGCGACCCTGCGCCAGACCGCGGAGGACGCGCTCGGCGACGAGCTGGTCGGCGCCGTGATCACCGTGCCCGCCTACTTCGACGACGCCCAGCGCCAGGCGACCAAGGACGCGGCCCAGCTGGCCGGCCTGAACGTGCTGCGCCTGCTGTCCGAGCCGACCGCGGCCGCCATCGCCTATGGCCTCGACCACGGCAAAGAGGGCGTGTTCGCGGTCTACGACCTGGGCGGCGGCACCTTCGACATCTCGATCCTGAAGCTGTCGAAAGGCGTGTTTGAAGTCTTGTCGACCGGCGGCGACTCGGCCCTGGGCGGTGACGACTTCGATCAGCGCCTGTTCTGCCATATCACCCAGCAGGCCGGCCTCGCGCCGCTGTCGGACGAAGACACGGCCACGCTGATGGTCAAGGCACGCCAGGCCAAGGAACTGCTGTCGACCAATGAAGAGACGCTGGTGGAGGCGATCCTGAAGTCGGGCGAGATCGTGCAGGTGACGGTGAGCGCCCGTACCTTCGCCGAGATCACCCAGCCGCTGGTCGCGAAAACCATGAACGCAGTGCGCAAGGCCATGCGCGACGCCGACGTGAGTGTCGAAGACGTCGACGGCGTGGTGCTGGTCGGCGGCGCGACCCGCATGCCGAACGTGCGCCGCGCGGTGGGCGACTTCTTCAAGACCATCCCGCACGCGAACATCGACCCCGACAAGGTGGTGGCGCTGGGCGCCGCGATCCAGGCGAACCTGTTGGCCGGCAACCGTGCGGCAGGCGACGACTGGCTGCTGCTGGACGTGATCCCGCTGTCGCTGGGCATCGAGACGATGGGCGGCCTGGTCGAGAAGATCATCCCGCGCAACTCGACGATTCCGTGTGCGCGCGCCCAGGAATTCACGACCTTCAAGGACGGCCAGACCGCGCTGGCGGTGCACGTGGTGCAGGGCGAACGCGAGCTGGTGTCCGACTGCCGTTCGCTGGCGCGCTTCGAGCTGCGCGGCATCCCGCCGATGGCGGCCGGCGCCGCGCGCATCCGCGTGACCTACCAGGTCGACGCCGACGGCCTGCTGTCGGTCTCGGCGCGCGAGACGCGCTCCGGCGTCGAAGCCTCGATCACGGTCAAGCCGTCCTACGGCCTGGGCGACGACGAGGTGGCACGCATGCTGCAGGACTCATACAGCGCGGCCCAGGGCGATATGGTCGCGCGCGCGCTGCGCGAAGAGCAGGTCGAGGCCGAGCGGATACTCCTCGCCACGCAGTCGGCGCTGGACGCCGACGCCGAGCTGCTGAGCGATAAGGAACGCGCCTCGATCGCCGCGCTGGAGCAGGGCGTGCGCGATGCGCTGGCCCGCTCGAACGACGACACCATCGGCATCGACGAGCGCCAGAACAAGCTGCACGACGCGGTGCAGCTGCTCGCCCACGGCACCGAGGACTTCGCCGCGCGGCGCATGGACAAGAGCGTGCGCAAGGTGCTGGCTGGAAAAACCCTGGACCAGGTGTGATGCCATGGTGGGCACGGGGTGCCCACCCTACGGCCACCGCAACCGTATCGTAGGGTGGGCACCCCGTGCCCACCAAAACGCCGAAATAACAAACGAGGTAAAGAAGTGCCACAAATCGTCATCCTCCCCCATCCCGTCTTCTGCCCCGAAGGCGCCGTGCTCGAAGGCCAGCCGGGCAAGTCGATCTGCGACACCCTGCTGGAAAACGACATCGAGATCGAGCACGCCTGCGACCGCGTGTGCGCCTGCACGACCTGCCACGTGATCGTGCGCGAAGGCTTCGGCTCGCTGAACGAGCAGGAAGAAAAGGAAGAGGACATGCTGGACAAGGCCTGGGGCCTGGAGCCGAACTCGCGCCTGTCCTGCCAGGCCATCGTCGCCGACGAGGACCTGGTGGTCGAGATCCCGAAATACACGATCAACCACGCAGCCGAAAATCACTGATCACCGATCGCTGATTCCGAGGAGTTGCCATGAAGTGGACCGACGTCACCGCCATCGCCGAGGCGCTGTACGAGAAGTATCCGGATGTCGATCCGGCCACGGTGCGCTTCGTGGACCTGCATAACTGGGTCGTCGAGCTGGACGGCTTCGACGACGACCGCGCGCGCGGCGGCGAACGCGTGCTGGAAGCCATTCAAACGGCCTGGATTGATGAAGCAAGTTAAACACGAAGGTGCGGCGAAAAAGCCGGCGCCGACCATCTACGAACTGGCGCCCGAGATCAAGCCGGGACAGTCGATCGAGCTGCTCAAGGAGCTGCACATCCTGACCCGCGACGGCAAGCTGAACCAGGATAGCCGCCGCAAGCTCAAGCAGGTCTACCACTTGGTCCAGTTCATCGAGCCGCTGGTCCGGGAAGTGCTGGAGCAGCAGGGCGGGAACAGCCAGGGCGTGACCCTGGTCGACCATGGCGCCGGCAAGTCCTACCTCGGCTTCATCCTGTACGACCTGCTGTTCAAGGACAAGGCGGCGGGCGAGGGCGGCCACATCTATGGCATCGAGACCCGCGAAGAGCTGGTGCAGAAGTCGACCGAGCTAGCGGCGAGACTCCAGTTCGGCGGCATGTCCTTCCTGAACCTGTCGGTGGCGGAGTCCACCGAATCGGACAGGCTGCCGCCCACCGTCGACGTGGTCACCGCGCTGCACGCCTGTAACACCGCGACCGACGACGCGATCGACTTCGCGCTGAAGAAGAAGGCCAGGCACATCGTGCTGGTGCCGTGCTGCCAGGCCGAAGTCGCCTCGGTGCTGCGCAAGAACAAGGGCAAGGACCTGGGCCGCAGCGCGCTGACCGAAATCTGGCGCCACCCGATCCACACCCGCGAATTCGGCAGCCAGATCACCAACGTGCTGCGCTGCCTGCAGCTGGAGGCGCACGGCTACCAGGTGACGGTGACGGAACTGGTGGGCTGGGAGCACTCGATGAAGAACGAGCTGATCGTCGCCACCTATAAAAACCTGCCGCGCAAGCGGCCCGCGGAGCGCCTGCAGCAGGTGCTCGCCGAAGTGGGCCTGGAAGAGATGGCCCAGCGCTTCTATATTTAACGATTGAGACCCATGAGCGAACGTCACGAACACTGGATCGACCTGCGCAGCGACACCGTCACCCAACCGGGACCCAGCATGCGCGCCGCCATGGCCGCCGCCCCGGTCGGCGACGACGTGTATGCCGACGACCCGACCGTCAACCGCCTGCAGGACTTCGCCGCCGAGCTGTTCGGCTTCGAAGCCGGCCTGTTCGCGCCCAGCGGCACCCAGACCAACCTGATCGCCCTGATGGGCCACTGCGGCCGCGGCGACGAATACCTGGTCGGCCAGGAAGCGCACACCTACAAGTACGAAGGCGGCGGTGCGGCCGTGCTGGGCAGCATCCAGCCGCAGCCGATCGCGAACCAGCCGGACGGCAGCATCGCCTTGAGCGACATCGCGGCCTACATCAAGCCGGACGACATGCACTTCGCGCGCACGCGCCTGCTGGCGCTGGAAAACACCATCGGCGGCCGCGTGCTGCCGCAGGACTACGTGCAGGCCGCGACCGCGCTGGCACACGACAAGGGCCTGGCGACCCACCTGGACGGTGCGCGCGTCTGCAACGCCGCCGTCAAGCAGGGCTTGAGCCTGCGCGCCGCGGTGGCCGGCTTCGACACCGTGTCGGTCTGCCTGTCGAAGGGCCTGGGCGCGCCGGTCGGCTCGGTGCTGCTCGGCCCGAAGGCCTTCATCGAGCAGGGCAAGCGCTGGCGCAAGATGCTGGGCGGTGGCATGCGCCAGGCCGGCGTGATCGCCGCGGCGGCCCAGTACGCGCTCGAACACAACGTCGAACGCCTGGCGGAAGACCACCAGAACGCGGCCGAGCTCTCGAGCGGGCTGGCGCAGATCGAACAGCTGCGCGTCAGCACGCCGCAGACCAACATCTTCTATGTCGAGATTCCGGAAGCGGCGGTAGCGGCCCTGCGCGAGCACCTGGCCAAGGCCGGCATCCGCGCCTCGATCGGCCCGCACACGCGCCTGGTGACCCACCTGGACGTGAGCCGCGAAGATGTCGCGGCGACCATCGCGGCCTTCAAGGACTTCTTCAAGTGAGCGACGATGGTATCCGCCTGGCCAAGCGCGTGGCCGAGACCGTGCCGTGTTCGCGCGCCGAGGCCGAGCGCTACATCGCCGGCGGCTGGGTCAGCGTCGACGGCGAGGTGATCGACGACCCGGCCACGCGCGTCGCCCCGGAGCAGCGCATCGAACTGCTGCCGGGCGCGACCCCGGTCGAGCCGCCGCCCGTCACCATCCTGCTGCACAAGCCGGCCGGCCTGCATGGCAAGGCGGCGCTCGACTCGCTGCTGCCGGAATCGCTGTTCCAGGACGGGCAGGGCCAGCGCGTGCTGAAGCGCCACCTGTCGAAACTGACGCCGGCGATGCCGCTGGAAGCCATGGCCAGCGGCCTGGTCGTGTTCAGCCAGGACTGGCGCGTGCTGCGCAAGCTGGGCGAGGACGGCGACCGCATCGAGCAGGAATACGTGGCGGAAGTCAGCGGCGCGATCGTCGAGGATGGCCTGGCGCGCCTGAACGCGGGTGGACGGCCGAATGCGCCGATCAAGGCTAGCTGGCAGAGCGAGGCGCGGCTGCGCTTCGCCGGCAAGGGCATCGTGCCGGGACAGATCGAAGCCCTGTGCGCCCAGGTTGGCCTGCAGGTGACGGCACTGCGCCGCCTGCGCATCGGCCGGCTTGCGCTGAGCAGCCTGCCGCTGGGGCAGTGGCGCTTTCTGCGGGACGTCGAGCGTTTCTGAGCTGTCCGGTGGGCGTCAGGCGCCGGCAGCCTGCGCGGCATCCGCGGCCGGCTTGGCCTTCGGGTGCTTCGGCAGCTGCACCAGGCGCGTGCCGGCCAGGCGGTCGTGCAGGAACTGGCGGTCTTTGTCGAGGAAGGCGGACAAGGCCCAGGCGAGCACGCCGACGGCGTAGACGGCCGCGATTTCTGCCTTGCCGTGCAGGTCGAACAGCGTACGCACGGCAAAGGCGGGCACGAACCAGCCCCAGGCGAAGAGATAGCGCAGGGCCGCCGTATGGACGGGCACGCGGGCATGCTCGCCGGCGACCAGGCACAGGCGCCAGGTCTTCATCGCCAGCGTGTGACCGCTGTTGGTCCAGTTGTAGACGAAGTAAGCGCCGATCACCAGGAACAGCGCGGCCATCAGGCCGTAATGGTAGAGGGGACCCTGGCGGTTCTGTGTCGCCAGGATGAATAGCGCCGTCGTCAGGGCACCGACGGCGATCAGCAGGAAGCCTTCGTAGAGCATCGCCAGGATGCGGCGCCGGACTGTCGGGATGCGGGTCGGGATGCGGCTGGCGGTATCGCTCATGGGCAGGCTCTGGAACTCAGGCGTTGTTCGGACTGATACCCCAGTTGGCCGGCACCGGCTTTTCCTGCTGGGGCGGATTGGGCGGCTGGGCCGGTTGGGCGGGCTGCGGCGCCGGTACGGCTGGCGCGGGCTGCTGGGGCGTCGCCGGCACGGTCACGCAGGCCGGCGTGGCGGAGACACTGTTCTTCACGGTGCCGGTGGGACAGGAGGTCGCGCCCTGGCCGAGCGGCGCCACGACCTTGCCGCTGGCCTGGCTCGGCACCACCGAGGTTTTCTTGCGGCCGGCGGCGGACGCGGCCAGTTTCTTCTTCTGTTCTTCGGGCAGCTGCTGGTAGTTCTCCCAGCTCGCGGTTTTCTGGTCGGGCGCGATCTTGCGCACGCGCGCATAGGTTTCGCGCGCCAGCTCGCGCTGCGCCGGGCTGAGCTTGGCCCATTCGCGCATGCGTTCGTGCACGCGCTGCTGTTCTTCCGGCTTCATGCCGGCAAAGCGGTTTGCCAGCTGCAGCCATTTCTGCTTGCGCACGCCGTCCATCTGGTCCCATTCGGCCTGCAGCGGCTGCAGCGCCACCTGCTGGGCCGGAGTGAGCGAGCGCCACAGCGGCTTGTCACCGCCCTTGTGCGCGGACGCCGCGCCGGGCTTGCCGGGATGGGTAACACCGTCGGCGCCGCCTGCCGTGCTGGAAACGGGCGCAGCGCTGCTTGTGCCAGGCAGGCCCAGATGCTCGTGCTGCTGGCTGAACAGAAGCACGATGCCGGCGAACGCGGCGGCGGCGCCGGCGGCAGCGACTTTACCCTTGGTTGCCGTCATCAAGCTGGGCCTTACTGAGTACGTTGCGGCACTTGCTGCTGTTGTTGGGCCAGATAGGCGTTGAAGCCGTGGTCGGTGTAGGCGGTCAGCGGCAGGTCGTCGGACAGCACGGCGGCGTCCAGGTCGGCCAGCTCGGCTACGCGCTGCTCGCGCTGGACCTGGTAGACGCCGGCCAGGCCGATGACCATCGCCAGCAGCGGAGCGGCGACGGCGACGCGCGCCACCCATTGCCTCGAGAACAGGGAGCCGAGATCGAACAGCGGGCGCTTTTCCTGCCTGGTTGCCGGTGCGTCGGCCTTCTTGCGCGACAGGGCAAGCGCGCGCGCGGCCGCCAGCCGATCGGTGGTCGAGGCCGGCAGGCTGTCGAGGTTCTCGTTCAGGGCATGGCGGATCTTGTACGCCAGGTTGATGTCGTCAGTGTTCATAGTTTAATTCCCTTGGCCTCCAGGGCTTTTTGCAGGGTATGCGTAGCGCGAGAGCAATGCGTTTTTACACTACCCTCGGAGCATCCCATCGCTTGGGCCGTTTCGGCCACGTCCATGTCCTGCCAGTAACGCATGAGGAAGGCTTCCCGTTGACGCGCCGGGAGTTTTTGTACTTCCTCGTCGATCAGGCGCAAGGTTTCGGCGCGTTCGACCTGATCTGCGCTCGACTCGGCGGCGGCAGATCCTTCCTCGGCCTCGTAAGAGGCGAGTATATCAAAGTCCTCGTCGTCTTCATCCCGCCGCCCTAAGCCGCCGAACAGGCTGATCCAGGTGTTGCGAACCTTCTCGCGCCGGAAGTAATCGAGGATGGTGTTCTGAAGGATGCGCTGGAACAGCATCGGCAGTTCGGCCAGGGGCTTGTCGCCGTATTTCTCGGCCAGCTTGATCATGGCGTCCTGGACGATGTCCAGCGCTGACTCGTCCTTGCGGACCGCGTACACGGCCTGTTTGAAGGCGCGCCGCTCGACACTCTCGAGGAAGTCGTTTAGTTCTTTGTCAGTGGCCATGCGATGAAGGGTCGGAAAACCTTCGAATCCTAGCAAAAATTACGGATGAGCGCACTGTAAACGGGCGCTGGCGGGGCGGGAGGGGCTTAAAATGTGCCGATTGCCATGGCGAAAGGACGAAGATGCTGCGCATTTTAGGAAAAGCAAGCTCGATCAATGTTCGCAAGGTCTTGTGGACCTGTGCCGAACTCGGCGTCCCTTTCAGCCGCGAGGACTGGAAACCGGACTTCCTGGCACTGAACCCGAACGCGATGGTGCCGGTGCTGGTCGACGGCGACTTCGTCTTATGGGAATCGAACACGATCTGCCGCTACCTGGCGGCGCGTCACGGCGAGGATAGCCTATTGCTGCCGCGCGAGCCGGCCGCGCGGGCGCGTGTGGAGCAGTGGATGGACTGGCAGGCGACCGAGCTGAACAACTCCTGGCGCTACGCCTTCATGGCCCTGGTCCGCAACAGCCCGGCGCACGGCGACCCGGGCCAGGTGGCGGGCAGCATCGCGCAGTGGAACCGGCACATGGGCATCCTCGAGGGGCAGCTCGCGAAAACCGGCGCCTGGGCCGCCGGAGCGGCGTTCTCGCTGGCCGATATCGTGCTGGGGCTGTCGGTGAACCGCTGGCTGGCGACGCCGATGGAGCGGCCGGACTATCCGGCCATCGAGGCGTATGTGGAACGCCTGCTGCTGCGTCCGGGATGCCGCGAATTCGGCATGAATGGCACCGCCTGAGCTATTTTTGCGCCGCAGCGGACCTTTCCCGGCGTGATGGAATTGCGCGATCCCGGCAATATTCGGCGATTTCCGAGCCCGGGGACCGACAATAATTTCGCGCACATCGCCTTGCACCAAAAAGTTATTTCTATATTGGTACTTGACCAGAATGGTGCAACGCAGTAAGGTATCTCACGCTTTGCAACCCCGAAGCCCAATGTCAAGCAGGATCGGCACACAAGGCCGCTCTCGCATGACGCGCTTTCACATGTAGGCAGTTTGCTCCAACCCGCGCCAAAAGCGCGAGAGACACGCATTCCGCACACAGAAACTCACGCCAAACGAGTTTGCGCCCAGCGCCGGTTCGCAAGCTATCTACGGGTAGCTGAAAGACCGCCGTGACCGCAGGAAGAAGGGAAGCCTGAGCACTGTTGCGTGACACGTATCTCGTCAGGAACGAGCATCCGATCAATCTCCCTATGGGTCTTGAAAGGAAATGTAATGAGTCATGACGCAGCAGTTCCCATCACGGGCGCTGAAATAGTTGTCCGTTGCCTGGCCGAGGAGGGCGTGAAACACGTCTTCGGTTATCCCGGCGGCGCGGTCCTCTATATCTACGACGCCATCTTCAAGCAGGACAAATTCCAGCACATCCTGGTACGCCACGAGCAGGCGGCCGTCCACGCGGCCGACGCCTATTCGCGCAGCTCGAACCAGGTCGGCGTGGCCCTCGTCACTTCCGGTCCGGGCGTGACGAATGCCGTCACCGGCCTGTCCACCGCCTACATGGATTCGATTCCGATGGTGGTGATCTCCGGCCAGGTGCCGACCCATGCGATCGGCCAGGATGCCTTCCAGGAATGCGACACGGTCGGCATCACCCGTCCGGTCGTCAAGCACAACTTCCTCGTCAAGGACGTGCGCGATCTCGCCGCGACGATGAAGAAAGCCTTCTATATCGCCCGCACCGGCCGTCCCGGCCCGGTCCTGGTCGATATTCCGAAGGACATCAGCATGCAGAAATGCCAGTACGAGTATCCGCAGGACATCGAGATGCGCTCGTACAAGCCGGTCGACAAGGGCCACGCGGGCCAGATCCGCAAGGCCGTGCAGTTGCTGCTGTCCGCCGAGCGCCCGATGATCTACACGGGCGGCGGCGTGATCCTGGCCAACGCATCGAACGAGCTGAACCGCCTGGTCGACAAGCTCGGCTTCCCGGTCACCAACACGCTGATGGGCCTGGGCGCCTACCGCGCGTCCAGCGGCCACTTCGTCGGCATGCCGGGCATGCACGGCACCTACGAGGCGAACATGGCGATGCAGCACTGCGACGTGCTGGTCGCGATCGGCGCCCGCTTCGACGACCGCGTGATCGGCAACCCGAAGCACTTCGCCAGCAACCCGCGCAAGATCATCCACATCGACATCGACCCCTCGTCGATCTCGAAGCGGGTGAAGGTCGACATCCCGATCGTCGGCAACGTCAAGGACGTGCTGGTGGAACTGCTGTCCCAGCTCGACGCGGCCGAACAGGCACCGGGCGCGGGCCGGCCGAACGAGCCGGCGCTGCAGAAATGGTGGCAGCAGATCGGCGAATGGCGCTCGCGCGACTGCCTGAAATATGCGCCGTCCGATGAAGTGATCAAGCCGCAATCGGTGGTCGAGAGTCTGTGGCAGGTGACCGGCGGCGACGCCTTCATCACCTCGGATGTCGGCCAGCACCAGATGTGGGCCGCGCAGTACTACCCGTTCAACCAGCCGCGCCGCTGGATCAATTCGGGCGGCCTGGGTACGATGGGCGTGGGCCTGCCGTACGCGATGGGCGTGCAGATGGCGAACCCCGGCGCGACGGTTGCCTGCGTCACGGGCGAGGGCTCGATCCAGATGAACATCCAGGAGCTGGCGACCTGCAAGCAGTACCACCTGACGCCGAAGATCATCCTCCTGAACAATCGCTTCCTGGGCATGGTGCGCCAGTGGCAGGAGCTCGACTATAACTCGCGCTATTCCGAGTCCTATATGGATTCGCTGCCCGATTTCGAGAAGCTGGCCGAGTCCTACGGGCACGTCGGCATGCGCATCGAAAAGCCCGGCGACGTCGAGGGAGCCCTGCGCGACGCCTTCGCGATGAAGGACAGGCTGGTGTTCATGAACTTCATCACCGACCGCAGCGAGAACGTCTGGCCGATGGTCAAGACGGGCAAGGGCTTGTCGGAGATGCTGCTGAGCTCGGAGGATCTGTAATGCGCCACATCATTTCCGTCCTGATAGAGAACGAAGCAGGCGCCCTGTCGCGCGTGGTCGGCCTGTTCTCCGCGCGCGCCTACAACATCGAGACCCTGACGGTGGCACCGACCGAGGACCCGACGCTGTCGCGCATGACCATCGTGACCAGCGGCTCGGACGACATCATCGAGCAGATCACGAAGCACCTGAACCGCCTGATCGAAGTAGTGAAGGTGGTCGACCTGACCGAAGGCCAGCACATCGAGCGCGAGCTCATGCTGATCAAGGTGAGGGCGGTCGGCAAGGAGCGCGAAGAGATGAAGCGCACCGCCGACATCTTCCGCGGCCGCGTCATCGACGTGACCGAGAAGACCTACACGATCGAGTTGACCGGCGCCAAATCCAAGCTCGACGCCTTCATCGACGCCATCGACCGCGCTTCCATCCTCGAGACCGTCCGCACGGGCGGCTCCGGCATCGGCCGGGGCGAACGCATTTTGAAAGTTTGAACACGTGACGCGTGGGCACGGGGTGCCCACCCTACGGTAGTGTGGGCGGCCTCCGCCCACGCACCACACACCAAATACACCAAAACACAGGACACAAAAATGAAAGTTTTCTACGATAAAGACTGCGACCTCTCCCTCATCAAAGGCAAGAATGTCGCCATCATCGGCTACGGCTCGCAAGGCCATGCACACGCCCAGAACCTGAACGACTCCGGCGTCAACGTGACCGTCGGCCTGCGCCGCGGCGGCGCGTCGTGGGGCAAGGTCGAGCAGGCCGGCCTGAAGGTCGCCGAAGTCGACGAGGCGGTCAAGGCCGCCGACGTCATCATGATCCTGCTGCCGGACGAGAACATCGCCCAGGTCTACAAGGAAAACATCGAGCCGAACGCCAAGCAGGGCGCGGTGCTGGCCTTCGCGCACGGCTTCAACGTCCACTACGGCCAGGTCGTGCCGCGTGCCGACCTCGACGTCATCATGGTCGCACCGAAGGCCCCGGGCCACACCGTGCGCGGCACTTACGCCCAGGGCGGCGGCGTGCCGCACCTGGTCGCCGTGTACCAGGACAAGTCCGGCGCGGCGCGCGACATCGCGCTGTCGTATGCGATGGCCAACGGCGGCGGCCGTGCCGGCATCATCGAAACCAACTTCCGCGAAGAGACCGAGACCGACCTGTTCGGCGAGCAGGCCGTGCTGTGCGGCGGCGCCGTCGAGCTGATCAAGGCTGGTTTCGAGACCCTGACCGAAGCCGGCTACGCGCCGGAAATGGCCTACTTCGAGTGCCTGCACGAGCTGAAGCTGATCGTCGACCTGATCTACGAAGGCGGCATCGCCAACATGAACTACTCGATCTCGAACAACGCCGAATACGGCGAGTACGTGACCGGCCCGCGCATCGTGACCGAAGACACCAAGAACGCCATGCGCCAGTGCCTGAAGGACATCCAGACCGGCGAGTACGCCAAATCCTTCATCCTCGAGAACAAGGCCGGCGCCCCGACCCTGATCTCGCGCCGCCGCCTGAATGCCGAACACCAGATCGAACAGGTGGGCAGCAAGCTGCGCGCGATGATGCCGTGGATCGCGAAGAACAAGCTGGTCGACCAGTCGAAGAACTAAGCTGAACCGACGGGAAGTTGCACTCGTTTGCAACCGAGTGCAACTTTCCATTACATACATCCCCCGTCCCGCCAAAACACGCTATCGTTCTCCCTGTAACCCAACAGGAGAACCATCATGCGTCCCTCGCACCTCATCCTCGCCGCCAGCTTCGGCCTGGCGCTTGCCCCGGCGCTGAACGCCCAGGCGCAGAACGCATCCGGCGTGGCCACCACCAGCGGCACCCTGGTCATCGTCCCCGCCTTCGGCGAAGTCAAGCATGCCAACGACGAAGCCACGGTCACCTTCTCGGTCGAGGAGCAGGACAAGGACCGCACCGCCGCCACCGCCCGCGTGAACCAGAAGATGAAGCAGGGCACCGAGATCGTGCGCCGCGAAGATCCGCAGGCCGAGCTGAAGACCGTCAATTACTACAGCTACCCGGTGTATCCGGAAGTGCCGGACAACCCGCGCCCGCTGGCCGGCCAGGCCGCGCGCCGCATCCCGATCGGCTGGCGCGTCGGCCAGTACCTCGAACTCAAGACTCGCAAGCTCGACAGCCTGCCGAAGACGGCCGCCGCGGCCCAGCAGGTGCTGGGGATCAGCAACATCGACTATCACCTCAGCCCCGAGCTGACCAGGAAGCTGGACGATGAGCGTATCGCCGCCACCTACCGCAACCTGAACGAGCGCATCGCCTCGATCGCGCGTGCGATGGGGCGCAACGTCAACGACGCCGTGATCGACACCGTCGACTTCGAAGGCTCGGGCCATTACGCGAACCAGGGCGTGCCGGAGGCGATGATGGTGCAGGTCAGCGGGGCGCGCAGGAAGATGGCGGACGAGATGCCCGAGCCGAGCTTCGAGCCGGGCGAAACCCGCTTGCAGATGCGCCTGGTGGGCAAAGTGAAATTCCGCTAACGGTATCGGTTCGCTAAAGCAGGGCGCGGCAATATAATGGCGTGGTCCGCGCCCGCGCGCGCGCTGTTACCGAATAACAATACTTATGCCAACATTCCCACGCCGCAGAAAGAACGGTGCTCCCAAGACGTCCCGCTTTGGCCGGTTCAGCCGCTTCAGCCGCGCCGTAGGCAAAACCCGCAAGATCGATGCCGTCGCGCGCCCGCGCCGCGGCATCTACCTGCTGCCCAACGCCTTCACCACCGCCGCCCTGTTCGGCGGCTTCTACGCAATCGTGATGGCGATGAACCAGCGCTTCGACCATGCTTGCTGGGCCGTGTTCATCGCCATGGTTCTCGACGGCCTGGACGGCCGCGTGGCGCGCCTGACGAACACCCAGTCGGAGTTCGGCGCCCAGTACGACTCGCTGTCCGACATGGTGTCCTTCGGCGCCGCGCCGGCCCTGGTGATCTACGAGTGGTCGCTGCGCGGCCTGGGCAAGCTGGGCTGGATCGCCGCCTTCGTCTACTGCGCCGGCGCCGCGCTGCGCCTGGCGCGCTTCAACACCAATATCGAAGTGGTCGACAAGCGCTTCTTCCAGGGCCTGCCCAGCCCGGCCGCGGCGGCCCTGGTGGTCGGCTTCGTGATGATGATGACCGACCCCGACATCAACGTCAGCGCGCGCAAGGTCGACTGGATCTCGTGGGGCCTGGCCCTGTTCGCCGGCCTGACCATGGTCACCAACGTGCCGTTCTACAGCTTCAAGGACGTCAACTTCCGCAAGTCGGTGCCCTTCATCGTGGTGTTCCTGATCGCGCTGTTCTTTGCCTTGCTGGCGATCGACCCGCCGAAGGTGCTGTGGCCGCTGTTCGTGGTGTACGGCCTGTCCGGCTACGCCGTGTACTTCTGGCGCCTGGCCAAGGGCAAGCCGGTCAGCATCGTGCAGACCGAGGAAGAGCCGCTCGATCCGAGCGAGCGGCGCTGAGCCGTGCGCCAAGTGGTATGCTCAAGCCATGACTACCGATTCCGACATTGAATTGTCCGGCCCGTTCCAGGCCAAGGACAGCAACGGCCGTACCCTCGACGTAAAAGCGATCCGCATTTTCGACGAGGGTTACGGGATCATCGACGTGTACGTGGATTTCGCGGCCAAGCTCGACCCCGGCGCCTACAAGGATGCCGTGCTGGTGCGCCAGATCATCGATCGCCTGCGCGCGCTCGGGTACAAGGGGCCGGACTTCGGCCATAGCGACCCCGGCCTGCAGGAGAGCAAGCTCATCGTGCTCGAGGCGCCCGAGGAATTCGCCGCCTTCGCCAAGAGCCGCGGCTGGAAGAACCTGGCCGAGGAGTTCGACGAGTAAGCAATCAATCCTGCAGCGTGCGCCAGGCCTGCTGCCTGGCCGGCTCTTCGTGCTCGGGGCAGTTCGTGATCCGCAGCTTGCCGTGCTTTTCGATCATGTCGATGCTGGTGGCGGGCGAGCGCTCCGTGACGCAGTAGCTGCCGTTGCCGGTGATGACACGGCCGCGGCGCGCGCCGTCGCCGGTGTTGTTCACCAGTTCCTCCGTCTTCGGCGCCTGGTACCAGGCGTTCGGCGCCATCTCGGCGGCGTGTTCGATGCCCCTGCGCAGGCGCATCTGCGGGCTGTCCAGCGGGGCCGCGATATACGGGCGGTTCTCCTTGCGCAGCGCCTTGTCGATGCCGCCGATGTCGCGCCTGGCCCGTTCCAGGATCTGCCCGGCGTTCGGTTTCGCCGGGGCGGACTGGGAGGACGCGGCCGCAGCCGCAGCGGGGACGGACGCGGCAGAGTCCGCAGGCGCGGGCGTCGGCGCGCGCCTTGGTTCGGCCTGCGGCGTGGGCGGCAGCACGTGGATGCCGGCCGGGTGCCTCTGGGCAGGCTGCGCCGCCGCTTGCTTGCGTGGCGGAGCCGGCGCCCTGTCGCGCAGCACAGGCCGCGGCGCGGGCAGGGGAATCCACAGGATGCGGCTGCGTGCGCCGTCCTGCGCGGACATCGGCGCCGGCAGCGTGCGCACCGCCTGCCAGCCGATCCCCAGCGCCACATGCAGGAGGGCGGTCAGCAGCAGGCCCGGGCGGCGGTCGGTGTCGGGCTGGCGGTAGGCAATGTTCATGTGGAAATAGTATAGGCGCCTGTCGACGCCGCTTTCTCACACATCCTCACCGCCTGCTTAGAGGGTGTAGACAAAATCGGCGACGTAACCGTGGCATGCTATGGGGATGTGGAAGGAGCATGCCATGGCGACGAAACATCCACTCGACGGCTCTGAGCCACCAGTCAACATTGGCGGCAGGCCGCAAGCATTGAAGCCTGAGCATATCGCAGTCTTGCACGAGATCGTGAAGGAGCGCGCGCAGGCCAGTTTGCAAGAGATTGCCGACGAGTTGTATCACCGCTGCGGTGTGTGCGTGTGTGACGCCACCATCCGACGTACCTTGCGTGCGCAAGGCATCGTACGGCTCAAGCCGAAACGCAGAACGTCGATAACAGCGTCCAAAGCGCCCAAGCGCGCTATGGCTACACGGCAGCGCATCGGCGCGAAAATGTTCCCACCTACAGTACCAATCTGACTGACGCCGAATGGAATTTGGTCGCTGACATGTTCGAGCGTGCGCCGGGTCAGCGAGGCATGCCAGTGCGCTACAGCCGCCGCGAGCTGGTCAACGCATGCTCCTATGTATTACGTACGGGCTGCGCCTGGCGCCTACTGCCCACGACGTTCCCGCCTTGGCAAGCAGTGTATAAAGCCTTCGCGCGCTGGGTTGCCGCAGGCGTGTTCGAGCAGATGCAAGGCCGGTTGCGCGAGCAATGGCGTTCACGCACGGGACGCCCGAATGAGCCGACAGCCGCCGTCATTGACGCGCAGTCCAGCCGTAGCTCGCTGCAGGGCGGCGAGAGCGGATTCGATGCAGCCAAGAAGGTCAAAGGTCGAAAGCGTAACCTCGTCGTCGATACGATGGGTGTGGTGATTGCCCTGACCGTGACCGCCGCGAGCGTGCAAGATCGAGATGCCGCCGCCGCTGTGGTCGCCCAAGCGTGTTCGAAGGCTCCTGGACTTGAAAAGCTTTACACCGACGGTGCGTACGGCGGTAAGTGCGCTCGCGACATCGAGCAGCTACACAACATCCGCGTCGAAGTCGTACGGCATCCAGGGAACGGGAGAACGGGAACCCTGCACGACCCCGACCAAACGGCCGTTCCGGCTGCAGCGATTAACGCAGGCTTCGTGGTCCTGCCAAAGCGCTGGGTGGTCGAGCGTACCCACGCGTGGACTGAACGCTGGCGCCGTACGGTCATGCATCACGACCGCAAACTGGATATCTCGGCCGCCTGGGTATGGCTGGCCGAGGCGCGTATGTTACTCAATAGACTTGCTTATCAAGTCTGATAGGTACATGATTGCGCAGCGCTCGCCTCGAAGCGTGCGATTGAATTCACATGGCGTGCGAACAGGGTAAATTGGCTGGCCACTCGATCAGCGTCGCGTGGCCACGATTGCGCAGTCAGCGCCGAGCTACATCGGCAGGACGATCACCTCGCCGACGCCGGGATGATCATGGTGCCCTTTGAACTCCTGTTCGAATTGTGTTTGCCCGAGTTCGCCTGTGCAGTGCCCCGCCGTTATTCGTTCGGCCTTCCACTTGTTCTTCAGGTTGGCCACGGTTTGCGTGACCTCCTGGTCGCTCTTGTCGATAAGATGCAGTCCGCCTACGACGGTGTATATCCGCGTATCGATCTTGGCCGCCTCGGCTAGGATTGTTTCGATTCCCGGATGGGAGCATCCAACGACGACGATCAAACCCCGGGGCGTTTTGATCGCCATGGACAACTCGTTCAATTCAAGTGTCCCCTTATTTTGGGAGACCGTCTTGAACAGGAAAATACCGGGCGCAGCCTCTATCGGTTTGTTGACAAGGGTAATCTTGGCCCCAGGCCAAGGTGAATCAATTTGGTAAGCCTCGGGACGCTGGCCCGCAAAATAATGCAGGTCATCAGGAATACCCTCTACCTTATGTAGGATGGTTTTCCCTGTAGGAGTTTCTGGGTTGACTGTCGGCGTTCCAAACGAGCCTTGCTCCGATGGTGCGAAAATTTTCACGTCAGGGTTTTGCTCCAACACATACGGCATGCCTGAGGTATGGTCGCCGTGGCGGTGAGAAAGCACGACGAAATCTATGGATTTCAGATCGATATGGAGTGCGCGAGCGTTATCCGCAAACGATTTGTATCGACCTCCCGTATCGAACAGGATACGCTTTCCGCCATACTCAACCAGGGCTGAATACCCCCAGCCCCGCTGCAGGCTCGACGGTTTGCCGAAAGCGTCATAAATAATCGTGACACGGGCGGGCTTATCTTCGGCGAGAGCCGGGCCTGACACGCACATAGTGAATAAGATTGCGCTTAGCAATATACGGACAAATTTCATGTTACCCCCTTACATGCTCGGTAGACGCTATTCGATCAAGGCCCGTGCGTTCAGCGCCTGGCGTTGGTATCGCTGGCGCGGGCGACCTACTTTAAGTCGACTTCAGGGTACTGTAACGCCTTAGATAGTTGGTTGATCGGAGGAACGTAGTGGTTTCGCACGATGTTTGACGTATCTCAAAACGTTGTGGCATACGATGTGACTGCCTCTCTTGGCGCGTCCACACTGAATGCATCAGGCGCAACCATGGTCGCCATGCCTGTGAAGCGCTTTGTCTTCGACATAATACGAAGACTGGTCACCTCGGCTGCGTTGACTGGCCGAGGCGCATGCGGCTCAATGGCCTGTTTTATCAGGCTTGTTCTGCCTACACCTTGTAAAAGATGTGAGAGCAATCAAACCTACTAGGGGAGTTTATTGAGTAGCATACGCGCTTTGGCTAGCCATACGCAAGCGACCGAGATGAGCAATTTTGCACAGGTGTGCCTCGGCTGAGCTGGGTCGCGCTCGAACAGGGCAGCGATCAAATCCCATCGGCGCAGTTAAATGCGTACTGTACGAAGGCACGTTTTCGCGCCGCTGCGCGGCGATATAGCCGAAGCATTTGGCTCCTCTGGGCGCAGTTGCATACACCCGTCGTGTGGCTTGATCCGTACGATGCCTTGTGCACGCAGAGCACGACGGATGGTGGCTTCACGCACGCGTACTCCGCAGCGGCGGGACAACTCTCCAGCAATCTGTTGCAAACTGGCCTGCGCGAGCTCTCACGATATCGGGCAAGGCTGCGAGATGCTCAGGCTTTAATGCTGGCAGCCTGCCGCCGAGATTGGCCAACGGCTGAGAATCCGGTAGATGTTTCGGGCCGTAGCATCCTTCCGCAATACCAAGACAGCATGCCACAGTTACGTTATTGATTTCGTCTACACCCTGTTAGTAATGGCTTAAAAACGACTGGCTTAAAAACGCCGGAAGCGGTCGTCGTAGCGCGGGTCCGGTCCGTTCAGCATCTGGCGCACGACGCCCTGCTGGTCGAAGTGCACGTGCATCATCGAATTCCACACGCCGGATTCCTTGTAGCGGTAGGACCAGACCTCGTAGTTGTGGAAGGCCACGGCCGAGATTTCGGCCGGGCGGCCGAAGTTGCGCAGGATGTCGTCCTTGGTCCATTGGCCGATCTTCACCTTGGCGAAATTCTCGCTGGTCAGGACCTGGTCGTAGGACACCAATCGGCCATCCGGGCCGATCCGCGCCATGTACTGGAACTGGCCCATCGGCTGGCCGCCGTACTCCAGCACCTGGCCGCCGCCAGGTTCGGGATAGCTGGCGTTCGGCTGGCCCAGCGCGGCCGTGACCTCGGCCAGCGGCGCGCCCGCGGGCGGCGGCTGGCGAAACAGCGGGGCGCAGGCGGACACGGAAAGCGCGGCCAGCAGCGCCAGGGCCGCGCCCGCCGTTCTGTTGATCGGGTAAGTCATCATGGCCTCATACTCCCTTGAACCGCGTGTCGAGCACCGGGTCCGCGGTATTCTCCAGCCGGCGCACGACGCCGGGCTTGGTGAAGGTAATGTTCATCAGCGAGTCCCATACGCCTTTTTCCTTGTAGCGGTAGGACCAGACTTCGTCGCCGTCCACGCGCTCGCGCGAGACTTCGGCCGGGCGGCCGAAATGGCGCAGGACGTCGTCCTTGTTCCAGCGGCCGATCTCCACACGCGCAAAGTTTTCGCTGGTCAGCACCTGGTCGTAGGACAGCAAGCGCCCGTCCGGCCCGATGCGTGCCATGTGCTGGAACTGGCCCATCGGCTGGCCGCGGTATTCCAGCACCTGGCCGCCGTCCGGAGCCGGATACACGGCGTTCGGCTGGCCGAGCCTGGCCGTCACCTCGGCCAGCGGCGTGCCCACGGCGGGCGTCCTGCGCACCAGCGGGGCGCAGGCGGATAGCGCCAGCGCGAGCGCCAGGATGGCGGCCTTGCTTGTCGTCTTCTTGATCGTTCTGTTCATCGTGTCCGTCCTTGAAGCATGCCGAAGTGGCATTGGCCACCAGTGCATTGTAGCGAAGCTCAGGAAAAACTGGCCTCACTGGACGTTTTACCCTATACTTCCCGGTCTTGGCTTTCAAGGCCAGGCTTTTGATAACTCACGGTGCGCTGGGTTCCGACTCTTGCACCGCATGTGAAAGGTAATATCATGACCGTAGAAAACATCAACAAAGCCGCCATCATTGCGGACAACGCACGTGGCGACAAAGATACCGGTTCGCCGGAAGTTCAGGTTGCACTGCTGACCGCCCGCATCAATGAACTGAACGGCCACTTCAAGGAACACCAGAAGGATCACCACTCCCGCCGCGGCCTGATCATGATGGTCAACCGTCGTAAGAGCCTGCTGGCTTACCTGAAGGGCAAGGACCTGAACCGTTACCGCGACCTGATCGCCAAGCTGGGCCTGCGTAAGTAATCTACGCATTGAGCCAATCGGCTTGATCACGAAATGCCTGCGTCAGCCAGACTGTCGCAGGCATTTTTCGTTTCTTGTTTCTTTAGTCAGTCGGGGTCAGAGCCCACCCGTACGAACCGGGCTCTGACCCCGAATGATTGGGAATTGTGGTGAGGTGAACGACAGCGCCTGAAATTCTGTCGGCAAATAGAAAGGGATTACCCATGTTTAACAAAGTTACGAAAACCTTCCAGTACGGCGACCATACCGTGACCCTGGAGACCGGCGAAATCGCTCGCCAGGCCAGCGGCGCCGTCGTCGTGTCGGTCGAGGACACCGTCGTCCTGGCAACCGTGGTGGCCAGGAAGGACGCCAAGCCGGGCCAGGACTTCTTCCCGCTGACCGTCGACTACATCGAGAAGAGCTATGCCGCCGGCAAGATCCCGGGCGGCTTCTTCAAGCGCGAAGGCCGTCCGTCGGAGAAGGAGACCCTGACGTCGCGCCTGATCGACCGTCCGATCCGCCCGCTGTTCCCGGAAGGCTACCTGAACGAAGTCCAGGTCATCATCCACGTGCTGTCGGTCAATCCTGAAATCGATCCGGACATCCCTGCGATGATCGGTGCCTCGGCCGCCCTGTGCGTGGCCGGCATCCCGTTCAGCGGCCCGATCGGCGCCGCCCGCGTCGGCTACTCGAACGGCCAGTACATCCTGAACCCGAGCACCACCCAGCTGAAGACCTCGCAGATGGACCTGGTCGTCGCCGGTACCGAACACGCCGTGCTGATGGTCGAATCCGAAGCCCAGCAACTGTCCGAAGAAATCATGCTGGGCGCGGTCGTCTACGGCCACGAGCAGATGAAGGCCGTGATCGACGCGATCCACGCCCTGGTCGAAGAAGGCGGCAAGCCGGAAGTCGAGTGGAGCCCGGCACCGAAGAACGAAACCCTGATCGCCCAAGTCGCCCAGTTGGCCGAAGCCAAGGTGCGCGACGCCTACCAGACCCGCGAAAAATCGGCGCGCCAGCAGAAGCTGAAGTCGCTGTCGGGCGAGGTGATGGCCGGCCTGGCCGAGCAGGGTATCGAAGCGGATGCGGCCGAAGTCGGCAACATCCTGTTCGACATGGAAGCCAAGGTCGTGCGTTCGCAGATCCTGGACGGCGAGCCGCGCATCGACGGCCGCGACACCCGCACCGTGCGTCCGATCTCGATCCGCACCAGCGTCCTGCCGCGTACCCACGGCTCGGCCCTGTTCACCCGCGGCGAAACCCAGGCGCTGGTCATCGCCACCCTCGGCACCGGCCGCGACAGCCAGAAGATCGACGCGCTGATGGGCGAGTACACCGACGACTTCATGATGCACTACAACATGCCTCCGTTCGCCACCGGCGAAACCGGCCGTGTGGGCACCCCGAAGCGCCGCGAAATCGGCCACGGCCGCCTGGCCAAGCGCGCGCTGGTCGCCGCGCTGCCGGCACCGGAAGAGTTCAGCTACTCGGTGCGCCTGGTCTCGGAAATCACCGAATCGAACGGTTCGTCGTCGATGGCATCGGTCTGCGGCGGCTGCCTGGCACTGATGGACGCCGGCGTGCCGATGAAGGCGCACGTGGCCGGCATCGCCATGGGCCTGATCAAGGAAGGCGGCAAGTTCGCGGTCCTGACCGACATCCTGGGCGATGAAGACCACCTGGGCGACATGGACTTCAAGGTGGCCGGTACCGCCAACGGCATCACCGCGCTGCAGATGGACATCAAGATCCAGGGCATCACCAAGGAAATCATGCAGGTGGCACTGGCGCAGGCCAAGGAAGGCCGCCAGCACATCCTGGCCGAGATGCAGAAAGCCATGCCGACCGTGAAGACCGAACTGTCGGACTTCGCCCCGCGCCTGATCACCATCAAGATCAACCCGGAAAAGATCCGTGACGTGATCGGCAAGGGCGGCGCCGTGATCCGCGCGCTGACCGAAGAGACCGGCACCCAGATCGACATCACCGACGAAGGCATCGTGACCATCGCGTCGGTCGACGCCGCCGCCGGCCAGGAAGCCAAGCGCCGCATCGAAGAGCTGACCGCATCGGTCGAAGTGGGCAAGACCTACGACGGCACCGTGCTCAAGCTGCTGGACTTCGGCGCCATCGTGCAAGTGATGCCGGGCAAAGACGGCCTGCTGCACATCAGCCAGATCGCCAACGAGCGCGTCAACGCCGTGGCCGACTACCTGAAGGAAGGCCAGCAAGTGCGCGTGAAGGTCCTCGAGACCGACGAGCGCGGCCGCCTGAAGCTGTCGATGAAGGCTGCTGCCGCGGACGACGCGGCGGCGGGTGCGGCGCAGTAATCCTGTCTGCTCCTTGGCCGCTGCGGCGGCCAGTCGGACAAAAAACCGCCAGTGCGTGAGCCTGGCGGTTTTTTTACGTCCTCATTGTCGGTCAGTGCCGGGGCAGATCGGCAATGCCTTTTGACAGCGATGCCGCGCGCTCATTGTTGAGGTCGATCGTGCAGGCCAGCCGGCGCATGTGGAGCGCATTTGCAATAGCGCCCCCGCCCAGCGATGAGATGAATGCGCACTGCGTTTCGCGATAGCGTGCAAAAGCCTGGCGGGAGGCGGCGACAAGGCGCCACATTCATTCAGCGCGCTCTGCTGGTCCGTGGGTGCAGCCGCCGACACCAATGGCAGCAGGGTCGCCGCCAGGACAAGGATCATCCGCATGTCGCTTCCTTTCCATTGGTTACGAAGGTGACAACTCAGGACGATGGCGTAGAAAAGCGCGGCTTGAATTGTTGCTGGATAAACTTAGATTAAGTCGGGATGATGCTTCCCAAGCCAGGCCCTGATATCGGCCAGCAGGGCTGTCGCATGCACCCGCGCATCCTCGACCGACCCAGGGCTGATCGGGTCGCCTTCATAGTCGTCGCAATTGCGCAGCTTGCGCAATTCGTCGAGCTCGACCATGATTGCCTTGTCGAGGCCGATGGTGGTCGGCAGCGACTGGATCGCGGTCTGGTGATGGCCGGGCTTGCGGGTCGAGGTGCGGTAGCCGTGCGCCAGCAGGCCCGCGATCGCGCACTGCATCACGCACTTGTAGGCCGCGTCGAAGCGGTTTTCGTCGCTGATGTCGATAACGCCGGCATCGTTCAGGTTGCGCTCGGCGGCGGCCAGCAGGCGCTGGATGTCGTCGCGCCGCGGTTCAGCCTTGTCGAGGCTGCCGATGTCCAGCAGGTTTTGTAAACTCATCGTCGGTTCCGTAAGCAATTGGCATGCTCGACTGTAAGACAAAATAAGAAGCGCCGTACTCAATCGTGTCGTGTCATGAAGGAAAGGAATGGTATAGTTAGTCATTTAACAGAATGGCCTTGTCATGTGACATAAAAGGCCTTCGCCCGTCCAAGACCTAAAGGAAAAAAAGATGAGCACTCAGGACTACGCTACCCGTATCAGTCAGATCGTCCAGGAGCACGAGGCAGACATCGGTGCCGACTGGATGGCGCAACTGGAAGCGCTGACGGTACGGTCTAACGCGGTGTCCAAGGAGCAGTTGCGCAAGCATTGCCAGCAATTCCTGACGGCCTTCAGCACTGCCACCCGCGGCGGCGAGCTGCAGAACATCGAGCACCGCTCCTGGGATGAGGTGCGCGACCTGCTGGCCGAGATCTCATCGTCGCGCGCGAGGGGCGGTTCGACCCCGGGCGAAACCGCGACCTTCGTGTTTTCCCTCAAGCAACCGCTGTTCACCCGCCTGAACGCTGGCTTCGCCGGCGATCAGGCAGTCCTGGCCAACGCGTCCTGGGTCGTCAGCACGCTGCTCGACAAGCTGGGCCTGTACACCATCGAGGTGTTCCAGCGCGCCCGCGACCAGATCATCGTGCGCCAGCAGCAGGAACTGCTGGAACTCTCGACCCCGGTGGTCAAGCTGTGGAACGGCATACTGGCGCTGCCGCTGATCGGCACCCTCGATTCCGCGCGGACCCAGGTGGTGATGGAAAACATCCTGCAAAAGATCGTCGACACCGGCGCGGCCATCGCGATCATCGACATCACCGGCGTGCCGACCGTCGACACCCTGGTGGCGCAGCACCTGATGAAGACCATCGCCGCCGCCCGCCTGATGGGCGCGGACTGCATCATCAGCGGCATCCGCCCGCAGATCGCCCAGACCATCGTCCACCTCGGCGTCAACCTCGAGGACGTGATGACCAAGGCCACCCTGGCCGACGCTTTCGTGGTCGCGCTCGAGCGTACCGGCACCTCGATCATCAAGAAGGATTGAGCCCGGCATGGAACGTATTCCGATTCTCCGCATGGGCGACCTGCTGCTGGTAACGATCCAGGTCGACATGCATGACCGCCTGGCGATGACGCTGCAGGACGACCTGACCGAGCGCATCGTGCGCGATAATGCCAAGGGCGTGCTGATCGACATCTCGGCGCTGGACCTGGTCGACTCCTTCATCGGCCGCATGATCAGCAATACCGCCGCGATGGCGCGCGTGCTGGATGCCCAGACCGTGGTGGTCGGCATGCAGCCGGCGGTGGCGATCACGCTGGTGGAGCTGGGCCTGACCCTGCACGGCGTGAAGACGGCACTCAACGTGGAAAAGGGCATGACCCTGTTAGGAAAGACGCACTTTTGATGAGCGCAGCTCTCAACACCGCGGTGGCATTCGACACCGCGCTCCTGGAGCGCAACGGCCGCCTGCGCACCGCGCGCACGACGCTGCCGCTGCGTTCCGACGAGGACGTGGTCGGGCTGCGCAGGCACGTGCGCGAGCGCGCGGTGGCGATCGCCCTGTCGCTGGTCGACCAGACCAAGCTGGTGACCGCGGCCAGTGAACTGGCCCGCAACACGATCAAGTACGGCGGCGGCGGCTTGGTCCATCTCGACGCGCTGGAAGACGGTTTCAAGCGCGGCGTCGGCCTGATCTTCGTGGATAATGGACCGGGCATTCCCGATCTCGAGCAGGCCTTGCGCGACGGTTTCACGACCGGCGGCGGCCTCGGGCTCGGACTGGGCGGCTCCAGGCGCCTGGTCGACGAGTTCGAGATCGATTCCCGTCCGGGGGAAGGCACGGCAGTGTCTGTCGTCAAATGGAAACGCTGATCAGTTCGCTGTTAACGCAGCTCGTGTTCCCGATCATCCACGCCAGCGACATCGCCGCCGCCCGCCGCGCAGGCCAGAAGCTGGCCGACGAGCTCGGGTTCGACGATGTCCAGGCGGGCAGGCTGGCGATCGTGATTACCGAAGCCGGCACCAATATCCTCAAGCACGCCGGGGAGGGCACCCTGTACGTCATGCGCGCGCAGTCGGGCGCATCGATGGCCGGCATCGACGTGCTGGCGATCGATCACGGCCCCGGCATCGCCGACCTCGCGACCAGCATCCGCGACGGCGTCTCCACCGCAGGCACCGCCGGCACCGGCCTGGGCGCGCTGCAGCGCCAGTCCGACGAGTTCGACGTCTGGTCGATGCGTGGCAAGGGGGCCGCCTTCTTCATGCGCCTGTGGCGCGGCAGCCCGCCGCCCGAGGCCTGCGGCATCGAGATCGGCGCCCTGTGCGTGCCGCTGGCGGGCGAAGAAGCCTGCGGCGACGGCTGGGCCGCGAGCTGTGACCTGGACGGCGCCACCCTGCTCGGGGTGGACGGCCTGGGCCACGGCCCGGAGGCGGCCAAGGCCGCGCGCGCGGCGATCGAGGCCCTCGAGCGGCGGCCGTCGTCGGCGCCGTCCGAAGTGCTGCATGCGGCGCACGAGGCGCTGCGCATCACGCGCGGCGCCGCGCTGTCGGTGGCGCGCATCGACTACGGCGCTGACCTGCTGCGTTTTACCGGGATCGGCAACGTGAGTGGGCTGGTCCACGACGGCACGGCGCGGCGCGCGCTGGTCTCGCACAACGGCATCGTCGGCGCCAACATGCGCAAGGTGCAGGAGTTCAGCGTCGACTGCCCGCCGGGCGCCCTGTGCATCCTGCATTCGGACGGCGTGCAGACCCAGTGGGACCTGAACGATTATCCCGGCCTGCACGCGCGCACCCCGGCGCTGGTGGCGGGCATCCTGATGCGCGACTTCATCCGCCGCCGCGACGATGCCATGGTGCTGGTCGGCCGCCGCCGGGGAGGACATGCATGAGCGGCCAACGCATCCTCAACGTGAGCCTGGCCGGCGATCAGGACGTGGTGCTGGTGCGCCAGCGCGCGCGCCAGGTGTCGGCCCTGCTCGGCTTTTCGCAGCAGGACCAGGTGCGGATCGCCACCGCGGTGTCGGAAGTGGCGCGCGGCGCCTGCCAGCTGGGCTTCGGCGGGCGCGCCGCGTTCCTGGTGCGCGAGCATGCCGGCCGCCAGTGCCTGGAGATGACGATCGCGGCCGGCAGCACGGCCGTGGGCGCATCCCTGCCGGACGACGCCGTGGTGACCGCGCATCGCCTGATGGACGAGTGCACGATCGAGACCGACGCGCACGGCGTGCCGATGCTCACGATGTGCAAGCTGCTGCCGCCCCAGTCGTGGGTGGACGGGGCGCGCCTGGCCGAGCTGGGCGCCCAGCTGGCCAAGGACAGCCCGGTGGCCAACAGCTACCTGGAAGTGCACCAGCAGAACCAGGAACTGGTGTCCACGCTGGCCGAGCTGCGCGAGCGCCAGGAAGACCTGCTGGCGCTGACGCGCGAGCTGGAGGATACCAACCGCGGCATCGTCGCGCTGTACGCCGAGATCGAGGACAAGGCCGAGCACCTGCGCCGCGCCGACGAAATGAAGTCGCGCTTTTTGTCGAACACCAGCCACGAACTGCGCACGCCGCTGTCGTCGATCCGGGCGCTGGCCAAGCTGCTGCTGGACCGCCTGGACGGCGACCTCACGGTCGAGCAGGAGCGCCAGGTCAAGTTCATCGAAAAAGCCGCCAACGACCTGTCGGAACTGGTCAACGACCTGCTCGACCTGGCCAAGATCGAGGCCGGCAAGGTCGAGCTGCTGCCGGCGCCAGTGGTGGTCGAGAACCTGTTCCGCGCGCTCAAGGGCATGCTGCGTCCGCTGGTCGACGAGAGCAAGGTCGAGCTGGTGTTCGAGACGCCGGACTTCGACGAGCCCTTCGACTCGGACGAGGGCAAGATTTCCCAGGTGCTGCGCAACTTCATCTCGAACGCGCTGAAATTCACCGAGCAGGGTTCGGTGCGCGTGAGCGCGGACTGGGATCGCCAGCACGATACTATCGCATTCGCGGTGACCGACACCGGGATCGGCATCAGCCCGGACAACCTGCAGCTGATCTTCGAGGAGTTCAGCCAGATCGAGCATCCGCTGCAGCGCCGCAGCAAGGGCACCGGCCTCGGCCTGCCGCTGTGCCGCAAGCTGGCCGAGCTGCTGGGCGGCCGGGTCGAGGTCGAGAGCCAGGTCGGCGCGGGTTCCACCTTCAGGCTGGTCCTTCCGCGCAGCCTACCGCAAATTGATGGATAGACGATGACGAATCCCACCCTCATCCTGAATGTCGACGACAACGACGGCGCCCGCTACGCCAAGACCCGGATCCTGCAGAGCGCCGGATTCGAGGTCATGGAGGCCACCAACGGCACCGACGCGCTGGCGGCCGTCAAGCAGGGCCCGATCTCGCTGGTGCTGCTGGACGTGAAGCTCCCCGACATCAACGGCATCGAGGTCTGCCGCCGCATCAAGGCCGATCCCGACAGCGCGATGGTGCTGGTGCTGCAGACCTCGGCCGCGCTGACCGGCCGCGCCGACAAGATCCGCGGCCTGGAAGGCGGCGCCGACAACTACCTGGCGGCGCCGATCGAGGCCGACGAATTGATCGCCAACGTCAACGCGCTGCTGCGCATGCGCCGCACCCAGAGCGCGCTGCGCGACAGCGAGGAACGCTTCCGCCAGCTGACCGACAACATCGAGGACGTGTTCTGGATGTTCTCGGTGCCGGCCCGCGCTCTCGAATACGTCAGCCAGGCCTATCCCACGATCTGGGGCCGCAGCGTCGAGTCGCTCGAGCGCGAGCCGGGCAGCTGGATGGAGGCGGTACACCCGGAAGACCGCGGCTACGTCGAAGGCCTCTGGCGCGGCGTGCGGGAACATCCGCATTACGAAGCCGAATTCCGCATCGTGCTGAACGACGGCGCGGTGCGCTGGGTGCGCGACCGCCTGTTTCCGGTGCGCGACGAGCGCGCCGAGGTCTACCGCGTGGCGCGCGTGACCAGCGACATCACGCGGCGCAAGGAAATGGAAAGCCTGCTGCGCGCGGCCGACAGCAACAAGAACGAATTCCTGGCGACCCTGGCGCACGAATTGCGCAATCCGCTGTCGCCGATCCGCAATGCGGCCGCGCTGCTGGGCTCCAGCGGCGCCGGCGCGGCCGAACGCCAGGCCAGAGCCCGCGAGGTGATCACGCGCCAGGTCGACCACCTGGCCCACCTGGTCGACGACCTGCTGGACGTGGCGCGCATCTCGGAAGGCAAGATCGCGCTGCGCAAGGAGGAGGTCGAGCTGAAGGGCGTGATCGCGCAGGCGATCGAGACCGCAGGCCCGCTGATCGCGGCGCGCGGGCACCACCTCGAGGTGCTCCAGCCGGAACGCGAAATCTGGGTGATGGGCGATCCGGTGCGGCTGGCGCAGTCGATGGGCAACCTGCTGCACAACGCCGCCAAGTTCACGCCCAAGGGCGGCCAGATCAGGGTCGAGGTGCGGCTGGACGGCGAGCTGGTTCGCATCGCGGTGCAGGACAATGGCATCGGCATCGCCGAGGACAGCCTGCCGCGCATCTTCGGCATGTTCACGCAGGCCGCGGTGCCGCCGGACCGTGCACCGGAAGGGCTGGGCATCGGCCTGTCGCTGGTGTCGCGCCTGCTCGAGATGCACGGCGGACGCCTGTCGGCGACCAGCCCCGGGATCGGCATGGGCAGCACCTTCACGGTCGAGCTGCCGGTGCTGCGCACCGCGATGCCGGAGCCGTCCGCACCGGCCGCCGAGCAGGTCGGTCATGCCGCGCAGGGCGGCCGGCGCGTGCTGCTGGTCGACGACAACCTCGACGCCATGGAGATGATGTCCTTCCTGCTGGCCGAGATGGGCTACGACGCCACCACCACGGCCGACGCCACCCACATCATCGACCTCGCGCTGGAGCGCCGCCCGGACGTGATCGTGCTCGACATCGGCCTGCCGAACGTCGACGGCTACGAAGTGGCGCGCATGCTCAAGCGGCATCCCGAGCTGCAGTCGATCCGGCTGGTGGCGCACACCGGCTACGGTTCGCCGGAAGACCGCCGCAAGGCCCAGGAGGCCGGCTTCGACGCGCACCTGGTCAAGCCGGCCGAGCTGGATGACCTCGAGAAGGCGTTGCAGGGGTGATCGGATGCGTGGGCGATTGATGCCGGGGGCATCAATCGAGTGCCCACGCGCTACGTTCGTCATCGCACCGAAACGTCCCCGTGTCCGGTCTACTCTGGCGGCATCACCACCAGACGGAGGCCATCATGCCCAAGGGAGCCAGCCCAAAGCGCGAGCGCGAGTTCAAGAAGCTCGAGACCGAGTTCAAGAAGGAGCACCGCTATCCCGGCCGCGAGGAAGAGGTCGCGTCGCGCATCGTCAACAAGCAGCGCGCCGAACACGGCGAGACCAAGCAGTCGTCCAGCGGCGGCAGCAAGCAGTCGGCCAAGAAGTGAGGCAAGGATAAAAAACAAGCCTCCCGGGCTCGCACCCGGGAGGCTTTCGTTCGCCCGTACCTGAACGATTACTTGTCCGTCACGGTGAAGTCGCCGAAGGCCTTCAGCTGTTCGCCCACGGCCTTGCTATCGCCGACCACGACGATCGACTGGTTCTCGGGCGCGAAGTACTTCTTCGACACCTCGCGCACCTGTTCCGGCGTGACCTTCTGGATCAGCGGCACGTACTGGACCAGGTACTCGGCCGGCAGGCCGACCAGCCAGTTGCCGGCCAGGGTGGCGGCCACCGCGCGCTGCATCTGGTTGCTCAGCACGTAGCCGCCGGCAACGTAGCGCTTGTGCATCTGCATTTCCTGCGGCGTGATCAGCTCGCTGCCGATGCGCTTGTACTCGTTGAAGTACTCGGTCAGGGCCGCGCCGGTCACTTCGTTGCGCACGTCGGCGCCGCCGACGATGCTGCCGCCTTCGCGCATCATGCGCGCGCCGGCCGAGGCGCCGTAGGTATAGCCCTTTTCTTCGCGCAGCTTGAT
Organism: Massilia sp. LXY-6; assembly: GCF_051233485.1. Lineage (NCBI taxonomy): Bacteria > Pseudomonadati > Pseudomonadota > Betaproteobacteria > Burkholderiales > Oxalobacteraceae > Massilia > Massilia sp. LXY-6. The sequence goes on from NZ_JBKFGF010000003.1 coordinate 115,202, forward strand.
GTTGACGCGGCTCGAGAAGCCGCCGCCCAGCACCGTGCTGGCCAGGCGCAGCGGCACCTGGTCGGCGGCGGTGGCGGCGATGCCGGAACCGCCCAGGCGGATGGTCGACTGCACGCTGCCCGGACGCTCCAGCAGCACATGGACCGGCTTGGCGGCACCAGGCGCCTTGGGCGCCGCGGCCGGGGCCGGGCCTTCGGCCTTCCAGTCGCCGAAGGCCTGCCGGGCCAGTTTCAGCGCGTCCGCTTCCTTGATGCGGCCGGCGATCACCAGCAGCGCCTGGTCGGGACGGAAGCGCTTGGCGTGCTCGGCGCGCAGCAGCGCTTCGTCGGTCGAATTGATCGCTTCGACGGTCGGGGTGGTGTGGCCGTAGGGATGCTCGCCGAACAGTGCGCGGTTGAGGGCGCGGTCGGCGCGGAAGCGCGGCTGGGTCTCGGCCACGCGCAAGGATTGCAGCGCGTTGGCCTTGGCCAGCGCCACTTCCTTGGCCGGGAAGACTGGTGCGCGCGCGACTTCGGCCAGCAGCTGCATCATCGGGCCGGCTTGCGAGGCCAGCGCGTTGGCGCTGACGGTGATGCCGTCGGCGGAAGCGCTGCCGCCTACCGAGCCGCCCAGGCCCTGGGCCAGCTCGGCGATGGCGCGCGAGTCGTGCTTGGCGGTGCCTTCGTTCAGCAGGCCGGCCATCATGTTGGCGAAGCCCGGATGGGCGGCGTCGTCGGCGACGTAGCCGGCGCCGCGCACGGCCAGGACCATGTCGACGCGCGGTACGCCCTTGCGCGGCACCACCCAGACCTGCAGGCCGTTGGCCAGGGTCTTCTTGGCGATGTGCGGGGTCGGCAGCGGCTTGTCCTTGGCGTAGGCGGGCATGCCGGCCGGGGCCGCCGGGGCGGCTGCTTCGGCGGCGAAGGCCGAGCTTGCAAACGCCATCGAGATGGCGGAAATGAGCATCAGCTTTTTCATCGTGCTCTCCTTAGTTTTTTGCGCCGGCAGCGGCCGGTGCGGTTTTTTGTTCGGCCGGGGGCGGCGTGGTGACTGCCTTGTTCGCCGGCTGCGGCGCGGCCGGCGGGGCGGGTTTCGCCACCGGCTTCCGGTCGATCACGGTGCGGTTGGCCGGCACCAGGTAGGTCGCGGCGACGCGCTGGACGTCCTTCGAGGTGACGCCCTCGATCCAGCCCGGCACCTTGTTGACCACGTTGGCGTCGCCCCACAGGGTCTGCAGCTTGGCCAGGCTGTCGGCGCGGCGCAGGATGTTTTCCAGGCTGTTGTTCCAGTCGGCCACCATGCTGGTCTTGACGCGCTTCAGCGTGGCGTCGTCGACGCCGTCCCTGGCGACCTTGGCGATCTCCTCGTCCATTGCGGCGAGCAGGGCGTCGGCGTTGCTGTTCGGCTTGTACAGCGCGGTCACGGTGAACAGGGTCGGGCCGTCGTATTCGAACGGACCGGTCAGGCCGAAGCCGCCGGACATGTTCAGCGCGATCTGCCGGCCTTTCACCAGGCCCTGGTAGAACAGCGAGGCATCGCTGCCGGCCAGCAGCTCGGCCAGCACGGCCATCGGCGCCTGGTCGGGCGTGCCGCGGGCCGGCACCTTCCAGGCGGCGGCCACGGCTGGCACCTGGGCCAGGGCGTCGCTCTGCTCGATCCGCTTTTCCTCGGTGTTCAGGCCTTCGGTGAAGTCGGTGCCTTTCGGCGTCGGGCGCCTGGCGATGCCGCCGAAGTATTTCTGGGCCAGTGCGAAGCCCTGGGCCGGGGTGAGGTCGCCGGCGATCGCCAGCACCGCGTTGTTCGGGCCGTAGTAATCGCGGTGGAAGCCACGCACGTCGTCCAGGCTGGCGCCTTCGAGGTCTTCGAAGCTGCCGTAGCCGTCGTGATTGTTTTCCCACTTGTTGAAGGCCAGCTTGCTGATGTCGATCCAGTTGAAGCCGCCGTAGGGCTGGTTCTTCACGTTCACGCGGATCTCTTCCTTCACCACGTCCTGCTGGTTCTTCAGCGTGGCCGGATTGAAGTCGAGGGTCTTCATGCGGTCCGCCTCCAACCACAGGATCGGCTCGAGCGAGGACACCGGCGCGGTCTCGATGTAGTTGGTGAAGTCCGGGCGGGTCGAACCGTTGTTGTTGCCGCCGCCGCCGGTGATGGTGCGGTCGAACACGCCCTTCGGCGCATTCGGCGTGCCCTGGAACATCAGGTGTTCGAACAGGTGGGCGAAACCGGTGCGGTTGCGTGGTTCGAGGCGCATGCCGACGTGGTAGACGACCGAGACGCCCACGGTGGGCGAGCTGTGGTCTTCGGAGACGACGACCGTCAGGCCGTTGTCGAGCTTCTTGATGTTGACCGGCAGGGTCCACTGGTCGCTGTTCGCGGCGTACGCGGACAGCGACAGCGACACCCCGGCAAGCAGGGCGGGTAATAGGCGCATGCGCATTGAATAACCTCTGGTTTGGCTGAACTCGAAACTGCGTCTTTCTGTCCGGATCGTATCCGGGCAGCGGTTTATCTTAACGTAATGCCATGTAAAAAAGGAATTTTTTGTTTGAGAGCAACATAATCCGGAAGTCCTCCAGTGACAAATTCGTACAGTTTCCCGTCAAGACGTCCCGCATAATGGCCGGCTCGGCCGCGTCAAAGCGCCGGGCCGGATCTGCATGTCATTCCCGCCATCGTGTCGCTCGGGGCGCGCTTTCTGCAGTTCGTCGCAATCCCGTGGGCATGGACGAGCCAAGTCCTTACGCTGAGGCTGTAGTGATGCCAACTTGGAAATTGTCGAGGTAGCACGATTTCCAGGAGCACGGTACGCTTGCACAACAGGAACATGGACTCGGAGAATTGGATGAACAAGGTTTTCAAGCTCGGCACGGCGGCCACCGCCTTCTGGGCCTGCTTCGGCATGGCGCATGCGGCGCCCGAGGTCGCCACCGAGACGCGCCCGATCGATGCACGCGTGGTGCGCGTCAAGCTCGACGGTGCGGTCGACCTGCGGATCCGCCAGGGCAGCACCGCCACGCTGACCTTGAGCGGCGATCCGCGCTGGCTGGCTAAGACCGTCACCGTGCAGAGCGGCGACACGCTGAACATCGACAGCGACATCCACGGCCACATGCGCCTGGGTTCGCTGCATGCCGAGCTGACCCTGCCGGCGCTGCGCGAGCTGAGTTCCGAGAGCGTCGGCTCGACCGACGTCTCCGGCTTCTCGGGCGACGAGCTGGAACTGAGCCTGGATGGCGCCGGATCGATGCGGATATCCTGTCATTACCGGCTGGTGTCGGCCAGCCTGGGCGGCATCGGCAGCATGCACCTGCAGAGCCTGAGCGGCGAGGGCGTCGACCTGAACCTGCGCGGCGCCGGCTTCGTGACCCTGAGCGGGCGCGCCAGGTGGCTGAAGGCCGACCTCGGCGGGCTGGGCAGCCTGGACGCCAAAGAATTTACCGCCGACAGCGTCAACGTTGAGTTGTCCGGCCTGGGCAACGCCAGCGTCACGGCGCACCAGAACGCGAACCTGAACCTGTCCGGCATGGGCTCGGTGACGGTGTACGGCAAGCCGCTGAACCGCAAGGTGGCGGTCGATGGGCTGGGCAAGGTCAGCTGGAAGTAAGGCGACCCAGGGCGACAACCAGAACAAGACCCGAAGGGCAAGGACCCGCAGGGCATCCGTTCCGAACGAGACAATGAGAAAACACATCGTTGCCATCCTGCTGGCCCTTGGCTTGCACAGCAGTGCGATGGCAGGCTTCACGGAAGGCGCCAATGCCTACAACGCCCGCAACTACGCGCTGGCGCTGAAGGAAATCACGCCGCTTGCCAAGGCCGGCAACGCGGATGCGCAGCATTTGCTGGGCCTGATGTATTACATGGGTCGCGGCGTGCAGCGCGACTACAAGCAGGCCTTCGCCTGGCACTACAAGGCGGCGCTGCAGGGCAAGGCCGACGCCCAGTACGTGATCGGCGCGATGTATTACACGGGAAACTCGGTGCCGCAAGACCAGAAGCTGGCGGTGACATGGTTCCGCAAGGCCGCCGAGCAGGGCCATCCGGACGCCCAGCACGCGCTGGGCCTGATGTACCGCTATCACGTCGCCGGTATGCCGCAGGACATGGTGATCGCATACATGCTGTGGAATCTTGCTGCCGCGAACGGCCACCGCAGCGCGACCGAACAGCGCGCCATCATCGCGCGCCAGATGACCCAGGAACAGATCGAGGAAGCGCAGGCGCTGTCGCGCAACTGGAAGCCCGGCACGCCGCTGCCGACCCAATCGCGCACGGGCGGCGGCAACCCTTGAGTTGCTTTTCGATGTAAAGACCATACTGACATTCCATGAAGGCGTAGTCCTACAAAGCGATGGGGCGTCCGTGGTGGGCGGACCGGTCCATGATGACTAAGATGGTCCTGTCTCAGCCAGTTTTTCAACGGGCTGGTGCATAACCCAACTATTGGAGGCAACAATCATGGCATCGAACAACCAAGGCGGCGGCAACAAGGGTAACAACCAGAGCGGCGACACCAGCAACCGCGGTTTCGCATCGATGGATCCGCAGAAGCAGCGCGAAATCGCTTCGGAAGGCGGCAAGGCAGCCCACGCTTCGGGCAACGCCCACGAGTTCACCTCGGAAGAGGCACGCCGTGCCGGCTCCATGAGCCACAAGAACGACGGCAGCCAGCAAAGCGGTGGCGGCAGCGGCAGCCAGCAGAGCGGTGGCGGCAGCGGCAGCAGCGGCGGTGGCACCCGCGGCGGTACCCCGGAGCAGCATGCGAAGGCCGGCTCGCAGAGCCACAAGAACGACAACAAGAAGTAATTTGTAGCTTGTCGTAGCGTCGTCCCCGCCTTCGCGCGGGGACGACGTCGTTTACCGCTTAGTCGGCAGCGCCGGCTGCGCTTTCAGGTACCCCGTACCCAGCGAGCGGAACAATTCGAGCGGCACTGCATTGCCCATCGCCTGGTAGCCCAGGTCGTTCGGGTGCAGGTGGTCGCCGCTGTCATGGGCCGGCAGGAAGCGGGTCGGATGGGTGGGATCGCGGGTGACGCGGTCGAAGCCGATCACCGCATCAACTCGTCGCTCGAACGGATCCAGTTGTTGACCGCCTGCCGCACCACTTCCTTCTCCAGCGAATAGTAAGCGGCGCCTTCGAACGGCGTGAGCGTTGCGCCGACCACGGCAATGCCCCTCTCGTGGGCGCGGTCGAAGCGTTCCAGGATGTTGCGGCCGGCCAGCGAGCCTTCCGGCGGATTCGACAGCAGGCGCATTTACTTGCGCATTGATAGCGTTATCAGCAATTGTTGGCCGCCCTTCCACTTGGTGAGGGCATGCCGAGTGGCGTACAATTGACACTTATTTAACAGGCATTTCAACACTATGCGCGCTATCGAAATCACGCAATTCGGCAAGCCCGAAGTCCTGCAGCCCTGCGAGCGGCCACTGCCCGAATTGAAGGCCGGCGAAATCCTGATCCGTGTGATCGCCGCCGGCGTCAACCGTCCGGACGTTTTTCAGCGTATCGGCCAATACCCGGTGCCGCCGGGCGCGTCCGACCTGCCGGGCCTGGAAGTGGCCGGCGAGATCGTCGACGGCGAGCTCGGCACGAGCGGTTTCAACAAGGGCGACCTGGTGTGTGCCCTGGTGCAGGGCGGCGGTTATGCCGAGTACTGCGCGGCGCCGCTGGAGCAATGCCTGCCGGTGCCGAAGGGCCTGAGCCCGCTCGAAGCCGCCTCGCTGCCCGAGACCTTCTTTACCGTGTGGAGCAATGTGTTCCAGCGCGCCGCCCTCCAGCCGGGCGAGAGCCTGCTGGTGCAGGGCGGCAGCTCGGGCATCGGCGTCACCGCGATCCAGTTGGCCGCCGCCCTCGGCCACCGCGTGTTCGCCACCGCCGGCAGCGAGGATAAATGCCGGGCCTGCGAACGCCTCGGCGCCGAGCGCGCAATCGACTACAAGACCGAGGACTTTGCCGCCGTGGTGAAGGAGCTGACGGGCGGGAAGGGCGTCGACGTGGTGCTCGACATGGTCGGCGGCGATTACATCAAGCGCGAAATTTCCTGCCTGGCCGATGACGGCCGCATCGCCCTGATCGCGCTGCTCGGCGGCGCCCGCACCGAGGTCGACCTCGGCCAGGTGCTGCGGCGGCGCCTGACGATCACCGGCTCGACCCTGCGCCCGCGCCCGGTGTCCTTCAAGGCGCAAATCGCACGCGAATTGCGCGAACGCGTCTGGCCGCTCATCGAGGCCGGCAAGATCAGGCCGGTAATCCATCGCAGCTTCCCGCTCGAACAGGCGGCGCAAGCGCACGCGCTGATGGAGAGCAGCGCCCACGTCGGCAAGATCATGCTCGAGGTCGCCGCATAGGCGCGCACCCGAGCAACGAATACCCACAACTTTGGAAGCAACCATGAAAACCATGCATTTGGTCAGCCTTCGTTTGACCGCCCTTTCAACGACCGCTAAAATAGCGGGTTATTTGACCGTGAGGTTCTGATGCGGGCCAAGCTCATCGTAGGTAACTGGAAGATGAACGGCAGCCGTGCCGCAAACGCGGCCTTGCTGGATGGGATCGCCGCGGGCCTGGACGGCGCCAAGGCATCGATCGCCGTGTGCGTGCCGGCGCCTTATCTGCAGCAATGCGAAGATGCGCTGAAAGGCGGCCCGATCGCCTGGGGTGCGCAGGATGTCTCGGCCTACTCGGGCGGTGCCTACACGGGCGAAGTGTGCGCGAAGATGCTGTCGGACTTCGCCTGCCGCTACGTGATCGTCGGCCACTCGGAGCGCCGCGCCTACCATGGCGAGAGCAGCGAGCTGGTGGCGAAGAAGGCGCAGGCGGCACTGGGCGAAGGACTGACCCCGATCGTCTGCGTCGGTGAAACGCTGGAGCAGCGCGAAGCGGGGCGGACCGTCGACGTGGTCGGCGCCCAGCTCGGCGCGGTGCTGGAGCTGCTGCCGGCCGAGGCGGTCGGCAAGATCGTGGTCGCCTACGAACCCGTGTGGGCGATCGGCACCGGCAGGACCGCGACGCCGGAGATGGCGCAGGAAGTGCACGCCCAGCTGCGCGCCCAACTGCGGGCCCGCGCCGGCTCCGCGGCGGATGGCGTGGCCATCCTGTACGGCGGCAGCATGAAGCCGGAGAATGCGCATGAACTGCTGGCGCAGCCCGACATCGATGGCGGCTTGATCGGCGGGGCGGCGTTGAAGGCGCAGGATTTTCTGGCTATTATTCACGCCACCTGATCATGCCGCCCGAATAAGAATTTGCAACGTAGTTAACCTTGGAATGGAATAATAATGAACGTGTTGTTCAATCTGATCGTTGTTCTGCAGGTCGTGTCCGCGCTGACCATCATCGGTCTCGTGCTCGTCCAGCACGGTAAGGGTGCCGATATGGGCGCCGCCTTCGGTTCCGGCGCGTCCGGCAGCCTGTTCGGCGCCAGCGGTTCTTCGAACTTCCTGTCGAAGTCGACCGCGGTGGCCGCAGCGATCTTCTTCGCCTCGACCCTGGCGCTGGCCTACTTCGGCACCAACCGTCCGGCGGCCAGCGTGGGCGGCGGCGTGATGGAGCGTACGCCGGTACCGGCCGCTCCGGCGAACAATGCGGGCAATGCCGTTCCGAACACGGTGCCGGCGGCTCCTGGTGCAGCTGCGCCTGCGGCCCCGGCTCCGGCCGCGACCCAGGACGTGCCGGGCGCCGCTCCGGCCGCTCCGGCTCCGGCCAAGTAATTCGGCCAGCTAAGGCAGGCTCCCGGTCCACCCCGTAAAAGTGGACCCCTCCGTGCAGGCTTGTGCGGGGTGGTGTAGTATCGGTGGGTTCTCTCCGCCAGTAAGCCCTGGCGGCTTCTCGATCCGCCAGGCTGTGAATACAGCGAAAAGCAAGTTGAGAAATTCAGTAAACTTCCTTGTATAAACGCAATTTGGGCATTGAAAAAAGGTGCTTAGACAGGGTAGAATACTGGTCTCCAGCCGACGTGGTGAAATTGGTAGACACGCTATCTTGAGGGGGTAGTGGCGCAAGCTGTGCGAGTTCGAGTCTCGCCGTCGGCACCAAGATACAGAAGCCAGCTAGGGCGCATGGACTCCGCTCCTTGCCTTTAGCTGGCTTTTTTACGAGGATCATGAGGACTTCAGAAAGCGTTGCGAGCGATAGTTCGCAGCAGCTTTCTGAGGTTCTCAGTCGTACGATCCTGGTGGTAGGCCCCAAGCCAGGATTGCGCGATGCGGTGCTGCAGTCATGCAGTGTTTTCATCAACCGATCGTTCAAAAAGGCTTTCCTGCTGTGAACCTCGAGAATTACTTCCCCGTCCTTTTGTTCCTCCTTGTCGGTATCGGCGTTGGTGTCGCTCCACAAGTCCTCGGCCGCATCATTGCGCCGCACCGTCCCGACGCCGCCAAGCTGTCGCCGTACGAATGCGGTTTCGAAGCATTCGAAGATGCGCGCATGAAATTCGACGTCCGGTACTACCTGGTCGCGATCCTGTTTATTTTGTTTGATCTGGAAACGGCATTCTTCTTCCCATGGGGCGTCTCGATACGCGAACTGGGCTGGCCCGCGTTCGTCACGATGATGGTCTTCATCGCCGAATTCGTCGTCGGTTTCTGGTACATCTGGAAGAAAGGTGCCCTTGATTGGGAATAAGCCATGGCTATTGAAGGCGTTTTAAACGAAGGTTTTGTTACCACTACAGCCGATAAGCTGATCAACTGGGCCCGTACCGGCTCGATGTGGCCGATGACATTCGGCTTGGCTTGCTGCGCAGTCGAGATGATGCACGCCGGCGCCGCCCGCTACGACCTCGACCGCTTCGGCGTCGTGTTCCGTCCGTCCCCGCGCCAATCCGACGTGATGATCGTCGCCGGCACCCTGTGCAACAAGATGGCGCCGGCACTGCGCAAGGTCTACGACCAGATGGCCGAGCCGCGCTGGGTCATCTCGATGGGCTCCTGCGCCAACGGCGGCGGCTACTACCACTACTCCTACTCGGTCGTGCGCGGCTGCGACCGCATCGTGCCGGTCGACGTCTATGTCCCGGGCTGCCCGCCGACCGCCGAAGCTCTGCTGTACGGCATCATCCAGCTGCAGAACAAGATCAAGCGCACGAACACCATCGCGCGATAAGAGAACCTGCCGAATTAAATCATGACGACAAAACTCGAAGTCCTTGAGCTCGCCCTGAAGAATGCGCTCGGCGAGCGCGCCGCCATTTCGTCGGCGCTCGGCGAAGTCACCGTGGTGGTCAAGGCCGCCGACTACCTCTCCGCGATGCAGGCCCTGCGCGACGATGCCTCCCTGCGCTTTGAAGAAATGATCGACCTGTGCGGCGTCGACTACCTGAACTACGGCGAAGGCGCCTGGGATGGCCTGCGCTTCGCGGTGGTGGTCCACCTGCTGTCGATCGAGCACAACTGGCGCGTGCGCGTCCGCGTGTTCTGCCCGGACGACGACATGCCGCTGGTGTCCTCGATCACCGGCATCTGGCGCAACGCCAACTGGTTCGAGCGCGAAGCGTTCGACCTGTTCGGCATCCTGTTCGAAGGTCATGGCGACCTGCGCCGCATCCTGACCGACTATGGCTTCATCGGCCACCCGTTCCGCAAGGACTTCCCGATTTCGGGCTACGTCGAGATGCGCTACGACCCCGAGCAGAAGCGCGTGATCTACCAACCCGTGACGATCGAGCCGCGTGAAAACATTCCGCGCGTGATCCGCGAAGAAACCTACGGGATGAAATAATGGCTGAGCTTAAGAATTACACCCTGAACTTTGGTCCGCAGCACCCGGCAGCGCACGGCGTGCTGCGCCTCGTGCTGGAGCTGGACGGCGAGGTGATCCAGCGCGCCGACCCGCACATCGGCCTGCTGCACCGCGGCACCGAGAAGCTGGCCGAAACCCGCACCTACCTGCAGTCGGTGCCGTACATGGACCGCCTCGACTACGTCTCGATGATGTGCAACGAGCACGGCTATGTGCTGGCGATCGAGAAGCTGCTGGGCATCGAAGCGCCGATCCGCGCGCAGTACATCCGTGTGATGTTCGACGAGATCACGCGTATCCTAAACCATCTTATGTGGTTGGGCGCGCACGCATTGGACATCGGTGCCATGGGCCCCTTCCTGTACGCCTTCCGCGACCGCGAAGACCTGTTCGACGTCTATGAAGCGGTGTCGGGCGCGCGCATGCACGCGGCCTACTACCGCCCGGGCGGCGTGTACCGCGACCTGCCGGACGCCATGCCGAAACACAGGCCGTCGCTGGTGCGCAGCCAGCGCGCCGTGGACGAGCTGAACGAGATCCGCCAGGGTTCGGTGCTCGACTTCATCGACGGCTTCACCAAGCGCTTCGACGGCTACGTGGACGAGTACGAGACCCTGCTGACCGACAACCGTATCTGGAAACAGCGTACCGTCGGCATCGGCGTGGTGACCCCGGAAGACGCGAAGGCAATGGGCTTCTCGGGCGCCATGCTGCGCGGCTCGGGCATCGCCTGGGACCTGCGCAAGACCCAGCCGTACGCCGTGTACGACAAGATGGACTTCGACATCCCGGTCGGCACCAATGGTGACTCCTACGACCGCTACCTGGTCCGCATCGAAGAGCTGCGCCAGTCCAACCGCATCGTCAAGCAGTGCGTCGCCTGGCTGGCTGCGAACCCGGGCCCGGTCATGATCGACAACAACAAGATCGCGCCGCCCTCGCGCGTCGACATGAAGTCGAACATGGAATCGCTGATCCACCACTTCAAGCTGTTCACCGAAGGCTTCCACGTGCCACCGGGCGAGGCCTATGCCGCGGTCGAGCACCCGAAGGGCGAGTTCGGCATCTACATCGTGTCGGACGGCGCCAACAAGCCCTACCGCCTGAAGATCCGTACCCCCGACTATGTGCACCTGCAGAGCCTGGATGAGATGGCGCGCGGCCACATGATCGCCGATGCCGTGACCATCATCGGTACGCAAGACATCGTGTTCGGCTCGATTGACCGCTGAGTGGACAAAGAGCGTCCGATAAGGAAGAGAAAAAATGTTATCTGAGCAGTGCTTACAAAAGATCGACCGCGAGCTGGCGAAATATCCGGCAGACCAGCGTCAATCGGCCGTGATGGCCGCGCTGGCCCACGCGCAGGTCGAAAAGGGATGGCTGTCGCCGGAAACGATGCAGGAAGTCGCCGACTACATCGGCATGCCTGCCATCGCCGTGCAGGAAGTGGCCACCTTCTACAACATGTACAACCTGAAGCCCGTCGGCAAGCACAAGATTACCGTCTGCACCAACCTGCCGTGCGCCCTGTCGGGTGGCGAGCGGGCCGGCCAGCGCATCAAGGATGCCCTCGGGATCGACTACCGCGGCACCACCGAAGACGGGCAGTTCACCCTGCTCGAAGGCGAATGCATGGGCGCCTGCGGCGACGCGCCGGTGATGCTGGTGAATAACCACCGCATGTGCTCGTTCATGAACGACGACAAGATCGACGCCCTGCTGGAGGAACTGAACAAATGACCAGCCTGCACGACCGCCACATCAATCCGCTGATCCTGAAGGACCTGAACGGCGACAACTGGCACCTGGCCGACTACGTCAAGCGTGGCGGCTACTCGGCCCTGCGCAAGATCCTGGAAGAGGGCATCACGCCCGAGCAGATCATCGCCGACCTGAAGACCTCCGGCCTGCGCGGCCGCGGCGGCGCGGGTTTCCCGACCGGCCTGAAGTGGAGCTTCATGCCGCGCCAGTTCCCGGGCCAGAAATACCTCGTCTGCAACACCGACGAAGGCGAGCCGGGCACGTTCAAGGACCGCGACATCATCCGCTACAACCCGCACGCGCTGATCGAAGGCATGGCCATTGGCGCCTACGCGATGGGCATCACCGTGGGCTACAACTACATCCACGGCGAGATCTTCCAGGAATACCTGCGCTTCGAAGAGGCGCTGGAAGAGGCGCGCGCCGCCGGCTTCCTGGGCGATAACATCATGGGTTCGCAGTTCTCGTTCCAGCTGCACGCGCACCACGGCTACGGCGCCTATATCTGCGGCGAAGAAACCGCGCTGCTGGAGTCGCTGGAAGGCAAGAAGGGCCAGCCGCGCTTCAAGCCGCCGTTCCCGGCCTCGTTCGGCCTGTACGGCAAGCCGACCACGATCAACAACACCGAGACCTTCGCAGCCGTCCCGTTCATCCTGAACATCGGCCCCGAGAATTACCTCGGCATGGGCAAGCCGAACAACGGCGGTTCGAAGATCTTTTCGATCTCGGGCGACGTCGAGCGTCCGGGTAACTACGAAGTCCCGCTCGGCACGCCGTTCGCCAAGCTGATGGAGTTGGCCGGCGGCATGCGCGGCGGCAAGAAGATCAAGGCCGTGATCCCGGGCGGTTCGTCGGCGCCGGTCATCCGCGGCGAAGTCATGATGGACACCGACCTGGACTACGACTCGATCGCCAAGGCCGGTTCGATGCTCGGTTCGGGCGCCGTGATCGTCATGGACGAGACCCGCTGCATGGTCAAGTCGCTGCTGCGCCTGTCCTACTTCTACTACGAGGAATCGTGCGGCCAGTGCACCCCGTGCCGTGAAGGCACCGGCTGGATGTACCGCATGGTCCACCGTATCGAGCACGGCCAGGGCCGTCCGGAAGACATGGACCTGCTGAACAACATCGCTTTCAACATCAAGGGCCGCACCATCTGCGCCCTCGGTGACGCTGCGGCGATGCCGGTGGAAGCGATGATCAAGAACTTCCGCGAGGAATTCGAATATCACATCGAGCACAAGCATTGCCTCGTGCCCGCATACCTTTAAACCAGGTCAGGTAACGATCAAATGGTTGAAATTGAATTAGACGGCAAGAAAGTAGAAGTCCCGCCAGGTTCCATGGTGATGGACGCCGCGAACAAACTGGGAACCTACATCCCGCACTTCTGCTATCACAAGAAACTGTCGATCGCAGCGAACTGCCGCATGTGTCTGGTGGAAGTGGAAAAGGCACCGAAGCCGATGCCGGCCTGCGCGACCCCGGTCTCGCCCGGCATGATCGTGCGCACCCACAGCGACAAGGCGGTGCAGGCACAGAAGTCGGTGATGGAGTTCCTCCTCATTAACCACCCGCTGGATTGCCCGATCTGCGACCAGGGCGGCGAATGCCAGCTGCAGGACCTCGCGGTCGGCTACGGCAAGAGCGGCTCGCGCTACAGCGAAGAAAAGCGCGTCGTGACCCCGAAGGAAGCCGGTCCGCTGATCTCGATGGAAGAGATGAGCCGCTGCATCCAGTGCACCCGTTGCGTGCGCTTCGGCCAGGAAGTGGCCGGCGTGATGGAATTCGGCATGGTCGGCCGCGGCGAGCACTCGGAGATCACCACCTTCGTCGGCAAGACCGTCGACTCCGAAGTGTCGGGCAACATGATCGACCTGTGCCCGGTGGGTGCGTTGACGTCGAAACCGTTCCGCTACTCGGCACGTCCGTGGGAACTGCAGCGCCGCCGCTCGATCTCCCCGCACGACTCGCTCGGCACCAACCTGATCGTCCAGGTCAAGGGCGGCAAGGTGATGCGCGTGCTGCCGCTGGAGAACGAACACGTCAACGAATGCTGGCTGTCGGACAAGGACCGCTTCGCGTACGAGTCGCTGGACAACGCCGATCGCCTGGTCAATCCGATGATCAAGCAGGACGGCAAGTGGATCGACACCGACTGGCAGACCGCGCTGGAATACGTGGCCCACGGCCTGCGTAACATCCGCCACGAGCACGGCGCCGACAGCATCGCCGCCGTCGCCACGCCGCACTCGACCGTCGAAGAACTGTACCTGCTGCAGAAAGCCATGCGCGGCTTCGGCATCGAGAACGTCGACTTCCGCCTGCGCCAGAGCGACTTCGCGCTGGACGGCGCCGTCATCCCGCACCTGGGGATGCCGATCGCCGAGCTGTCGACGCTCAAGCGCGTGCTGGTCGTCGGCTCCTTCCTGCGCAAGGACCACCCGCTGGCCGCGACCCGCCTGCGCGCCGCCGTCAAGTCGGGCGCCAAGCTGTCGATCGTCCACGGTGCGGACGACGACAACCTGATCCCGACCAACGGCCGCATCATCGCCGCCCCGTCGGACTGGCTGGCCGCGCTGTCGGATATCGCCGTCGCCGTCGCCGCCGCCAAGAGCATCGCAGCCCCGGCCGGCTTCGAAGGCATCGATGCTTCCGACGTTGCAAAAGCCATCGCCGCGACGCTGGTGGTCGAGAACGCCGCGGATCTGCCGGGCGCCGTCCTGCTGGGTAACGCCGCCGCACAGCATCCGCAAGCATCGCAGCTGCATGCCGTCGCCCAGTGGATCGCCGAGCAGACCGGCGCCAAGTTCGGCTACTTCGTCGACGCCGCCAACACCGTCGGCGGCTACCTCGTGAATGCTGTCTCGAACAACGCGGCGAACCTGTTCGCGCAGCCGAAGAAAGCCTACGTGCTGCTGAACGCCGAGCCGGAACTGGATGCCGCCAACCCGCAGCAAGCCATCCGTGCCCTTGCCGGCGCCGAGATGGTCGTCGCGATGTCGGCCTTCAAGCACGGCATGGACTACGCCGACGTGCTGCTGCCGATCGCGCCGTTCAGCGAGACCGCCGGTACCTTCGTCAACTGCGAAGGCCGTGCACAGAGCTTCAACGGCACCGTCAAGCCGCTGGGCGAGACCCGTCCGGCCTGGAAAGTGCTGCGCGTGCTGGGCAACCTGCTGGGCTTGTCGGGCTTCGATTACGAGAATTCGGAATCGATCCGCGACGAAGCGCTGGGCAAGGGCGCTACCTCCCTCTCTAGCAAGCTGAACAACGTCGCCAGGCTGGCGCCGACCGCGGCCAGGTATGCCGTGCCGAAGGAAGGCGAGCTCAAGCTGGAGCGCCTGGCCGACGTGCCGATCTACTTCGCCGACGCCATCGCGCGCCGTTCGGAGCCGCTGCTGCGCACCGCCGACGCCCAGGCCCCGCTGGCCAGCATTTCGGCCAAGCTGGCCGAGGTGCTGGGCGTGAAGGCCGGCGACATGGTGACCGTGCAGCAAGGGGAGGGCAGTGCGACCCTGGTCGCCGCCATCGATGCGCGCCTGCCGGCGAACGTCGTGCGCGTGGCCGCCGCTCACCAGCTGACCTCGTCGCTGGGCGCCATGTTCGGTCCGATTTCGATTGAAAAGGCTTAAAAAATGTCGATGCCTGATGTACTCAATAGTTTTTATACAGGCGGCGAGAGCCTGGTAGGTCCGACCGTCTGGACCTTTGCCTGGACGCTGCTCAAGATCGTCGTCATCGTCGCCCCGCTGATGGGCCTGGTGGCTTACCTGACGCTGTGGGAGCGCAAGCTGATCGGCTGGATCCAGATCCGCGTCGGCCCGAACCGCGTCGGTCCGATCGGGCTGCTGCAGCCGCTCGCCGACGGCGTCAAGCTGCTGCTCAAGGAAATCGTGATCCCGGCCAAGGCCAACTCGTCGCTGTTCGTGATCGGCCCGATCATGACCATCATGCCGGCGCTGGCTGCCTGGTCGGTGATTCCCTTCGGCCCGGAAGCGGCGCTGGCCAACGTCAACGCCGGCCTGTTGCTGCTGCTGGCGATCACCTCGATGGAGGTGTACGGCATCATCATCGCAGGCTGGGCGTCGAACTCGAAGTATTCGTTCATGGGTGCGATGCGCGCCTCGGCCCAGATGATCTCGTACGAGATCCCGATGGGCTTCGTGATGGTCGTGATCCTGATGGTGTCGGGCAGCCTGAACTTTTCCGACATCGTCGGTGCGCAGACCCGCGGCCACTTCGCCGGCATGGGCCTGAACCTGCTGTCGTGGAACTGGCTGCCGCTGCTGCCGCTGTTCGTCATCTATCTCACCTCCGGCCTGGCCGAGTGCAACCGCCACCCGTTCGACGTGGTGGAAGGCGAATCGGAAATCGTGGCCGGCCACATGGTCGAGTACTCCGGCATGTCGTACGCGATGTTCATGCTGGCCGAATACGCCAACATGATCCTGGTCGCGACGCTGGCATCGATCATGTTCCTGGGCGGCTGGTCGGCTCCGTTCTCCTTCCTGGAATTCGGCGCGCTGGGCGGCTTCTTCTGGCTGTTCGCGAAGGCCTTCCTGGTCGTGTCGCTGTTCATCTGGGTGCGCGGTACCTTCCCGCGTTACCGCTATGACCAGATCATGCGCCTGGGCTGGAAAGTGTTCATCCCGCTCACCCTGGTATGGCTGGTCCTGGTCGCTGCCGTGATGCAGACGCCGTGGAACATTTGGAAGTAAGGAAGCGCTGAAATGACTCGAGTAAAAGATTTCCTCGGCAGCCTGATGCTGACCGAGCTATTCAAGGGCCTGGCCCTGACCGGCAAGTATGCGCTGTCGCGCAAGATCACCGTGCAGTACCCGGAAGAAAAGACCCCGATCTCGCCGCGTTTCCGCGGCCTGCACGCGCTGCGCCGCTACCCCAACGGGGAAGAGCGCTGCATCGCCTGCAAGCTGTGCGAAGCGGTATGCCCGGCAATGGCGATCACGATCGAATCGGCACAGCGCGAGGACGGCACCCGCCGCACCACGCGCTATGACATCGACCTGACCAAGTGCATCTTCTGCGGCTTCTGCGAAGAATCCTGCCCGGTCGATTCGATCGTCGAGACCCAGGTGCTGGAATACCACGGCGAAAAGCGTGGCGACCTGTACTACACCAAGGAGATGCTCCTGGCCGTGGGTGACCGCTACGAAAATGATATTGCAGCTGCTCGCGAAGCAGATGCCAAATATCGTTAATCCCGCTAATAACAAGAGGGCTCCTGCGTAAGTCATGGAATTCACAACTGTTCTGTTCTACGTGTTCTCGGCGATCATGATCGTCGCCGGGTTACGCGTCATTACCGCCAAGAACCCGGTTCACGCCGCGCTGTTCCTGGTGCTCGCGTTTTTCAACGCCGCCGGTATCTGGATGCTGCTGAAGGCCGAGTTCCTCGCCATCGTGCTGGTGCTGGTCTATGTCGGCGCCGTGATGGTGCTGTTCCTGTTCGTCGTCATGATGCTCGACATTAACGTCGACCGCATGCGCGAAGGCTTCTGGGGCTATCTCCCGGTCGCCTCGGCGATCGGCGCCCTGATCGTGCTGGAGATGGCCGCCGTCCTGTGGCGCGGCTTCCTCGGCACCGCCGAAGCACCGCTCGAGTCCGCCGTCGGCCACATCGGCGGCACCAAGGAGCTGGGCAAGCTGATCTATACCCAGTACATCTACGGCTTCGAGATCGCCGGCCTGATCCTGCTGGTGGCGATCATCGCCGCCGTCGCGCTGACCCTGCGCAAGCGCAAGGACACCAAAGCCATCGACCCGGCCCTGGCCGTCAGCGTCAAGCGTAACGACCGCCTGCGCATCGTGAAGATGCAGGCAATCGACCAGAAGGCGATCGATGCCGCAGCCGTTGCCGCCGCAGCAGCGCAAGCCCAAGCGGCCGAAGCGAACACCAAGGAGACCCCATGACTTTATCGCTCGCTCATTACCTGATCCTGGGCGCGATCCTGTTCGCGATCTCGGTGGTCGGTATTTTCCTGAACCGGAAGAACATCATCATCCTGCTGATGGCCATCGAACTGATGCTGCTGGCAGTGAACCTGAACTTTGTTGCGTTCTCGCATTATCTGGGCGACGCGGCCGGGCAGATCTTCGTGTTCTTCATCCTGACTGTCGCGGCCGCCGAATCGGCGATCGGCCTGGCGATCCTGGTGGTCCTGTTCCGTAACCTGGACACGATCAACGTGGAAGACCTCGACAGCCTGAAGGGCTAAGCGGTTTGTCTGTCAACTCCTCGATAAATAAGACATAAGGTTCAATATGGCGGGGCAAATTAACCCTAACCTCTTGCTGGTGGTGCCACTCGCACCACTCGCGGGCTCGGCGATCGCCGGCCTGCTCGGCACCAAGTTCTTCGGGAACGTCGTCGGCCGCAAGGTGTCGCATACCGCGACCATCGCGGGCGTCTTCATCGCCATGGTCATCTCGATCATGACGCTGATGAACGTGCTGGACGGCGCTACCTTCAACGGCGACGTCTACACCTGGATGACCATCGGCAGCATGAAGATGACGGTCGGCTTCCAGATCGACGCGCTGTCCGCAATGATGATGTGCGTGGTGACCTCGGTGTCGCTGATGGTCCACATCTACACGATCGGCTACATGGCCGAGGATGAAGGCTACAACCGCTTCTTCTCGTACATCTCGCTGTTCACCTTCTCGATGCTGATGCTGGTCATGTCCAACAACTTCCTGCAGCTGTTCTTCGGCTGGGAAGCGGTGGGCCTGGTCTCGTACCTGCTGATCGGCTTCTGGTACACCCGTCCGACGGCGATCTTCGCGAACATGAAGGCCTTCCTGGTCAACCGCGTCGGCGACTTCGGCTTCATCCTGGGTATCGGCCTGCTGCTGGCCGCGACCGGCACGATGAACTACGGCGAGACCTTCGCCAAGGCCGGCGCGCTGTCCGCGATGACCGTGCCGGGCACCACCTGGCCGCTGCTGACCGCCGCCTGCATCTGCCTGTTCATCGGCGCGATGGGCAAGTCGGCGCAGTTCCCGCTGCACGTCTGGCTGCCGGACTCGATGGAAGGCCCGACCCCGATCTCGGCACTGATCCACGCGGCCACCATGGTGACCGCCGGTATCTTCATGGTGACGCGCATGTCGCCGCTGTTCGAGCTGTCGGACACCGCGCTGTCCTTCATCATCGTGATCGGTTCGATCACCGCGCTGTTCATGGGCTTCCTGGGCATCATCCAGAACGACATCAAGCGCGTGGTCGCTTACTCGACCCTGTCACAGCTGGGCTACATGACCGTCGCCTTGGGCGTGTCGGCGTATAACGTGGCCGTGTTCCACCTGATGACCCACGCCTTCTTCAAGGCCCTGCTGTTCCTCGGCGCCGGTTCGGTCATCATCGGTATGCACCACGACCAGGACATGCGCAACATGGGCGGCCTACGCAAGTACATGCCGATCACCTGGATCACCTCGCTGCTCGGCTCGCTGGCCCTGATCGGTACCCCGTTCTTCGCGGGCTACTACTCGAAGGACTCGATCATCGAGGCCGTGCACGAGTCCCACCTGTGGGGTTCGGGCTTCGCCTACTTCGCGGTCGTGGCCGGCGTGTTCATCACCGCCTTCTACTCCTTCCGCATGTACTTCCTGGTGTTCCACGGTGAAGAGCGTTTCGGCAAGGCGCATGCGCATGACCACGGCCATGCTCACCATGACGACCACGCCCACAACGGCGAAGGCAAGGATCCGCACGCGCTGCACGATTCGGATGCGCACCACGAGGAAGAGGAAGACGACCACGGCCACCACGGCCTGGCCCCGGGCCAGAAGCCGCACGAGTCGCCGCTGGTCGTGACCCTGCCGCTGATCCTGCTGGCGATCCCGTCGGTCATCATCGGTTTCTTCGCGATCGAGCCGATGCTGTACGGTGGCTTCTTCAAGAACGTCATCTTCATCGGCGAGAACCACCCGGCGATCGAAGAGATGGGCAAGGAGTTCCACGGTGCCCTGGCGATGGGCCTGCACGGCTTCACCGCGCTGCCGTTCTGGCTGGCCCTGGCCGGTGTCGTTGCCGCCTACTACTGCTACATGATCAATCCGCGCGTGCCGGCCTGGTTCTATGCCAAGCTGCGTCCGATCCACACTCTGCTGGACAACAAGTACTACATGGACAAGTTCAACGAGGTGGTCTTCGCCGGCGGCGCACGCGGCGTGGGCAAGGCCTTGTGGCAGGTGGGTGACCGCGTCCTGATCGACGGCCTGGTCGTCAACGGTTCCGCCAAGCTGGTGGGCTGGTTCTCGACCGTCGTTCGTACGTTCCAGACTGGTTACATCTACCACTATGCGTTCGTGATGATCCTGGGCGTGCTGGGTACGCTGCTGTACTTCTTCCCGTTCTGGCACGCTTAATCAGAGAGAAAAACAAGATGCAGTCCACGATTTCCTCCTACCCGTATCTCAGCCTCTCGGTCTGGCTTCCGATCATTTTCGGTGTGATCGTGCTGGCCGTCGGCCGTGACAGCAAGGCGGGCTTCACCCGCGTGCTGTCGCTGATCGGCGCGGTGGTCAGCTTCCTGCCGACCATCCCGCTGATGTCGAGCTTCAGCAATACCGCCCATGGCCCCCAATTCGTCGAAAAGGCGGCCTGGATCGCTCGCTTCAACATCAACTACTACCTGGGCATCGACGGCCTGAGCCTCTGGTTCGTGCCGCTGACCGCCTTCATCACCATCATCGTGGTGATCTCCGCCTGGCAAGTGATCGAGGAACGCGTCGCCCAGTACATGGGCTCCTTCCTGATGCTGTCGGGCCTGATGATCGGCGTGTTCGTCGCGCTCGACGGCCTGCTGTTCTACTTCTTCTTCGAAGCTACCCTGATCCCGATGTTCATCATCATCGGCGTGTTCGGCGGCCCGAACCGTGTGTACGCGGCATTCAAGTTCTTCCTGTACACCTTCATGGGTTCGCTGCTGACCCTGATCGCGATCATTTACCTGTACAACCGTTCGGGCGGCTCGTTCGACATCCTGGCATGGCACGCGCAAAAGCTCACCATGAAGGAACAGGTCCTGATCTTCCTGGCCTTCCTGATGGCCTTCGCCGTCAAGGTCCCGATGTTCCCGGTGCACACCTGGCTGCCGGACGCCCACGTGGAAGCGCCGACCGGCGGTTCGGTGGTGCTGGCCGCGATCATGCTGAAGCTGGGCGGCTACGGCTTCCTGCGGTTCTCGCTGCCGATCGCCCCGGACGCCTCGCACTACCTGGCGCCGCTGATC
This sequence comes from Massilia sp. LXY-6, assembly GCF_051233485.1. Lineage (NCBI taxonomy): Bacteria > Pseudomonadati > Pseudomonadota > Betaproteobacteria > Burkholderiales > Oxalobacteraceae > Massilia > Massilia sp. LXY-6. The sequence continues at coordinate 135,947 of NZ_JBKFGF010000003.1, forward strand.
ATCGTGCTGTCCCTGACCGCCGTGATCTACATCGGCCTGGTGGCGATGGTCCAGAAGGACATGAAGAAACTGGTGGCCTATTCGTCGATCGCCCACATGGGCTTCGTCACCCTCGGCTTCTTCATCTTCAACGAGATCGGCGTGCAGGGCGGTATCGTCCAGATGGTCTCGCACGGCTTCGTGTCGGGCGCCATGTTCCTGTGCATCGGCGTGCTGTACGACCGCATGCACTCGCGTGAAATCGCCGACTACGGTGGCGTCGTGAACCGCATGCCGAAGTTCGCCGCCTTCTCGGTCCTGTTCGCGATGGCCAACTGCGGCCTGCCGGCGACCTCGGGCTTCGTGGGCGAATTCATGGTGATCCTGGGCGCGGTGCAGTTCAACTTCTGGACCGGCCTGCTGGCCGCCACCGCTCTGATCCTGGGCGCCGCCTACTCGCTGTGGATGGTCAAGCGCGTCGTGTTCGGCAAGATCGGCAACAAGCACGTGGCCGAACTGACCGACCTGAACGGCCGTGAATTCTTCATGCTGGGCGTGCTGGCGATCCTGACCATCTACATGGGCCTGTATCCGGCACCGTTCACCGATTCGATGCAAGTCTCGGTGGCCGACCTGCTGCAGCACGTGTCGGTCAGCAAACTGCCGGTGGCGCATTTAGCCGGAAACTAAACAGATATGAATCCGATGATTAACACTACTGTCTCGGTGGCGTCCATTAACATGGCGCCGCTGTCCGCGGAAATCTTCCTAGTGATCGCGTCCTGCGCGATCCTCCTGATCGACATGTTCCTGAAGGAAGGGAAGCGGAACATCACCTACGTCCTGTCGCTGCTCACCCTGGTGGGCTGCGCGGTGATCACGTATGCCGACTTCAATGCCGGCACCACGACCTACACCTTCTTCAACATGTTCGTGTCGGACCCGATGGCGAACCTGCTGAAGCTGTTCACCTACCTGGCCGTCGGCATCACCCTGGTGTACTCGCGCCAGTACTCCGGCGACCGCGGCATGATGTCCGGTAACATGGGCGGCGAGTTCTACGTGCTCGCGCTGTTCACCATGCTGGGTCAGATGATCATGATCTCCGGCAACAACATGCTGCCGATCTACCTGGGCCTGGAACTGATGTCGCTGTCGCTGTATGCGCTGGTGGCAATGCGCCGCGACCACGCGACCTCGACCGAAGCCGCGATGAAGTACTTCATCCTGGGTTCGCTGGCCTCGGGCTTCATGCTCTACGGTATCTCGATGATCTACGGTGCCACCGGTTCGCTGGACATCACCACGATCGCCAAGCTGACCGCCGCCAACGCCGCCAACCACACCATCCTGGTGTTCGGCCTGGTGTTCGTGGTCGCCGGCATGGCCTTCAAGCTGGGCGCCGTGCCGTTCCACATGTGGGTGCCGGACGTCTACCAGGGCTCGCCGACCGGCGTGACCCTGCTGCTGGGTGCCGCGCCGAAGCTGGCCTCGTTCGCGATGATGATCCGCATCCTGGTCGAAGGCCTGCTGCCGATGGCCTTCGACTGGCAGCAGATGCTGCTGGCGCTGGCCGTGCTGTCGCTGGCCGTGGGTAACCTGACCGCGATCTCCCAGTCGAACATCAAGCGCATGCTGGCTTACTCGACCATCGCCCAGCTCGGCTTCGTCCTGCTCGGCATGATGGCCGGCGTGACCAACGGCAGCGCCGCCAACGCGGCCCCGGCCTACAGCGCCGCGATGTACTACACCATCACCTACGTGCTGACCACCCTAGGCAGCTTCGGCCTGGTGATGATGCTGGCGCGCTCGGGCTTCGAAGCGGAAGAAATCTCCGACTTCAAGGGCCTGGCCAAGCGCAGCCCGTGGTACGCCGTGGTCATGACCGTCCTGATGTTCTCGCTGGCCGGGGTGCCGCCGATGATGGGCTTCATGGCAAAGTGGGCGGTCCTGCAGTCAGTGGTCGCGACCGGCCAGTACTGGCTGGCGATCGTCGCCGTCATGTTCTCGCTGATCGGCGCCTTCTACTACCTGCGCGTGGTGAAGACCATCTGGTTCGACGCCGTAGCGGATGCCTCGCCGATCGTGACCCCGCTCGACATGCGCGTGGCACTGTCGCTGAACGGCGTGCTGGTGGTGGTGCTGGGCGTGATGCCGGGCGCACTGCTGCAGGCTTGCCTGAGCGCCATGACCCAGACCCTGGGTTCGTAACAGCCTGTGGACCTGTCCCTGGCAACCTGGTTGGTGATCGCGGTCGCGATCGCGTTCGCCAACCTGCCTTTCCTGAACGAGAGCGTGTTCGGCTTCATTCCCATGAAGCCAGCGCAGGGCAGGGCGCACACGAAGTTGTTCGGCGTGCGCCTTCTCGAGTTGTTTGTTTTATACTTCGTCGTCGGCGGACTCGCCCATTTGCTCGAATCCCGGATCGGTAACGCGTTCCCCCAAACCTGGGAATTCTATGCAATCACGGCTTGCATGTTTGTCGTGCTGGCCTTTCCGGGTTTCGTTTTACGATACCTGCGCAAGCGCCGGAACTGAGCACCCGCGTCCATGGCGCCGGTGCCTGTCGAATAATGAAGTAACACCGGAGCATCAACCATGGATTCCCACCTGAGAGAAACCCGCATCGACGGCGAACTGGCCTACGATGGCCACTTCCTCAAAGTCACGCGCGACCGCATCAAGCTGCCCGACGGCTCCGAGAGCCAGCGCGAATTCATCCGCCACCCCGGCGCGGTCGTGATCCTGCCGCTGCTGTCCGATGGCCGCGTGCTGCTGGAGCGCCAGTTCCGCTATCCGAACGACCGCGTCTTCATCGAGTTCCCGGCCGGGAAGATCGATCCCGGCGAGGAAGCGCTGGCCACCGCCAAGCGCGAACTCGAAGAGGAAACCGGCTACACCGCCACGGAGTGGCACTTCGTCTGCACCATCCACAACGCGATCGCGTATTCGGACGAACACCTCGACATCTTCCTGGCGCGCGACCTGACCCAGGGCGAAGCCAAGCTGGACGACGGCGAGTTCCTCGAGCTCTTCACGGCCACCATCCCCGAACTGCTGGAGATGGTGCGGCGCGGCGAGATCACCGACGTGAAGACCATCATCGGCAGCTTCTGGCTCGAGAAATTCGCCGCCGGTACCTGGACTCCCACCTGAGATGCCGACCTCGGTGCCGCTGTGGCCGCTGCTCGGGCTGAGCCTGCCCCTCTGCCTGCTGATGGCGGCGGGGACGGCGGCCGCCACGCCGCTCGAGGCGCGCTGCGAAGCCGGCCTCGACGGCGCCGGCCGGCGCCCCGCGGTCCGCGTCGAGGCGCATGACGCCGGCTACCGCGTCGACAACAGCCTGTCCTACCGCGCCCTCACGCGGATCAAGCGCGAGCACGCCGGCGACGTCGTGCTGGGCCTCACGCGCGCCGAGTCGCGGGTGGCGATCAGCGTCGAAGGCAGCATCGCCGCCGACGCGGACAGCGGCGTGGAATGCATGTTGCCGCAGGTGGCGGTGAGCCTGTCCTACCTGCCGATCGTGGTCTATGTCGGCAGCGAGTTCGCGCCGGGCACCTGCGCGTACCGCGAGATACTTGCGCATGAGATGCGCCATCTCAAAGCCTATGTCGAGTACCTGCCGAAAGTGGAAAGCAAGGTGCGCGCTTCGCTGGCGAGCCGTTTCGATGGCCGTCCCGTGCTCGCGCCGCAGGGCCAGGCGCTGGCGCGCGTGCAGGCCGAACTCGACGGACGCTGGATGCCCTTCATCAAGGGCGAGATGGGGAAAGCCAAGGCGCTGCAGGCGAGTATCGACAGCCCGGGAGAGTACGCGCGTCTCAGCAAAGTTTGCGAAGGTGAGGTACAGTCTCTTATTGGATCGACAAGACGATCCCGTTCATAACAAGCTCATAAATGAATCAAGCACCACGTTACTTTGCCTTAATTCCCGCCGCGGGCGTCGGCGCGCGCATGGGCGCGGGCAGCCCCAAGCAGTACCTGAAGATCGGCGGCAAGCCGATGCTTCGCCACACCCTCGACGCCTTCCAGTCGAGCGACCTGATCGCGCATACCTTCGTGGTGGTGAGCCCGGACGATCCGTATATCGACGCGGTCGCCCCGAACCACGGCGTGACGGTGCTGCGCTGCGGTGGCGCGAGCCGCATGGAGTCGGTGCGCAACGGCCTGGCCGTGCTGGCGAATACGCTGGCGCCGACCGACTGGGTGCTGGTGCACGATGCCGCCCGTCCCGGCCTGACCGCCGCGCTGATCGAGAAACTGATCAGCGCGACCGGGGAACACCCGGTCGGCGGCCTGCTGGGCCTGCCGGTGGTCGACACGGTCAAGCGCTGCATCGAGGGCGAAGCCTGCGGCACCATCCCGCGCAACGGCCTGTGGCTGGCGCAGACGCCGCAGATGTTCCGCTACCGCCTGCTGCGCGAAGCGCTGACGGCAGCGACCGATCCGAACTCGATTACCGATGACGCCAGCGCGGTTGAAGCCCTGGGATTGACCCCCAAGTTAGTCGAAGGACATCCCCGCAACCTGAAAGTGACGCTGCCGGACGACATCCGGATTGCCGAGTTGTACCTGGCAGTGTCCCAACCCGAACTCGTGTAAACGCCATGGCCCTTGCATCGTATAACCCAACTCCGCCGTTCCGCATCGGGACCGGCTATGACTGCCACGCCCTGGTCGAAGGCCGCAAGCTGATCGTCGGCGGCGTCACCATCCCGCACCGCCTCGGCCTGCTCGGCCACTCGGATGCCGACGTGCTGCTGCACGCCATCATCGACTCGCTGCTGGGTGCCGCCACCCTCGGCGACATCGGCAAGCACTTCCCGGACACCGACCCGATGTTCGCCGGCGCCGACTCGCGCACCCTGCTGCGCGAAGTCGCCTCGCGCGTGGTCGCCACCGGCTACACGATCGGCAACATCGACGCCACCATCATCGCCCAGCAGCCAAAAATGGCGCCGCACATCCCGCAGATGGTGTCGCGCATTGCCGAGGACCTCGGCGTCTCGCCGCAGCAGGTGAACATCAAGGCCAAGACCAACGAGAAGCTCGGCTTCCTCGGCCGCGAAGAAGGGATGGCGGCGCAGGCGACTGCGCTGCTGGTGCGCGCACAAGGCTGACCGGTTTACTCCGTCGTTTTTTGGTAGTCACCTGCAGCTTCCCGTGCGCCATGCGACACTGTCGGCAATAAAGACAACAAGGGAAGCAAGATGACCACCGACACCGCGATGAGTCCGCGCGCCGCCTGGCTCCTGATCCTGTCCGCCAGCGCGATCCTGATGATCACGATGGCGGCGCGCCTGACCACCGGCCTGTTCCTCTCGCCGATCAATACTTCGACCGGACTCGGCGTCGCCTCGATCAGCTTCGCGATGGCGGTCGGCCAGTTCATGTGGGGCGCCTCGCAGCCGATCTTCGGCGCGGTGGCCGACAAATGGGGACCCGCGCGCGTGATCGTGGTGGGCGGCGCGATGCTGGCGCTCGGCCTGGCGGCCACGCCCTTCGTCTCTTCGCAGTGGGGGCTGATGCTGACCCTCGGCGTGCTGTCGGCCGCCGGCGCCGGCGCCGGCAGCTTCTCGATCCTGATCGGCGCCACCGCCCAGCGACTGCCGGCCGAGCGCCGTCCCTTCGCCGCCGGCTTCATCAATGCCGGCGGTTCGTTCGGCCAGTTCGTGTTCTCGCCGCTGGTGCAGGCCGTGATCCAGGCCAGCGGCTGGGTGGTGGCCATGATGTCGCTGGCGGCGACCACGCTGCTGACCATCCCGCTGGCCTTCCTCATGCGCGGCCGGCAAGCACCGTCGACCGCGGCGGCCGCCGCCGTCGACGAGTTCACCCTCGGCCGCCAGGTGCGCGCGGCGCTGCGCGACAAGAGCTACCTCTACCTGCACGCCGGCTTCTTCACCTGCGGCTTCCACATCGCCTTCCTGGTCACCCACCTGCCGGGCGAGGTCGCGCTGTGCGGCCTGCCGGCCGGCGTGTCCGCCACGGCGCTGGGGCTGATCGGCCTGTTCAACATCGCCGGCTCGCTGGTCGCGGGCGCGCTCGGCCAGCGTTACCGCATGAAGTGGCTGCTGACCGCCATCTACGCCGGCCGCGCCGTGATCATCGGCCTCTACCTGCTGGCGCCGAAGACCGCGCTGACCTTCTACATCTTCGCCGCCGCGCTCGGCTTTTCCTGGCTGGCGACGGTGCCGCCGACGGCAGGCCTGGTCGGCAAGCTGTTCGGCACCCGCTACCTGTCGACGCTGTTCGGCCTGACCCTGCTGTCGCATCAGGTTGGCGGCTTCTTCGGCGCCTGGCTGGGCGGACTGTCCTTCGTCCACTTCGGCGATTATTCCTGGATGTGGTACGCCGACATCCTGCTGGCGCTGGCCGCGGCGCTGGTCAACCTGCCGATCCGCGAAGCGCCGGTGCACGCGGCGACCCGCGCCGCCGCCGCGGCGGAAGCCTGAGATGGCGCGCGACCCCTGGGCCTACCGCGAGGTCGCGGTCGAATCCGAGCAGGACCCGCGCAGCGGCGGATTGCGCATCAAGCCGATGGCGGGGCAGGCCTACGCCACCTCGATGCGCGTGCAGTGCTCCCGGGCCATGCGCGACCCCGCGCTGTATCCGCCCGGGACGCGCTTCCTGATCCGCGCCAAGCTGACCGACCGGGCGGGCGGGGCGCCTTACCTGTATGCGCACCATGGGGATGCGGTGAAGCTACTGGATGACAAGGAAGCGGCGAGCTTCCTGGACGAGTACCGGCGCCGGCGTATTTGAGCGTTCTCAATGTTTCTTCGAAAAAACCAGAGTAATCATCAGGGTTTATTCGATTTTACTTTCGCGCTGAAGGCCTTAGTCTGATACCTCCACCATTTGAGGAGTTTCCGACATGCGTTCCTATCCCACCAACAGCGCCAAAGCAGTGTCGAGGCTGCTGGCCCTGACCATGATCGTCGACGGTCATCTTGCTCCGTCGGAGCTGAAGGCAATGCGCCGTTCGGCCGTGCCGCCGCAGACCGCGCTCGACGAGGACGAATTCGACCTTGTGGTCCAGGACCTGTGCGAAGACCTGCTCGCCAGCGCCGCGCGGCGCTGCAGCGCCGAGGTCGAGATCGACACCCACCTGCTCGATGCCCTGCTGGGCGAAGTCGAGGACCAGGCCCTGCGCATGTCGGTCATGAACACGATGCTCGACATTGTCCACGCCGACAGCGTGCTGGACGCCCGCGAGACGCTGTTGATCGAGCGCGCATTCAAGCTGTGGTCCGGCCCGCAGCGACGCGTGCATGCCGCTTGAACACGGGCTTGAAAAAGCCGCTACACTTTGTGCGAAAGCTATATCTTTAACAGCCGAAAGGAAGCCCATGGCAACGCGAAAGATCGCAGTACTCGTAGGCAGCCTCCGCAAGGAATCGTTCACCCGCAAGCTGGCCAAGCAGCTGATGCTGATTGCCCCGCCCACGCTGGAGCTGGAGATCGTCGACATCTCCCAGCTGCCGATGTACAACCAGGATGAGGAGACCGAGTCGCCACCGCCGGCCTGGACCGAGTTCCGCGACCGCATTCGCGAGGTCGACGGCGTGCTGTTCTGCACGCCCGAGTACAACCGCTCGCTGCCCGGGGTGCTGAAGAACGCGATCGACGTCGGCTCGCGCCCCTACGGCCAGGCGGCCTGGAACGGCAAGCCCGCCGCCGTGGTCAGCAATTCGCCGGGCGCGCTGGGCGGCTTCGGCGCCAACCACGCGGTGCGCCAGTGCCTGGTGTTCCTCAACATGCCTTGCATGCAGTCGCCCGAGGCCTATATCGGCGGGATCGGCAGCAAGTTCGACGGCGACAAGCTCACCGACGAATCGCTGAACGGCTTCCTGCAGCAGTTCATGGAATGCTTCGCCACCTGGGTCGAGCGCCATGCCGACTGAGGGGGCGTCCGCTGCGCGCGGGCCGATCGCGATCCGCGAGATCGACCACGTGGTGCTGCGCGTGAGCGACCTGGCGCGCATGCAGCGCTTCTACGGCGAGGTGCTCGGCTGCGCGGAAGTGCGGCGCCAGGCCGAGATCGGGCTGGTGCAATTGCGTGCCGGCAGCGCGATGCTGGACCTGGTGGCGGTGGACGGCAAGCTCGGCCGCATCGGCGGCGCGGCGCCGGGCCGCGAGCGGCGCAACGTCGACCACGTCTGCTTCCGCGTCGAACCCTTCGACGAGGCCGCGATCCGCGCCCACCTGGCGGCGCACGGGGTCGATGCCGGGCCGGTCGAATCGCGCTTCGGCGCCGAGGGGGAGGGACCATCGATCTACCTGCATGATCCTGAAGGCAATATGATCGAGCTGAAGGGACCGCCTTCGTCCTGATGCGCAAGGGGTGCGGATGAAGGCTTCGGACCGGAACCAGGACCGTCCCGCCGGCGGCTACGTGCCCCAGGCCCCGGTATCCTACGGCAAGCCGCCGCCCGGCCTGCGGCGGCACCTGTACGACATCATCTTCGAGGCCGACACCACGGCCGGGCGCCGCTTCGACATCGCGCTGGTGTTCGCGATCCTGCTCAGCATCCTGGTCGTGGTGCTGGACAGCGTGCCGGACCTGCACCACGACTACGGCGACGCCCTGAACATCGCCGAATGGGTGTTCACCGGGCTGTTCACCGTCGAATACCTGGCGCGCCTGGTGTGCGTGCAGCGGCCCTGGCGCTATGCGACCGGCTTCTACGGCCTGATCGATCTGCTGGCCGTGCTGCCGAGTTATTTTTCCCTGATGGTGCCGGGCACCGAGCTGTTGCTCGACATCCGCATCCTGCGCCTGCTGCGCGTATTCCGGATCTTCAAGCTCACCCTCTACATCGAGGAATACACGCGGCTGGGCGAGGCGCTGTCGGCCAGCCGGCGCAAGATCATGGTGTTCCTGTCGGTGGTGCTGATGGCGATCCTGATCCTCGGCACCGTCATGTACGTGGTCGAAGGGCCGAAGAACGGCTACACCAGCATCCCCGTCGCGATGTACTGGGCCACCGTGACCATGACCACGGTCGGCTACGGCGACATCACGCCGCACACCCACCTCGGCAAGGCGATCGCTTCCTTCATGATGCTGATGGGCTGGGGCATTCTGGCGGTGCCGACCGGGATCGTGACGGCCGAGATCGCGGCCAAGCGCAACGACCGCCGCAGCGGCCTGCGGCCACGCAATGTGGCCGCAGGCCGCTGCGCCGCCTGCGGCAGCGCCGGACACGAGCAGGGTGCGCGCTTCTGCAAGGATTGCGGCGCGGCACTGGCGGTGGCGGCACCTGCGCCGCAAGGTCAACCGGACCCATCGCCCTGATTTCAAGTCCGGCACGTTTAATACAGATCAAACGCACGTAACGGTACACCTTTAGTCTTCTAGCTTCATGCCACGGACATGCGGCGGTGCAGCAAAGTCTGCGCTGGCGAGCCCATGCGGCGCCGTGGCCTTTTCCAATCCAATGATGTTGAAAGCGAGGCAAACGCATGTATCCATTTCCTCAAAGTGTGGCCCCGGCAGTGCGCACCCACGTCGACGCCCAGACCGCATTCCTGAACGACATGTCGAAGTCGCTGTTCCGGTCTTTCCAGCAGATGTGCGACCTGAACATCCAGCTGATGCAAACCCTGATCGAGGAAACCACCCTGGCCAGCAAGCAGGTGCTGAGCGCCGACCGCCAGACCGAGTTGCTGAGCGCCGCCACCGCACGCGCCCAGCCGACCAGCGACAAGCTGCGTGCCTACCAGCAGCACATCACCCGCCTGGCGGCCGACGCCCAGGTGGAACTGGCACGCGTGACCGAGGAGCACGTGCAGAACACCACCCGCACCGCGCGCGCCCTGGCCGACGAAGTGGCGCGCGACGCCACCGAGCAGACCGAGCGCGGCCTGCGCGCACAGCAGGAGACGGTGCGCCAGTTCGCCGATCCGTTCGCCCACACCGGCAACGGCGCCGCCTCGACCAGCGGCGACGGCGCGCGCGCCGCTGCTTCGCAGGGTGCCGGCGCCCAGGCCGGCCAGCAGCACGCGCCGTCCGGCACGCAGCCGGGCAGCCAGGGCCAGCGTGGCGCAACCACGCACTGAGCGCAGGCCAACGGGGCGCCTTCCGTACCGGCGCCCCGTGCAGCAGCGCCCGGAATAGAAAAAACAATTGCAATCGGGACCGTCCGCCCTAGAATGAAAGGAGGATGGGCAAACGGGGATGGCGATGGAGTCCCGGACAATCAGCATGGCGATGCACCTAGTGCTGTCGCTGGCGGCGGGCGCGGCCCTGTCGGGCTGCGCCGTTTATGGTCCGCCGTACGCGGCCTACGAAGCGGCGCCGGCATACTACCCCTACACCTATGCCAGCCCGGTTTATGTCGGACCGCCGCTGTCGCTCAGCTTCGGCTACTACGAGCACCACTACCGCGGCCCTTACGGCTGGCGCGGCGGATACGGCTGGGGCGGGCACGGCTGGGGCGGACGTGGCTGGCACGGAGGAGGCTGGCACGGCCGGCATTGAGACCCGCCGAGGCGCCCGAAAGCCGGAATCCAGCGCTGCGATGGGGTATACTTGCCTTGGGTGCGCACACATCGGTGTGGTGCAGGGTTTGCGTCGGTCGGGCCGCCACGCGTTGACCGGCTGCCTGAATGAATACCCAATCGTCCGCATCGTCCCGCGCCTTATCCCATACCTTCCAGCGTTTTTTTGCGTCCAAAAAAGCGGGCGGCATCGTCCTCATCGCCTGCATGCTGCTGTCGCTGCTTCTCGCAAACTCTCCCGCAGGCGAAAGCTATCTCGCGTTCTGGCATCGGGACCTTGCCGGAATGAGCGTCGAGCACTGGATCAACGATGGCTTGATGGCAGTGTTCTTCCTGATGGTGGGCCTGGAGCTCGAACGTGAACTGTACAACGGCGAGCTTTCCGACTTCCGCAACGCACTGCTGCCTATCGTTGCAGCCGTCGGTGGGATCTGCGTTCCGGCCCTGCTGCACTTTGCCTTGAATGCCGGTACCTCGACCCAGCGCGGCATCGGGATTCCGATGGCGACCGACATCGCGTTTGCGCTGGGCGTGCTGGCCCTGCTCGGAAGCCGTGTGCCCGCTTCGCTCAAGATTTTCCTGACCGCCCTGGCCGTGATCGATGACCTGGGCGCCATCCTGGTGATCGCCATTTTCTACACGACCGGCCTCCAGACCGGCTACCTCATCGGCGCCCTGGCGGTGTTCGCCGCGCTCGTATGCCTGAACCGCTTTGCGCGCGTCATGGCGCTGCTTCCCTATCTGGCCGGCGGTGCGCTCATGTGGTTCCTGATGCTGAAGTCGGGGATACATGCAAGCATCGCCGGGGTATTGCTGGCGTTTGCGATTCCCTATTCGGCGCGGCAGGACGACGAGGAATCGCCTTCCCATCGGCTCGAGCATTTGCTGCATGCGCCGACCTCCTTCCTCATCCTCCCGCTGTTCGCCCTGGCAAATACAGGGATCGTCATCGGCGCCAACTGGGCCACGGAGCTGGCATCATCGAACAGCCTGGGCATCTTTGGCGGGCTGGTGCTGGGCAAGCCGATCGGCATCGTCCTGTTCAGCTTCGCAGCGGTAGCGCTCGGGATGTGCAGGTTGCCGCCCGATCTGTCATGGCGCCATGTATTGGGCGCCGGTATGTTGGGCGGCATCGGTTTCACCATGTCGATTTTTATCACCAACCTGGCGTTTCCCGGGTTGGCCGATGCGATCACGGCGTCCAAGATCGCCATTCTTCTCGCATCGCTGACGGCGGGTGCCGTCGGCTTCCTGTGGCTGAGATTCTGCGTGAAGGCACACTAGTCTTCCAGCTCGTCCTCGCCGGGCTTGCGGCCGCGGCCGCGGTCGAGCGGCTCCTTCATGCTCTCCACCTCGCGCATGAATTCGTCGATGCCATGGTCGCGGCTGACCCGGACCTCGGGCGGCAGCAGCACCGCCATGTACAGCTCGTCCGCCAGGCGGCCGGTGCGTTGCACGTTGATCGTCAGGATCAGGCCCGAACCCAGCACCGCCAGGCCGGCGGCGATCCAGCGGTAGCGGCGCCGGTTCTGCGGCATCACGGTGCAGAGGTGGAAATAGACCATCCCGGCCACCAGCAGCGTCACCGCGTGCGAGGCGTAACGGGTGAAGAATTCCGCCGAAAACGCATACGCGAGGGTGGCGGCCAGCAGGACGGTGAGGGTCAGCGCGAGCAGGCCGCAGCCGAACACGAACAGGTGCCGGCCCAGGCGGGCGTGGCGTCCGAACAGGCGGTTGGCGAAGGCCCACACGCCGCCCCACAGCAGGGCCGCGCCGACGCTCCAGGCCAGCGCCTCGAAATAGCGCACGAATTCGAAGTACTGGGTGTCGCTGATCCAGCGCGCGAACAGGGCGACGCCGCAGGCCAGCACGATCCCGGCGGCGCCCGGCAGCGCGCCTTCCCAGCGGTGAAAGGTGCGGTCTTCGAGCTCGGCAGCGACCGGAAAGCTGGCGGCGCGCACCCGCAGCGAGGTATGGCCGATGCGCACCACCGTGTCGCCGGACAACACGACCTCGGGCCGGCGCCGGCCCCGGTGGACGATCCCGTTCCTGCTGCCGAGGTCGCGCAGCAGCAGGCGCCCGGCGGCGTCCAGCTCGATCAGGGCATGGCTGGCGGCGACGTAGTCGTCGTCGAGGATCAAGTCATTATCGTAGCCGCGTCCGATCCGGATCGGCAGCGACCCGATGCGGCTGCGCTGCAGCACGTCGCCGTTGCGCGCCAGCGTCTCGACGTACCAGGGGCCGCTCATTGCCGCGCTCCCCGAGCCGGCCCCTGGGCCGCTCCCTGCGGCCGGCTGCGTCCCAGCGCCGACAGGAAGGCGCGCGTGGCGCGCATGCCGTTCTCGAAGGAGACCCCGGCCAGGTCGAGGCGGCTCTGCAGGCTGGCCCGGCCGTCGTCGGTGCTGGCGCTGAGCAGGGTGAAGTTGTACAGGCCGGCGAACTTGCGGTAGGCGCGCACGCAGGTGACGGCGCGCAGCGGCAGGATGGCCGTGTGCACGAACTGCTCGGTGCAGGACGGGCGGGTCAGGCGGGTGTCGCGCGAGGGGCCCATGCGGTCGACCCGGAAGCGGTCGCTGGCCAGCACCGCAAACTGCAGCGGATGCATGCTGGACGAGCGCAGGTAGGTGTGCGACATCGACACGTGCCCGGTCTGCTGGGTGTCGGAGACGTAGACCGCGACTTCCATCGCGCAGCTGACCGAATCGCCCGTGTATTCGGCTTCGAGGCGGAAATTCGAGCGCCCCCAGCAGCGCAACTGCTGCGATTCGCGCACCGGCACGTGGTAGGGCCCCATGGTCTTGATCGACAGCGGCTCGGCCAGCAGGCGGTCGATCATCTCGCGCTGGTGGGCCAGCAGCTGCTGGGCGATCAGCGGGTTGAAGTTCTTCGGCGGATGCGGCTGAGCACTGACCTTGCGCAGCAGTTCCTGGGCGTAGCGCACCGGCACCAGGAAGCTGACCGACTCGCCGTCGAGGCGCTTCGAGACGTTCACGCCGGCCACCGTGCCCGACGCCGTCACGCTCGGCCCGCCACTCATGCCGGAGTTGATCGGGCCGGTAAAGATCAGCTGGTCGTAGAAGCTGCGCGTCACCACGCCGTTGTACGCGCCTTCCGAGATCGCGAAGCCGAGATCGAGCGGATTGCCGAGCGAATACAGGGACTGGCCCTGGGTGAGCTTGACCGGGTGGTCGGGCACCTGGAAGAAGCCGGCGCCCGAGCGGTTCACGCGCACCACGGCCAGGTCGTGCAGGACGTCGACCGCCAGCAGTTCCACCGGGCCGGTCTTGCCGTCGGTGTCGACGTATTCGCCGCTGAAGACGTCCGGGTCGAGCGCCATCTGCGATACCACGTGATAATTGGTCAGCACCAGCTTGCTGGTCCCGACCAGGAAGCCCGAGCCGACGGTGGACTGGCTGCGGCCGTTCTTCAGCAGCATGCGGATCTGCAGCAGGTCGGCCTTGGCCGCCGAGTACAGCTGCTGGGCGGCGGTCGAGGGGGGCGGCAGGGCCGTGGTTTCGTCGGTTTCGCCGGGGCCGGGCGCGGGCGGCGTGGTGGCCGGCGGAGTGGCGGGAGGAATGACCAGCGGCGGCTGGGGTGCCGTCTTGCTACCAGTACCTTGCACTGTTGCAACGCTCTTTTGCGCGACGGGGGCGGCGGCGCCGCTCATGGCGACCAGGGCGCAGGCGATGCATAACGGGATGGCGAGCGGAGGCAGTCGCATCCAGCCATCTTGCCAGAGAAATCACGAAGGCTGCGCCCGATCGCGGCGGTGGTGTCTTACAACTCGCCGTCCAGCACCGCTTCGGCCACCGGCGTCATCATGTGGCCCAGCTTGGCCTGCTTGGTGTTCAGGTAGCCGTTGTTGAAGGCATTGCGGTTGACCAGCAGCGGCACCCGTTCGGCGACCTCGAAGCCCAGCTTGGTCAGGGCGTCGATCTTGCGCGGATTGTTGGTCATCAGGCGCACGGCTTCGATGCCGAAATGGCGCAGCATCGGCTGCACCAGCTCGTAGTTGCGGGCGTCGGCGTGGAAGCCCAGCTGCAGGTTGGCCTCGACCGTGTCGGCGCCGGCTTCCTGCAGGCGGTAGGCGCGGATCTTGTTCACCAGGCCGATCCCGCGGCCTTCCTGGCGCAGGTAGAGCAGGATGCCGCGGCCCTCGGCGGCGATCTTCTTCAGCGCGCCCTCGAGCTGGGCGCCGCAGTCGCAGCGCTGCGAGAACATCACGTCGCCGGTCAGGCATTCCGAGTGGATGCGCATCAGCGGCGGCTCGGCGGTGGAAAGATCGCCCAGCGTCATCGCAAGGTGCTCCTTCCCGGTCGTGTGCTCGACGAAGGCGTGCAGCGTGAACTGCGCCCACGGCGTCGGCAGGGTGCACGACGTGACGTAGTCGACGAGGTTGGACGCGCTACTGGGCGAAACTGCGGCGTTGTCTTGCATGACGGGTTCCTGGACGAAAGCGGTGATTTCTACAGCTGTAAATCCCAAGTTTACCGGAAATCCGACAGGGCCGTGCGGCAACGGCCGATCCGGCCACTGATTTGTGTCCGTAGGGCATCATGGTGTGCTACGCTGGCGGCGGCCTTTTCCTTCCCGATCTTCCATGCCGTCCTCCCTATCCTTTCCCCGCGCGCTGCTGCCGCGCCGCCTGGGCGCCTGGCTGGCGCTCGCCTTCACCCTGCTGTCGATCGTCCTGTCGGTGCTGCTTGTGAGCGTGATCGAGCACCGCAACAACGAGCAGGTCAGGTCCAGCATCGGCTACGGCCTGGCCGAACTG
This sequence comes from Massilia sp. LXY-6, assembly GCF_051233485.1. Classification (NCBI taxonomy): domain Bacteria; kingdom Pseudomonadati; phylum Pseudomonadota; class Betaproteobacteria; order Burkholderiales; family Oxalobacteraceae; genus Massilia; species Massilia sp. LXY-6. The sequence continues at coordinate 151,200 of NZ_JBKFGF010000003.1, forward strand.
GCCATGCAGACCTCCGACAAGCTCGAGCGCGGCATGTACGAACGCTACCGCGAAGTGCGCCTGATCGCGCAGCGCCGCGGCCTGCGCCCGGAAACCCCGCCGGAACGCCGCCGCCAGGCACTCGACGAGCTGCAGGACAGCTACGGCTACTACAGCTGGATCGGGATCGCCGGCCTGGACGGCAAGGTGCAGGTCGCGGCCGATGGCCTGCTGGAGGGCGCCGACGTGTCGAAGCGCCCCTGGTTCAGCAAGGCGCTGAAGGGCGTCCACGCCGGCGACGTGCACGAGGCCGTGCTGCTGGCCAGGCTGCTGCCGCAGCAGGCGGAGCCGTGGCGCTTCGTCGACGTCGCCTTTCCGATCCCGGACGACGCCGGCCGCGCGCAGGGCGTGCTGGGCGTGCACCTGTCCTGGCAGTGGGCGCGCGACGTCGAGCGTTCCGTGATCGCGCCGATCGAGGCACGGCGCCGGGTCGAGGCCCTGATCGTCGACGCCAAGGGCACCGTCCTGCTCGGCCCGCCCGGCTGGCAGGGCAGCCGGCTCCCGCTGGCCAGCCTGAAGGCGGCGCAGGCGCGGAAGGAGGGCGGCTACCTGGTCGAGGACTGGCCGGACGGCGGATCCTGGCTGGTCGGTTACGCGCGCGGCCACGGTTACGCCGACTATCCCGGCCTGGGCTGGACCGTGCTGGTGCGCCAGAACGTCGACGATGCCTACGCGCCGGTGCGCCGCCTGCGCGACTACGGCCTGGCCGCCGGCGTGCTGCTGGCGGCGCTGTGCTCGCTGGCCGGCATCCTGGTGGCGCGCCGCATCACCCGCCCGCTGGACGAGCTGGCGGATGCGGCGCGCCACATCCGCGCCGGCCAGACCGTGGCGATCGCGCCGGGCCGCGGCGGCTACGAGGAGGTCGAGGCCCTGTCCGGCACGCTGGACGTGCTGGTGAGCGACCTGGTCCGGCGACGGCGCGAACTGGAACACCTGAACGCCACGCTCGAACTGCGGGTCGAGCAGCGCACGCTCGAACTGGAGCGCGCCCTGAACACGGTGCGCGCCAGCCAGCAGCGCATCGTCAACATCATCGAGACCGCCCAGGACGCCTTCATCAGCGTCGACCTGGACGGCCGCATCACCGACTGGAATTCGGCGGCCCGGGCCATGTTCGGCTGGAGCCGCCAGGAAGTGCTGGGACGGCTGCTGGTCGAGGTGACGATTCCGGAACGCCACCGCGACAGCGCAAGGCAGGCGCTGCGGCACTTCCGCGAGACCGGCCGGCTCGACCTGCTGGGGCGCCGCGTCGAGCGCACCCTGGTGCGGCGCGACGGCGCGGAGTTGACCGCCGAGATGACGGTCGGCCTGGTCGGCACCGGCGAGGGCGTGTTCTTCAGCGTGTTCCTGCACGACGTTTCGGAGCGCAAGGAAATCGAACGCCTGAAGAACGAATTCGTCTCCACCGTCTCGCACGAACTGCGCACCCCGCTGACCGCGATCAGCGCCTCGCTGTCGCTGCTGGCGGACGGCATGGCCGGCGAGCTGCCGGCCGATGCCCAGGGCCTGGTCGGCATCGCCAACGCCAGCTCGGAGCGCCTGGTGCGCCTGATCGGCGACGTGCTCGACATCCAGAAGATGGAAGCGGGGCAGATGGACTATCACCGCGTGCCGCAGGAGGTGGCGCCGATCGCCGAGGCCGCGGTGGTCGCGATGGACAGCTTCGCGGCCCGGGCCGGGGTGACGCTGCGCTTCGAGGCGGAGCCGGGAGCCGGCGGCCTGCGCGCCGAGGTCGACCGCGACCGCCTGACCCAGGTGCTGACCAACCTGCTGTCGAACGCGGTCAAGTTTTCCGCAGCGGGCGGCGAGGTGCTGACCCGCCTGGAAGCCTGCGATCAGGCAGTGCGGATCGCCGTGAGCGACCACGGCGCCGGCATTCCGCAAGCCTTCCGCGGACGCATCTTCCAGCGCTTCGCCCAGGCCGACGCGGCCGACTCGCGCAGGAACGGCGGCACCGGCCTGGGCCTGAGCATCTGCAAGACCATCGTCGAGGAGCATGGCGGGCGGATCCGGTTCGAGACCGCGGAGGGCAAGGGGACCACCTTCTTCGTCGAATTGCCGGCACTCGCCTTCGCCTAGATCCGATACGAAAAGCGGTGCGCGCAAACCAGGAATGAGTCATTTCGGATCGATCTGCCTTTTGCCGGATCGAGACCGTTTGGTGATGCCCGCGCCAATTCCCTTGTAACAGCCGGACGCAGCCCTAGACTGACATGCGTAGTCCTACTTCCTGAAGGAGAACGATCATGCGTCCCTTGTCCATGGCAATTCCCGTGTCCCTGCTGCTGTTGCTGCTGGCGTCCCAAGCCGCCGCCCAGTCGCGGGATTACCCGCTCACCGAGCCCGCCCAGGTATCGACCGTGCGCGTGACGGCTCCCGTGCGGGGCTACTTCGTCACCCCCGGCGAGGCCGACGAGATCAAAGGCCGCTACGCCATGTCGAACGGCTGGCAGCTGGATGTGCGGCCCGCTTCGAGGAGCATCATCGCCAGGATCGACAACCAAGGCCCGATGCAGCTGATCGCCCTGTCCGCCGACAAATTCGTCACCGCGGACGGCAACGTGACGATGGAATTCAACCAGGGCGGCTTCGGCGACGAGATGACGATGAGCTACGTGCCGAGCTCGCGCGTGGCCGCGATGATCGTGATCAGGTCGACCGTGGCGGCGCGCTGAGCTTGCGCGGGCGAGCGGGCCTGGAGGAACGATGATTCGGACCCTGGTAGTCGAAGAAAGCGGTGTCGCCAGGCTCGGCATCCGCTCGCTGCTCGACCGGCATGCGCATTCCCTGGAGATCGACGAAGCCTCCAGCCGCGTGGAAGTGATCACGAAACTGTGCGAGCGCTACTACGAGCTCATCATCGTCGAGCCGGACATGGCCGGCGGCACCGGCCTCAGCCTCGTCAGGCAGCTGCGCGAAAATTCCCCCTGGTCGGACCTGCTAGTGTTCACCGCACTGGACGAGTTGAGCTTCGGCGTGGACGCGATCCGCAATGGCGCGAAGGGCTACCTGATGAAGACCTGCACCGGCGAGCAGTTCGGGAAGGCGGTGAAGCGGGTCGCCGGCGGACAGGTGTACCTCAGCACGGCGCTGGCGGCGGAGTTCGCGACCGGCGTGCGCAGGTACGACACCCGCAACAAGCCGCACCAGACCTTCAGCAAGCGCGAATTCCAGGTCTTCTCGATGGCGGTATGCGGGATGACGCCGATCGAAAGCGCCCACCTCCTCCAGATGAGCACGGAAACCATCGGCGCCTTCCGGCGCAGCGTGATGGACAAGCTGAACGTCGCTACGCCGCACGGCATGGCCCAGTATGCGGCCGCGCAGGGCCTGCTCGACGATTGCCGCGCGACCTGCAGCCGCCTGTGGGCCGGCCGCTTCGGTCAGGACTGCGTCGCCAGGCCGGCAAGGTGGAGGTCGACCTTCGCGTAAATCTCGTCGGCCATCACCGGCTTCGAGATGCGGTAGCCTTGCGCCACGTCGCAGCCGTGGGCGCGCAGCCAGTCCAGTTCCTCGGCCGTCTCGACGCCCTCGGCCACCACCGACAGCCCCAGCGCGTGGCTGAGCATGATGGTCGACTGGACGATCGCGGCGTTGCGCGGCGAGTCGGCGATCGCGGTGACGAAGCTGCGGTCCAGCTTCAGTTCGTTCACCGGCAGGCTTTTCAGGTACGCCAGCGAAGCCTGGCCGACCCCGTAGTCGTCGATGGAGAGTTTCACCCCGAGTGCCGCAAGAGCATCGAGGTGGGCCAGCGCCAGCGCCGGCTCGTCCATCAGGGCGCTCTCGGTGATCTCGAGGCACAGGCACGCGGGCGGCACGCCGTGGCGCGCCAGCAGGCCTTCGATGTGCCCGGGCAGTTCCGGATCCAGCAGGTCGAGGGTCGACAGGTTGGCCGACACGGCGATGTCGAGTCCTTCCGCGCGCCACTGCGCCAGCTGGCGGATCGCGGCGTCCAGCACCCAGGGCGTGATTTCGCGGATGAAGCCGGTCTGCTCGGCGAAGGGGACGAAGCTGCCCGGCGGGACCATGCCGCGCTGCGGGTGGCGCCAGCGCAGCAGGGCTTCGGCGGCGGTGATGCGCCCGGTTTTCAGGTCCATCTTGGGCTGGTAGGCCAGCAAGAATTCTCCTCCATGCGCACCTTTCGCCATGGCGGCGCGCATGTCGCCGATCAGGGACAGCTGTTCCGGCGCCGGTTCGGCGCCCGCTTCATGGGCGAAGGCCAGGCCGGAGCGGCGCCGCCTGGCCGCCGCCAGCGCCAGCTCGGCGCGCCGCAGCAGGGTGCCGGCGTCCAGCCCGTCGTGCGGATATAGGGCGATGCCGATGCTGCCGCCGATGTCGAGGCGCTGGCCGTCCAGCGTGATCGGATCGCGCAGCTGGGCCAGCACCGCATCGGCGAAGGCGCGCGCGCACTCCTCGCCGGCGATCTCGAGCAGGAAGGCGAAGCGGGCGCCCCACAGGCGCGCCACCATGAGCGGCGGGCGCTCCAGCTTCGACAGGCGCGCGCCGACCTCGCGCAGCAGGCGGTCGCCGACCTGGTAGCCGAGCGCGTTGTTGATCAGGGCGAAGCGGTCGATGTTCAGCACCGCCACCGCGCGCGGGCTGCCGGCCGGCAGGCGCGCGAAGCTCTCCAGGAAGCGGGTGCGGTTGGGCAGGTCGGTCAGGCCGTCCACGTAGGCCAGGCGCACGATCCGTTCCTCGCGGCTGGCGATGCCGTCGCGCATGTGCGCGAAGCTGGTGGCGAGCCGGCCGATCTCGTCCTGGGGCAGGGCCGGCAAGGCCTGGCCGTAGTCGCCCTGGGCGATGCGCTGCGCCGCCTTCGACAGCTCGTCCAGCGGCTTGACGATGCGCCGCGCCAGCGTGATGCTGCCGAGCGCGAACACCAGGATGGCCACGCCGACCACGCCCAGCAGGCGTCCCTGCAACTGCTTGAACGGCGCTTCGACCATCGCCACCTGCAGCTGCAGCACGGCCTGCATGGCGCCGTCCAGCGGCAGGCGCATGGTGCGCCATGGCTCGCCCTGCAGCTCCTGCACCTGCTGCGCTCCCGCCGCCGGCAGGCTGGCCAGCGACAGGGCGGCGCGCTGCGGCGCCTCGAACGAGGAGGCCAGCAGCACCGGGCCGCGCGCGCCGAAGCGCACCACGTGCACGGCCAGGCCGGTGATCCCGGCCATGTCGCGCGCCCAGCCGTGGTCGACCCGGAACGCCATCGCCACCCAGGCGATGCGGCGCGGCGCCATGATCGGCACCAGCACCACCTGGTACAGCTGGCCGTTGCGCATCTGGCGGAAGCCCGCGCTGCGTCCGTTCGCCTCGGCGTCGAGCAGCAGGTCGGGGAAGGGGAAGGCGTCGCCGGGCGCGGTCTCGCGCTGGCTGCTGGCGATCAGCGCGCCGTCGGTGCCGGCCACCATCATGACCTGGGCGTGGATGCGCTGGCCGTGGTTGCGGATCACCGAGCGCACGGTGGGCTGGTCCTGGGTCGCGATCGCCTCGCGGAAGGCGAAGTCGGCGGACAGCACGCCGGCCGCGGTCTCGAGCTGGCGCTGGTTCTGTTCGAGCAGGCGCTGGAACACCTTGGCGCCGACCTCCAGCTCGTTGCGGCCTTCGCTGCCGACGATGCGCGCGCTGCTGTCGTGCACCAGGGCCAGCACCAGGCCCATGACCAGTAGCAGCAGGCCCACGAACACGAGGACGATGCGGCGCTGGAGCGAGGGCAGGGCCATGGTGAGGCTTCCTTTATCTCGGTAACTCAGTAACGGTCCTGGTCGACCTCGGTATGCGGCCTGGGCTCGCGGTTTCTCGCATCCAGCACCAGGTTCAGTGCCGGGGCGGCGGCGCCGACCTCGATCTCGCCGGCGGGCACGCGCGCCTTCTGCAGCGGATGCCACAACTGCAGGCGGTAGCGGCCAGCGGGGACATTGGCGATGCGGACCTGGCCATCCGGCCCGGTCTTGCCGAAATACGGCGATTCCACGACCAGCACATAGGCTTCCATCCAGTCGTGGATATTGCAGCCGATGACGACTTCGCCCGGCTTGTCGAAGGCGATCGGCTGGCCGGGCTTGCCGGCGTACAGCTTGATCTCGAAGCGCTTCGGCTGGGAAAACGAGTACACGTGGTGGCGCACCGTGTCGTTGTTCGGGAAGTCGACCGCGGTACCGGTCTGCACCACCGTCACGTAGGGCGAGAATTCGGCGCCGCGCTGCTCGATGAGGGCGTGCGGACGGTTCTTCGCCGCCGGTGCCGGCGCGAGCGGTTCGAGCACCACGGCGGCATCGGCCAGCGGCCGCCCGGCGGGAGTCCGCACCAGCGCGTCCAGGGTGGCCGCGCCGGCCAGCACCGGCAGCGCCAGCAGTGCCAGCAGTGCCAGAAGGGGTGCGCGCATCGGCATCGGGAGCCTTACTGGTCGAGCTGCAGGCTCGGTGCGATCTGCCAGACTTCGGTGCTGAGGTCGCCGTCGCGGTAGGTCAGCGCATGCCAGACCTTGACCGGCACCTGGCCGCCGTAGTCGGCGCGCTGCTGCACCGAGGCGCCCTTCGGATTGGCGAAGGACACCAGCTTGCCGAAGTTGGCGGGGCGCGGCTTGCCGGCGTTCGCGGCGATGAATTTCTGCCAGACGGCGCGGATCTCGGCCTTGCCGCGGTAGCGGCCGTCCAGCGGCCCGCCGACCCACTCCAGGTAGGCATCCTCGGCGTAGTCTTTCATCAGCGCGTCGAGGTCGCCGGCGGCGACCGCGTCCAGGTGGGCGCGCGCCTTGGCGTCGTCGAGCGGTCCGGCGACCGCGTTCGCGCCCGGCAGGCAGGCGAGGCCCGCCAGGGCCAGCGCCGCGCAATGCTGCTTGGCTTTCCAGACTTTCATGAGCGTCTCCTTCGCGTGGTGCTGCTTTTATTTATGACTGGAAATTAATAATACACGGAAAGAAGATGGCAATCTAGAAACAGCGGGAAGCGTTGTTTTCAGGCCGTACATACAGCGGATGCCGGCCCCGGGGGCGGCTCAGCGCAGTTCGTGCAGGGCGATGCCGCCGAAGGCATCGTCCCAGGCGCCGAAGTCGGCTTCGAGCGCCGGCAGCAGGCGCAGCAGGGCCTGTTTGTCGCGATGGAAGGTGGTGGCGCCGGCGTCGATCTCGCGGGTCGATTGCAGGCGGAACAGGTCGGCCTGCGGCGCGCCGGCGACGGGTTCGCGCAGCAGGGCCAGCACCTGCTGGCCGTGCACGCGCAGGCGCAGCAGCTCGCCCGCTTGGCCCGCTTCGGCGCGCACGTAGCGGCGCTGGGTCTCGGGCGCGATCTCGCCGGCTTCCAGCGCGATCCGCACCTGCCTGCCGTGGCGCGCGCCCCAGTCCAGGAAAGGGACGGCGAAGCCGGTCAGCTGCGTCGGATCGGTGCGGTAGTCCATCACCGCCAGCGCGTCGACCAGCGGCGCCAGTGCGTCGAGCAGGGCGGTCTTGCGGTCCCACCAGAACGGCACCACGAGTTCCAGGCGCAGGCTGCCGGCCGCGCCGCGCAGGGTGCGCGCCATCGCCAGGTAGCGCGCATCCCAGTCGGCCTTGCCGGCACCGTACTCCTGCAGCAGGTAGGGCTCGACGTCGAACTGCAGGCCCGCCAGGCGCGCCGCCGGTTCGGCCGCGGCGTTGTAGGCGGCGTAGGCCCGCACCAGCCTGGCCAGCGCCGGCTGGCGCTCGGGCAGCACCATGTGCGGGTCGCCGTCCACGCTCAGCACGCGGATGCCGCGCGTGCCCGCCGCCCGCACGAAGGCGGCCAGGCGCGCCGGTTCCCGCACCGCGTCATCTCTGAATGGGACCGTGATGAACAGTTCGCGCACCCGGTGCGCTTCGGCCCAGTCGAGCAGGGCGGCGCCGCGCTCGCGCCAGTCGGCCGCCTGCCACACCCAGGTCGCGCGCGCGGGCGCACGCGCCGCCGCAGACGGATCGGGTTCGAGGGACAGTTGGTGGAGCGTCAGGCTCGCCGCCTGCGCCGGGCATTGCAGGACGAAGTGGCGCCAGCCGGCGCGGTCGAGGGCAGCCGGCAGCGCCAGGCGCAGCGGAGCGGCATCGGCCGAGGTGCGGGCCGGCAGGGCGCCGAGCGCGAGTGCGGTTTCGCGCGCGGCATGCGCGCCGTCGGCCGCCTGCAGCGCGAAGCCGGCGCCGCCCGCATACGATGCCGCCAGGCGCAGGCGTGCGCGCGGCAGGAACCACGGGCCGCTCAGCAGGGCGCCGGCCGGGCGCGCGCCGGCGCCGCAGTCCACCGCCAGCCGGCCGTCCTCCAGCCTGACCCGGACCCGTTCCTCGACGCCGAAGGCGCGCGCCTGCATGCGCCCCAGCAGGTTGACACCCAGCGGCATGCGGCCGGACTGCGGCGTGTCGGGGCGCTCCGATGGCAGCAGGTGTTCGCTGACGGCGAAGCGGCCGTCGCGCACGCGGCCGTGCAGCAGGATGGTGTTGTCGACGTCTTCGTGCGGGGCCAGCGGGAACAGGGTCTCGACCCGCGCGCCGGGCGGCAGGGCGATGCCGGCGCAGCCCGGACCTTCCTTGTGCTCGTCGATCAGCCAGCGCAGGCGGGTGCCGTCTTCAGCGACGGTATCGGCAAACGGCGGCCGGGCCGGCGCCCCGGACTGCGGGCACAGGTGCAGCGAGGCGGCGTGGGCGGGAGCGCTCATCACGAACAAAGAAAACAGCAGCGCGCGCATGCTCAGGGCTGGTCCGAGAAGCTGCCCTTGCGCGTCATGATGCCCCAGCTGGCTTCCTTCTGCATCGCCCAGCGGAACAGGCCGGTCAGGCGCCACCAGGTGTTCAGCTGGCGGTAGCCGAGGTTTTCGATCACCACCACCAGCGCCAGCGCCAGCAGCTGCTTGCCGCGCGGGTAGATGTGGAAGGACATCTCTTCCAGCAGCAGGCCGGAAGCGGACAGCAGGATGCCCAGCCCGATCGCCACGAACATGAAGGTCGAGAAGGCCTGCCAGGAGATGCCGCCGGTGAGGAAGGCCACGAACATGAACAGGTAGCCACCCATCTCGACCACCGGCCCCAGCCATTCAAACAACAACATGAACGGGAAGGCCAGCCAGCCCGGCACGCCGCCGTTCCGGGAAAACATCAGGCCCCAGTTGGCGGTCAGGCTCTCGGCCAGGCCGCGCTGCCAGCGGATGCGCTGGTTCTTGAGGGTCTTGAAATCTTCCGGCGCCTCGGTCCAGCACACCGGATCGGGCACGAATTCGATGCGGTAGGGCTGGCGCCGCGCGCGCAGCAGGCGGTGCAGGCGCACGATCAGCTCCATGTCCTCGCCGATGGTGTCCGCGCGGTAGCCGCCGACGCTGACCACGGCATCCTTGCGGAACACGCCGAAGGCGCCGGAAATGATCAGCATGCCGTTCACGGCCGACCAGCCGAGGCGCCCGAACAGGAAGGCGCGCAGGTATTCGACTACCTGGAACAGGGCCCAGGGATTGCGCGGCAGGCCGACCTTCGTCAGGAAACCGCCGCTGACCTCGCAGCCGTTGGCCACGCGGATGGTGCCGCCGGTGGCGACCATGGTCGGGTCGCGCAGGAAGGGCTGGGTCACGCGCTCCAGGCTGTCGCGCTGCAGGATCGAGTCGGCGTCCACGCCGCAGAACAGCGGATAGCGCGCGGCGTTGATGCCGGCGTTGAGCGAGTCGGCCTTGCCGCCGTTGAACTTGTCGATCACCCGCAGGTTCGGGAAGCGGGTCGAGCGGTAGATGGCGCGGATCTCCTTGGCCGGGATCAGGCGCCGGTAGGCTTCCGGGAAGGGCAGCAGGCCGAACTCGCGCTTCAGCACCTCCAGCGTGGCATCTTTCGAGCCGTCGTTGACCACCACGACTTCGTATTCCGGATAGGTCAGCTGCAGCATCGAGCGCACCGAGGCGGCGATGGTCGCTTCCTCGTTATACGCCGGCACCAGGATGCTGACCGGCGGCTCCAGGCCCGACCAGGCGCGCGGCAGGTCGTCCAGCATCTCCTCCTGGCCCTTGCGGTGCAGGGTGCGCAGCGACAGCAGGTTCAGGACCAGGTAGCCGCCGTTCAGCAGCACGAAGTAGCACAGCACGAACCAGGTGACGAACTGGACCAGCAGATGCGCGTTCATGCGGCCTCCGCCTGCGCATCCGCGTTGCGCTGTGCGGCGGCGGCGTCCTGCTCGGCCATCACCTGGGCCAGCATGTCGGCCGCGAAGCGGTCGTCCAGCGAGGCGCGCAGGTCGTCGAGCTCGGCGCGCCGCAGCCACGGCAGCTCGGCCAGGGCCTGCGCCGCGCGGTAGCGCACCCACCATTCGCGGTCGGCCAGCAGGGCGACGAGGCGCGCGGTGTCGGCACGCTCGCCGATGCGGCCCAGCGCCTTGGCGGCCTGCACGCGCACCTGCCAGTCTTCATGCGCCAGCAGGCCGCGCACCGCTTGCTGCAGCAGCGGCGTATTCACGATGCGCAGCGCGGCAAGCGTGACCGGCACCGCATCGCTGGCCAGCGCCGCCGCCAGGGCCGCGGCCGGCAGTTCGACGCGCAGGGCTTCGGCGATGCGCAGGGCGCGCGGCAGGCGCCGGGCGTCCAGGCGCGGCAGCATCCCGGCCAGCACCGCCGCCACCGGCGTGCCGGCCTGCTGCAGGATGCCGGCCACGTGCGACATCGCCCAGTCATCGCGTTCGATGAAGAGCGGGGTCAGGTATTCGGCGGCGGCCTGCGGATCGATCCGCACCAGCGCCCACAGCGCCGTCAGCGACAGGGTCGGGTCGTCCAGGCCGGCCAGGCGCAGCAGCGCGGGCCAGGCCTGGCGGTCGCCGAGGTGGCCCAGCATCAGCGCGGCCAGCAGGCGCTCGGTGCGCGCGCGCCGGCCCAGCATGGCGCGCGCCTCGTTATCGAGGCCGAGACGGCAGGCGATCGTGTTCAGGGCGGCGCCGGCTTCGCCGCGCAGCGAGGATTGCAGATGCACCCACAGCTTGATGAAGTGCAGGCGTTCGGACGCGAGCAGCTTGGGCAGCTGCGCCGGGCTGTCGCCGACGATGGCGGCGTTCAGCAGCGGGCGCCAGCGCGCGAGGGTGCGAGCCTGGCGCCGCTCGCGGGCACGCAGGGAGATCCGCAGACGGACGATCTGCAGGCCGAGCAGGAGGGTCAGCAGCAGGGCGCCGGTGCCGGTCCAGAAGGCCGCCGCCAGGATCGGGTCTGCCCCGAAGCTCATGCGGCGGTCTTGATGAAGCGGCGCAGGCGCGCCAGCAGTTCCTGGGGCTGGAAGGGTTTGATGATGAAGTCGTCGGCGCCGGCGTCGAGCGCGCGCACGGTGTCGCGTTCGGTGTTCTTGGCGGTCAGCATGATGACCGGGGTGTCCTGCCAGCCGGCCTGGGCGCGGATCCGGGCGACGATCTCGAACCCGTCCACGTAAGGCAGCATCACGTCGAGCAGCACCAGGTCCGGCGCCGGGCTGGCGGCGACGTGCTCGATGGCGGCACGGCCGTCGGCGACGTGGGTGACCCGGTAGCCTTGGCGTTCGAGCATGAAGGTCAGAACGTGGGCGATGTGGACATCGTCCTCGACGACGAGGACGGACAGTTGTACGCTCATGGGGGGCCGCAAAAAGTTGCTTTGAGGCTCCATTCTAACCGGGGCGGCGGCCTTGCGGTCCATGTGGAGGCCGCTTTGTGGGCCGGCTGTGACTGCCGGCCCACACTTTTGGTAGGCTTGCCAGCCCTACCGGGTCAGGCCGGCAGGTCGAACAGCAGCAGCTCGGCCGCTTCGGCGTCGGTAAAGCGGACCTTGTCCTCGGCGCCGATCTTCAGCGCGTCGCCGCCCTTCAAGGCCACGCCGTTGACCTCGACCCGGCCGCGGATCACGTGCACGTAGCCGAGCCGTCCGGCCGCCAGGCTGTGCTCGACCTGGTCGGCGCCGTTCAGGATGGCGGCGTACAGCGAAGCGTCCTGGTGGATCAGCACCGAGCCTTCACGGCCGTCGCCGGAGGCGATCAGGCGCAGCCGGCCCTGCTTTTCCTCGACCCCGAAGTGCTTCTCCTCGTAGCTCGGAGGAATGCCCTTCGCGTTCGGCTGGATCCAGATCTGCAGGAAGTGCACCGGTTCCGTCTGCGATCCGTTGAACTCGCTGTGCCGCACGCCGCTGCCGGCGCTCATGCGCTGCACGTCGCCGTAGTGCAGGACCGAGCCGGTGCCCATGCTGTCCTTGTGCTCCAGCGCGCCGTCCAGCACATAGGAGATGATCTCCATGTCGCGGTGGCCGTGGGTGCCGAAGCCGGCCCCGGGCGCTACGCGGTCTTCGTTAATCACCAGCAGCGGACCGAAGCCGGTGTGGCGCGGATCGTAATAGTCGGCAAACGAAAAGCTGTGCTGCGACTGCAGCCAGCCGTGGTGTGCGCGGCCCCGTTCTTCACTTTTACGTACTTCCAGCATGATGCGCTCCCTCTGGTGTGTTCTCGATGGAAACCAGTATAGCGAGCCGCGTGCGGAATGAAAAACGAGTAGTTTTGCGGGCTATGATCGAAAAAATCGATCGCCGTCTTCGACCCTTAGCGCCGCAGCGGATCCAGCAGGCCGCGCAGGGCGTTATGATCGAGTTCGTACATCAGTTCCAGCAGTTCGCCCAGCTCGCCGCGCGGAAATCCTTCACGGGCAAACCAGGCGAGGTAGTGGCCGGGCAGTTCGGCGATCTTCTTGCCCTGGTATTTACCGAAGGGCATTTCGCGGACGAGGAGGAGTTGCAGGTGTTCGGGTTTCATGGAGGGCAGTGTAGTAGCATGGCCGCGAGGAGGGAAGCATCATGGATACCGACGACGACCTGCAACGCTTCGTGGACGCCCAGCGCGACGTCTACGCCACCGCGCTCGCCGAACTGCGCGCCGGCCGCAAGCGCACCCACTGGATGTGGTTCATCTTTCCGCAGATCGCGGGCCTGGGACATAGCGAGATGGCGCGCCGCTATGCGATCCGCGACGGCGACGAGGCCGCCGCCTACCTGGCCCACCCGGTGCTGGGACCGCGCCTGCGCGAATGCACGTCGGCCGTCGCCATGCATGACGAGCGCGAGGTCGGCGCGATCTTCGGCCATCCGGACGACCTGAAATTCCACTCCTGCATGACCCTGTTCGCCGACGTCGCCCCGGACGAGGCGATCTTCCAGACCTGCCTCGACCGCTTCTTCGATGGCGTGCCCGATTCCGCCACCATCGAGCGGCTGGCATGAGCTCGCCGCGGATCGATGCCTTGCCCGCGTTCGTGGGCGCCTTCGAACAGCTGCTCGGAAGCGGTGCCGACGAGGCCGCGATCTTCCGTGACGGCCGTGCGCTGCTGGCGGTCCTGATCGCCGACGACGCCTGGCTGCCGGCGGCGCTGGCCGAGCCGGACCCGGACAGCTACCGCATCCACCTGCTGCATGCCGATCCGGCACGCCGCTTCTCGGTGTCGGCGATGGTCTGGGGCCCGGGGCAGGGCACGCCCATCCACGACCACACGGTCTGGGGCATGGTGGGCGTGCTGCGCGGCCGCGAACGCTGCGAGGAGTTCGGCCTGCCTGCCATGCCGGGCGGGCCCTTGAGGCCGGGCCCCGTGCACGAGCTGGCGCCCGGTGATATCGATCTCGTCGCACCGAGCATTGGGGATATACATCGCGTATCGAATGCGCTCGCCGACGGCGTATCGGTCAGCATCCACGTGTACGGCGGCGATATCGCGGCCATCACGCGCTCGCGCTTCGACGCGGCGGGCCGCGCCACCCCCTTCGTGAGCCCTTACGCGTCCTGCCTGCTGCCCGAGCGTGCGGGCTGAGGTGGATTGCGTGTTGTTGCGTATAATCCACCGGATAGCTTGTCCACCAACACATTCTCAATAACAAACATGGCTTCATCTTCAGAAAACATCAGCATGGCGGTGTTCTGCGACTTCGAGAACGTCGCACTCGGCGTGCGCGATGCGAATTACGAGAAATTCGACATCAAGCCCGTCCTCGAACGCCTGCTGCTCAAGGGCAGCATCGTGGTCAAGAAAGCCTACTGCGACTGGGACCGCTATAAAGGTTTCAAGGCAACCATGCATGAAGCGAACTTCGAGCTGATCGAAATCCCGCACGTGCGCCAGTCGGGCAAGAACTCGGCGGACATCCGCATGGTGGTGGACGCGCTCGACCTGTGCTACACCAAGGCCCACGTCGATACCTTCGTGATTATTTCCGGCGACTCCGATTTCTCGCCGCTGGTGTCCAAGCTGCGCGAGAACGCCAAGCGGGTGATCGGCGTCGGCGTCAAGAATTCGACCTCGGACCTGCTGGTCGCCAACTGCGACGAATTCATCTTCTACGACGACCTGGTGCGCGAAGTGCGCCGCGCCGCCGCCAAGCGCGACGAGCGCAAGAGCCAGCCCTCGCCAAGCCGCCGTCCTTCCGACGAGAGCAACCGCAAGAAGGAAGAGATGGAAGCCCGCAAGCTGCAGGCCCTGGAGATGGTGGTCGAGACTTTCGACGCCCTGGTCTCCGAGCGCGGCGACACCGGCAAGATCTGGGCCTCGCTGCTGAAGGACACCCTGAAGCGCCGTCGTCCGGATTTCTCGGAAACCTATTATGGCTTCCGCACCTTCGGCAACCTGCTGGAAGAAGCGCAGACCCGCGGCCTGTTCGAATTCGGCCGCGACGAGAAGTCCGGCACCTACGTCTACCGTAGCGGCAACAGCCAGGCCAACGAGGCGCTCGGCGTCGTGTCCGAGACCGAGCAGATGCAGGCGGCGCCGGAACTGGCCGCCATCGAGAGGCCGGACCGCGGCGACGAGCTGGCGGCCGAAAGCCAGGGCGAGCAGCCGAGCGAGATCCCGGCAGCGGCAGCGCCGGCACGCGAATCGCGCCGCCGCGGCGGCCGCGGGCGCAAGGGCCGCGGCGAGGGGGCCGAGCAGGCAGCGGCCCAGACCGAGACCCCGGCGGCAGCGCAAACGGTGCCGGTAGACGCCGCCATGGCCACCTGGCCGGCGCCGACGCCGGACCTGGTGGAGGAAGGCTTCGACGACACCGCGAGCGCGCGGGAAGTACAGGCGGAAGCGCCGGTGCCCGCGCCGGAAGCCGCCGCCGAACAGCCGCCCGCCCCGGTGAAGGAACGCCGCCGCACGCCGCGCAAGCCGGCCGCGCGCAAGGGCGCGGCAACGCAGGCCACGGCGCAGGCCGCGCCTGAAGCCGGGGCCGACAATGCGGCGATCGCCGCGGATGCCGCCGCCGCAATCGATACGGTGACGGCCGATGTCGCGCCGGCCGCGGCAAGCGCCGTGCCGGAGTTGGATGCCGCCGGCAGCGACGCCGTGACCGATGCCGATCCGTCCGATCCGGCGCCGGCCGACGATCAATCCGAGGTCCAGGCCGACAAGCCGGCGCGCAAGAAGTCGTCCCGTCCGCCCCGCAATGCGGCGTCGCGCAAGCCGGCCACGCGCGCACGCCGTCCGGCCAAGCCGAAGACGCCGGAAGGGGCCTGAGCCGGCCCATACGCGCGCCGGGCAGGCCGGGCGGTGTGGAATAATGACAAGGCACCCCAGGCTTGCCCGTTTGCGTAAAGGACCGACACCATGCGACCGCTTACCGGACTGCTCCTCCTCGCCGCCGCCTTCGCGCGGCCGGCATCGGCTGCGCCCGCGGTCGCGCCGTCGGCCTCCCATCCGCTGCTCGGGATCTGGGTCCTGAGCATTCCCCAGCTCGGCTGCTCCGAGACCTACCACTTCCGTGGCGACGGCACCACCCTGGTCAAGAGCGCGGCAGAGGTGTCGGAAAGCGAGTTCACGGTGGCCGAAAAGCCCAGCGCCAAGGGGTTCTACAAACTCGAAGACCGCATCGTGAAAGACAACGGCAAGCAGGACTGCTCGGGCGAGGTGATGCAGGTCGGCACCAAGGCCACCAATTATGTGCGCTTCCATCCCTCCGGAGCGCGCTTCGTGATGTGCCAGGACGAGTCGATGCAGGCCTGCATCGGGCCGTTCGAGCGGATGCCGGCGCAGGGGATCTAGCTGTTCGTCGGTGCTTGATCGCCCGACGGTGGTTGATCGCCCGGCTTCGGTGTATATTGCTCGGCGCTTAGTCTTTAGTTATCGGATCCTCGATGTCCCCGGCACTCCTCTTCTGCATCCTCATCGCGTATTTCGCACTGCTGCTCGGCGTCGCCTGGGCAAGCTCGCGCAACGCCAACAACGACAGCTTCTTCATCGGTAACAAGAGCAGCAACTGGATGCTGGTCGCCTTCGGCATGGTCGGCACCACGCTGTCCGGCGCGACCTTCATCAGCGTGCCCGGCGCGGTCGGCATCGACGCCTTCGGCTACGGCCAGGTGCTGATCGGCTACGTGTTCGGCTACATCGCCGTGGTCTACCTGCTGCTGCCGCTGTACTACCGGCTCAAGCTGACCTCGATCTACACCTACCTCGACGGCCGCCTGGGGCGCCGCGCCTACCAGAGCGGGGCCGGCTTCTTCATCCTGTCGCGGCTGTTCGGTGCCACCGCGCGCCTGTACCTGGTGGTGGCGGTCCTGCAGAGCATCATTCTCGACAGCCTCGGCATCCCGTTCTGGCTGACCACCTTCGTCATCCTCGGCATGATCCTGCTCTACACCTACCAGGGCGGGGTGAAGACCATCGTCTGGACCGACACCCTGCAGACCACTTGCATGCTGGCGGGCCTGTTCGCCTGCGTCGGCTACATGCTGGGCCAGCTCGACCTGAGCATCCCGCAGGCCCTGCAGCAAATGCACGAGCGCGGCCTGTCGCGGGTGTTCACCTTCGATCCGAACAGTCCCGGTTTCTGGCTGAAGCAGATCGTGGCCGGCGCCTTCATCGTGCTGACCATGACCGGCATGGACCAGGAAATGATGCAGAAGACGATCTCCGTGAAGACATTGAAAGACTCCCAGAAGAACCTGCTGAGCCTGACCGCGGTGCTGGTGGTGGTGCTGTCCAGCTTCCTGTTCCTGGGCGGCCTGCTGTACCTGTACGCGCCGATCGCCGGCGTCTCCGCGACCGGCGACAAGATCTTCCCGGCCGTGGTCATGGGCCACCTGCCGGCCGCGGTGCAGATCATCTTCCTGATCGCCCTGATCTCGGCCCTGTTTCCCAGCGCCGACGGCGCCATCACCGCGCTCACGTCCACCTTCTGCATCGACATCCTCGGCATCAAGCGCCGCGACGACCTGTCGGAGGAAGCCAAGGGACGCCTGCGCCGCCAGGTCCACCTCGGCTTCGCCCTGCTGTTCCTGTTGATGGTGCTGTTCTTCAAATGGGTCGACAATCCGAGCATGATCGGCGTGATCCTGAAGCTGGCAGGCTATACCTACGGACCGCTGCTGGGCCTGTTTGCCTTCGGCATGATGACCAGGCGTTCGCTGAACGACCGCCTGGTGCCGGTGGTGACGGTCGGCGCCCCGATCCTGTGCGCACTGCTCGAATACAAGCAGCATTATTTGCTCGGCAGCTACCGATTGGGCCTGGAGTTGCTTATTGTCAATGGTGCACTCGTGTTTATCGGCTTGCTGGCAATCTCGCGCCGCGCGACGATCAAGCCGGCCGTCGCTGCGGCATAATCTTCGTTAGGCAGTCGGGGTCAGAGCCCACCCGCGTGAACCGGGCTCTGACCCCGATTCGTTAGTTAGCAAATTTGGGGTCAGACTCCGGTTTCAGGAAATTGCTCAAAAAAGGAGTCTGACCCCGTTTTTAGGAAATTACCGGAGATCACATGCCATTCAAGCCAGTTTCCTCCCTGCGCCGCGGCCTCGGTTCGCTCTGGCGCGGCATCGACGCCACCCGCAGGTTCGTGCTGAACCTGCTGTTCCTGCTGATCGTGATCGTGCTGCTGGTGGCGATCTTCGGCGGCGGCGTCAAGCCGCTGGCGCCGAAGACCGCCCTGGTGCTCGACCTGAAGGGCGAGCTGGTCGAAGAGAAGGCCGGCAGCGTGCGCGATTCGCTGGTGGCCGGCCTGTCCGGCAATGCGCGCCACCTGATCCAGCTGCGCGACATCCTGACCGTGCTCGATGCCGCCGCCAAGGATCCCAATGTCAATAGCGTGGTGCTGCTGCTTGACGAGATGGACGGCGGCGGCCTGGCCTCGCTGCGCGAATTCGGCGCCGCCGTCGACCGCGTGAAGGCGGCCGGCAAGACCGTGGTGGCCTGGGGCGGCACCTACGACCAGAAGCGCTACATGGTCGCCTCGCACGCCAACGAGGTCTACCTGCACCCGATGGGCATGGTGATGATCGAAGGCTTCGGGCGCCACCGCAACTACTACCGCGACGCCCTCGACAAGGTCGGCGTGACGGTGAACCTGATGAAGGTCGGCACCTACAAGAGCTTTGCCGAGCCCTACATCGGCAACGGCCCCTCGCCGGCGGCCCAGGAGGCCGACAGCTTCCTGTACAACGCGCTGTGGACCAATTACACGGCCGAGGTCGAAAAGGCGCGCAAGCTGCCGGCCGGTGCCATCGCGAAAGGCATCGAGGAGCTGCCGCAGCGCATGGCGGCCGCCAACGGCAACACCGGCAAGGTCGCGCTCGACTGGAAGCTGATCGACGGCCTCAAGACCCGCGACGAGGTGCGCGCCCTGATGGTCAAGCGCGGCGTGTACGACGACACGAATAAAACCTTCCGCCAGGTCTCGTTCAAGGATTACCTGTCGCGCAATCCGCCGAAGCTGCTGGGCGACGCCGTCGCCGTCGTGGTGGCGGCCGGCGACATCACGGAAGGCACGGGCGGCCCCGGCATGGTGGGCGGCATCTCGACCGCCAACATGATTCGCGCCGCGCGCGAGGACAAGCAGGTCAAGGCCCTGGTCCTGCGCATCAACTCGCCGGGCGGCAGCGCCTACGGCTCCGAGCTGATCCGCCGCGAGCTGGAGCTCACCCGCAACGCCGGCAAGCCGGTGGTGGTGTCGATGGGCGACGTGGCGGCATCGGGCGGCTACTGGATCTCGATGGCGGCCGACGAGGTGATTGCCGACCCGAACACCGTGACCGGCTCGATCGGCGTGTTCGCGATCCTGCCGACCGCCGACAAGGTGGTCGACAAGCTGGGTATCCACACGGCCGGCGTGACCACCACCTGGCTGGCCGATGCCTACAACCCGCTGCGCCCGCTCGATCCACGCTTCGTCCAGCTAATCCAGGCCAGCATCAACCACATCTACGACGAGTTCACCACCAAGGCCGCGATCGCGCGCCGCACCACGCCAGAAAAGATCGACGCGGTGGGGCAGGGCCGGGTCTGGACCGGCGGGCAGGCCAAGGAACGCGGCCTGGTCGACCGCCTCGGCAGCTATGGCGACGCGCTGCAGTCGGCCGCCAAGCGCGCCCACCTGGAAGGCGATTTCCGCGTCGCCTACACCGAGCGCGAGGACAGCGTGTTCGCGCGCCTGCTGGAGCGCATGGGCCTGTCGGAAACCCAGGCCCTGAACGTGCAGGTCAAGCTGGGCATGCTGCCGGCCGACCTGGCGCTGGATGCGCTGCCGGCCGGTGCGGTGGCCGGCGTGGCGAAGGACCTGGGCTGGCTGTCGCAGGTGGCATCGCGCCGCCAGCCGTTCGCGGCGGTAACACATTGCCTGTGCGACATTCCGTGACGGCCGAAACGACCCTGACGGCCTTTACAAGCCTCAGGGGTTTGTAACAAGTTGTACGTCCAGGCAAGTCATCAATGAACGGGCGCGGAAGCTTTCCGCGCCCGTTTCATTTTCATCTCCCCGCTTATTTCCCGCTTCTGGCGCCTTCCGTGTAAATCGGCGTAAAGACGGGCTTTCCCGGTCGCGCCCGCAGCGCCGTATCCAGGCTGAGCTCGGAATCTTGGTACGTTACGAAACATAATGCCGAGGCGCTCCATGCTACATTCAGCTTTCATTTTTATTGTGCTTTTGAACACTCGGCCGCCAAGGAAACGCATGAACCCGACCGTCACCCCCGACAAGGAAAAGCCAGCCATCCGACCCCAGCGCACACGCCGTTCGCGCGTGATCGGCGCCCTCGTCGCCATCCTCGCCATGGCCGGCCTGGGTTGGCTGGCCTGGCACCTGACCCACCAGCCGGCTGGAACCGGCGCCGGGGCGGGTCCCGGAGCGGGGGCGCGCGGACAGGGCGCCGCTGCGGGTGCGGGCGGCGGCGGTCCCGGCGGTCCCGGCGGCGGACGTGGCGGACGCGGCGGCATGGCGGCCACCACGGTCGGCGTCGGCAAGGCCGAGCGCAGCGATATCCCGATCACGCTGGAAGCCCTTGGCACCGTGACCCCGGCGGCGGTGGCGACCGTGCGGCCCCAGGTCGGCGGCGTGCTCCAGAAAATCCTCTTTACGGAAGGCCAGCTGGTCAAGGAAGGCCAGGTGCTGGCCACCATCGATGCGCGCCCGGCGCAAATGAGCCTGCTGCAGGCCACCGGCCAGCGCCAGCGCGACGAAGCCCAGCTCGCAAGCGCGCGGGTGCTGCTGCAGCGCTACCGCACCCTGCTGGAACAGGACTCGATCGCGCGCCAGGACGTCGATACCCAGGCGGCCCTGGTCAAGCAGCTGGAAGGCACCGTCACCACCGACAAGGCGGCCGAAGGGATCGCCCGCATCAACCTCGGCTACACCCAGGTGCGCGCGCCGATCTCCGGCCGCGTCGGCCTGCGCACCGTCGACATCGGCAACCTGGTCAACAGCGGCGACGCCAGCGGCATCGCCGTGATCACCCGGATGTCGCCGATCGACGTCGAATTCGCCGTGCCCCAGGACCGCTTGCCGGCCCTGCAGCAGCGCATCAACGAGAACGCCGCCATGCCGGCCATCGCGATGGACCGCACCCGCACCGAGAACCTGGCCACCGGCCGCTTCTTCGCGATGGACAACCAGGTCGACACCCAGACCGGCACCGTGCGCGCCAAGGCCCGCTTCGCCAACGACGGCGGCAAGCTGTTCCCGAGCCAGTTCGTGAATATCCGCCTGCAGGTCAACACCATCAGGAACGCCGTCACGGTGCCGGTGACGGCGCTGCGCCACGGCGCCAGCGGCGACTACGTGTACGTGCTGAACCCCCAGACCAAGACCGTCGCGCTGCGCAACGTCAAGCGCGGCCAGGCCAATGCCGAGCGCGTCGAGATTGCCAGCGGCCTGGAGGGCGGCGAGACCGTCATCACCGAGGGCGCCGACCGCCTGAAGGATGGCGCCAAGGTGACCCTGCCGGGTGAGCGTCCGGCCGGCGCCGGTGGACGCCGCGGGCAGGGGGGCGCAGGTGCGCCGGCCCAGGACACCGCCCAGGCGCCCGCGCAGGGGCAGCAAGGTCAGCGCCACCGCCGCCAGCAGCAGGCGGAAGGGACTGCGCAATGATGAACACCCGTTATCCGTCGTTCCCGCGCAGGCGGGAACCCAAGTCTACGAGCGTTTCGATAGCTCACGCAGAGCCTGGACCCCCGCCTTCGCGGGGGCGACGTAGTGAAAGTGCGCGGGGACGGCGTGGCGGGGGATCGGCATGAGCCCATCCGCCCCCTTCATCCGCCGTCCGGTCGCCACCGCGTTGCTGATGCTGGCGATCGTGCTGGCCGGCCTGGTCGGCTATAAATTCCTGCCGCTGTCGGCGCTGCCCCAGGTCGACTTCCCGACCATCCAGGTCCAGACCCTGTACCCGGGGGCGAGTCCGGAAGTGATGGCGCGCACCGTGACGGCGCCGCTGGAGCGCCAGTTCGGCCAGATGTCCGGGCTGTCGCGCATGAGTTCGACCAGCGCGGCCGGCGTGTCCGTCGTCACCCTGCAGTTCAGCCTCGGCCAGACCCTCGACGTGGCCGAGCAGGAAGTCCAGGCCGCGATCAACGCCGGCGGCTCGCTGCTGCCGACCGACCTGCCGGCGCCGCCGGTCTACGCCAAGGTCAACCCGGCCGACGCGCCGGTGCTGACCCTGGCGATCACCTCCGACACGATGCCGCTGACCGAGGTGCAGAATCTGGTGAATACGCGACTCGCGCTGAAGATCAGCCAGGTGACGGGCGTCGGCCTGGTGACCCTGCAGGGCGGCCAGCGCCCGGCGGTGCGGATCCAGGCCAACACCGAAGCACTCGCGGCCAACGGCCTGGGCCTCGATACGCTGCGCAGCGCGATCACGGCCGCCAACGCCAACAGCGCCAAGGGCAGCTTCGACGGCCCGGCGCGCGCCTACACCATCAACGCCAACGACCAGCTGGTGACGGTGCCGGACTACACCAACCTGATCGTCGCCTACCGCAACGGCGCGCCGGTGCGCCTGGGCGACGTCGCCAAGGTCGTCGACAGCGCCGAGAACGTCAAGCTGGGCGCCTGGGCCAACATGAAGCCGGCCATCATCCTGAACGTGCAGCGCCAGCCGGGCGCCAACGTGATCGCCACCGTCGACGCGATCAAGGACCGCCTGCCCGAGCTGCAGGCCAGCCTGCCGCCGACCCTGCGCGTGGACGTGCTGTCCGACCGCACCACCGGCATCCGCGCCTCGGTCGAGCACGTGCAGATCGAACTGGTGCTGGCCGTGCTGCTGGTGGTGCTGGTGATTTTCGCCTTCCTGCACAGCCTGCGCGCCACCGTGATCGCCAGCCTCGCCGTCCCCATTTCCCTGGTCGGCACCTTCGGCGTGATGTATTTGCTGGGCTACAGCCTGAACAACCTGTCGCTGATGGCACTCACGATTGCCACCGGCTTCGTGGTCGACGACGCCATCGTCATGATCGAGAATATCTCGCGCTACATCGAAGAAGGCGAGAAGCCGATGGCGGCCGCGCTCAAGGGGGCGACCCAGATCGGCTTCACCATCATCTCGCTGACGGTGTCCCTGATCGCGGTGCTGATTCCGCTGCTGTTCATGGGCGACGTGGTGGGCCGGCTGTTCCGCGAATTCGCGGTGACGCTGGCGATCACGATCCTGATCTCCGCCGTCGTCTCGCTGACCCTGGTGCCGATGATGTCGGCGCGCTGGCTGCGCCAGCACGACGACGCGCACAACAGCCGCTTCGCACGCTGGTTCCAGGCCACCTTCGACGACACCATCGGCTACTATGACCGCTCGCTGAACTGGGTGCTGGAACGCCAGGGCCTGACCCTGCTGGTGGCGCTGGCGACCCTGGTCCTGACGGCGCTGCTGTGGACCTTCATCCCGAAAAGCCTGTTCCCGACCCAAAACACCGGCCAGCTCCAGGCCCGTGTCGAAGCGCGCCAGGCGATCTCCTACGAGGCCATGACGGAACTGCAGCAGCTTGCTGCGCGCGAGATCCTGGCCGATCCGGAAGTCGCTTCGCTCAGTTCGACCGTGGGCGTGGACGCCGCCAACAACACCATGCTGCACACCGGCACCATGCTGATCAACCTGAAGCAAGGGCGTGGCGACCAGGAAGAGCTGATGAACCGCCTGCGCCAGCGCGTCGCGCGCAACGTGGCCGGCGTCACGCTCTACCTGCAGCCGACCCAGGATTTGACCATCGACGCCGAGAGCGGCCCGACCCAGTACCGCCTGTCGATCGAAGGCGCAGACACGAAGACGGTGACCGAATGGGCGAACAAGCTGACCCGGGCGATGGCGCAGCGCAAGGAAGTGCGCAACGTGGTCACCGATGCCGGCGCGACCGGAGCGGCGGCCTTCGTCAACATCGACCGCGACAGCGCCTCGCGCCTGTCGGTGACGGCCTCGAACATCGACGACGCCCTGTACAGTGCCTTCGGCCAGCGCATCGTCTCCACCATCTTTACCGAGACCAACCAGTACCGCGTGATCCTGGAAGCGCAGCAGCCCGAGGACATGACGCTCGACGCCCTCGCCAACCTGCAGCTGCGCACCGGCGGCGGCCGGCCGACGCCCTTGTCCGCGATCGCCTCGATCACCGAGCAGGCCGCGCCGCTGCAGATCACCCACGTGGCCCAGTACCCGGCCACCACGATCGGCTTCGACACGGCGTCCGGCGTCAAGCTGGGCACGGCCGTCAACGCGATCAAGGAAGTGGCGCAGGAGATCAAGCTGCCGGCCTCCGTCAGCATGACGTTCCTGGGAGCATCCGGCGCCTACCAGAACTCGCTGTCGAACCAGCTGTGGCTGATCCTGGCGGCGGTGGTGTGCGTCTACATCGTGCTCGGCGTGCTCTATGAAAGCTACATCCACCCGCTGACCATCCTGTCGACCCTGCCGTCGGCCGGCGTCGGCGCGCTGCTGGCGCTGATGGTGACCGGCCAGGGCCTGGGCGTGATCGGCATCATCGGCATCATCCTCCTGATCGGCATCGTGAAGAAGAACGCGATCATGATGATCGACTTCGCCATCGAGGCCGAGCGCGACGAGGGCAAGGACCCGCGCACCGCGATCCACCAGGCCGCGATGCTGCGCTTTCGCCCGATCATCATGACGACCCTGGCGGCGCTGTTCGCGGCGGTCCCGCTGATGCTCGGCTGGGGCGAGGGCGCCGAGCTGCGGCGTCCGCTGGGCCTGGCCATCTTCGGCGGCCTGATCGTCAGCCAGATGCTGACCCTGTTCACCACGCCGGTGATCTACCTGGCCTTCGACCGCATCGCACGGCGCTGGGGCGGCGAAGCCCCCGCAAAGCCTGCGGGACCGGGAACGACGCCCAGCCGCGAGGTAGGCGCATGAACCTGTCGCAGCCGTTCGTGCGGCGCCCGATCGCGACCGTGCTGCTGACCATCGGCATTGCGTTGGCGGGCATCGCCGCCTTCTTCGTGCTGCCCGTCTCGCCGCTGCCCCAGGTGGACTTCCCGGCGATCTCGGTGTCCGCCAACCTGCCGGGCGCCAGCCCCGACACGATGGCGTCCTCGGTCGCCACGCCGTTGGAGAGAAGATTGGCGGTCATCGCCGGCGTCAACGAGATCACCTCGAACAGCGGCAACGGCTCGACCCGCATCAACCTGCAGTTCGATCTGACCCGCCAGATCGACTCCGCCGCGCGCGAAGTGCAGGCGGCGATCAGCGCCTCGCGCGCCGACCTGCCGGCGACCCTGCGCAGCAACCCGACCTACCGCAAGGCGAATCCGTCGGACGCGCCGGTGCTCATCCTGGCGCTGACATCGAAGACCCGCAGCCCCGGCCAGATCTACGACGAGGTCTCGAACATCGTCCAGCAGAAGCTGGCCCAGGTGCGCGGCGTGGGCGACGTCGAGATCGGCGGCGGCTCGCTGCCGGCCGTGCGGGTCGACCTGAATCCGTTCCAGATGAACCGCTACGGCCTGTCCAGCGAGGACGTGCGCGCCGCGATCCAGGCCAGCAACCCGAACCGTCCGAAAGGCGCGCTGGAAGGCAGCGGCATGCGCCTGCAGATCTATTCGCAGGCGAACACCCCGACCAACGGCCGTACCGCGGCCGACTACCGCGGCCTGGTGGTGGCCTGGCGCGACGGCGCCGCGATCCGCCTGCAGGACATCGCGGATGTGAACGACGGGGTCGAGAACATCAACACCCTCGGCCTGTTCAACGGCCAGCCGGCGGTGATCGTGCTGGTGACCAGCCAGCCGGGCGCCAACGTCATCGAAACCGTGGACGGCGTGCGCGCGCTGCTGCCGACCCTGCAGGCCCAGCTGCCGCAGGACGTGAGCATGCAGGTGGCCTCGGACCGCACCAACTCGATCCGGGCCTCGCTGCACGAGATCGAGCTGACCCTGATGATCTCGATCCTGCTGGTGGTGGCGGTGGTCAGCGTGTTTTTAAGGAGTGTCCGCGCCACCATCGTGCCGGCGGTGGCCACCGTGGTGTCGCTGCTGGGTACCTTCGGCGTCATGTACCTGCTGGGCTTCTCGATGAACAACCTGTCGCTGATGGCGCTGACGGTGGCCACCGGCTTCGTGGTCGACGACGCCATCGTGGTGCTGGAAAACACCAGCCGCCACGTCGAGCAGGGCATGGACCGCATCAAGGCGGCGCTGCTGGGCGCGCAGGAAGTGGGTTTCACGGTGCTGTCGATCAGCCTGTCGCTGGTGGCGGTGTTCATCCCGCTGCTGTTCATGGGCGGGCAGGTGGGCCGGCTGTTCCGCGAATTCGCGGTGACGCTGTCGGCGGCGGTGATGATCTCGCTGGTGATCTCGCTGACCACCACGCCGATGCTGTGTGCCGTGCTGCTCAAGGGCGGCCATGTGGAACGCAGGCCGGGACGCCTGGCCCGATGGTCGGAGCGCGGCTTCAAGCGCGTGCTGAAGGCCTACGAACACGCGCTCGACTGGGCGCTGGACATGAAGCTGCTAGTGATGCTGATCCTGGCCTTCGTGGTCGGCCTGAACGTATTCCTGTTCTCGGCCGCGCCGAAGGGCTTCTTCCCGCAGCAGGACACCGGCCAGATCAACGGCGGCATCCGCGCCGACCAGAGCATCTCCTTCCAGGCCATGCAGCAGAAGCTGCGCCAGCTGGTCAACATCATCAAGAGCGACCCGGCGGTCGACACCGTGGTCGGCTTCACCGGCGGCTCGCGCGCCGGCGGCGGCTTCATGTTCCTGAACCTGAAACCGGTCGGCGAGCGCGCCAAGGGAGACACCGGCCAGGCCGTGATCGCGCGCCTGCGGCCGAAGCTGGCAAGAGTGACCGGCGTCCAGCTGTTCCTGAACCCGGTGCAGGACCTGCGCATGGGTGGACGCTCCTCGAACTCGACCTACCAGTACACGCTCAAGAGCGACAACCGGGCCGACCTGAAGATGTGGGCGACGCGCCTGGCCGACGCCATGAAGACGGAAAAGGCGCTGACCGACGTCGACACCGACCAGGCCGAGAACGGCGTCGAGACTTATGTCGACATCGACAAGGAAAGCGCGGCGCGCCTGGGGATCAGCGCGAAGGACGTCGACAACGCGCTGTACAACGCCTTCGGCCAGCGCCAGGTCGCCAACATCTACGATGAGCTGAACCAGTACCACGTGATCATGGGCGTGGCCCAGAAGTATGCGCAGTCGCCGGAGGCGCTGAACGACGTGTACGTGCCGGCCAAGGCGGCGCCTGGTGCCGCGGCCGCGGCGAGCGGATCGCGTACCGCCGGCAGCACCGGCGTGAGCGCGGCCACGGGCACGGCCACGGGCCCGGCCGGTGCCGGCACCGGCAGCTCGTCGAGCGCGACCGCCAGCGCCGGCACCCCGTCCAGCCCGGGTAACCTGACCGCGGCGCGCGACCCGTCCAGCGGCTCCGCGCTGTCGACCGGCGCCACCACCATGGTGCCGCTGTCGGCCATCGGCAAGTTCGCCGAACGCTCGACCCCGAGCTCGGTGAACCACCAGGACGGCGAACTGGCCACCACGATTTCGTTCAACCTGGCGCAGGGCTATTCGCTGTCGGACGGCCAGGCCGCCGTGCGCGATGCGGAAAACGCGATCGGCATGCCGGTCAACGTACGCGGCAGCTTCCAGGGCCAGGCCAAGCAGGCGCAGGAATCGAACAAGCAGCAGCCGCTGCTGATCCTGGCGGCGATCGTCGTCATCTACATCGTGCTGGGCATTCTGTACGAGAGCCTGATCCACCCGATCACGGTGCTGTCCACCCTGCCGTCGGCGGGCGTGGGCGCGGTGCTGGCGCTGCTGATGTTCCACATGGAGTTCTCGATCATCGCCCTGATCGGCGTGTTCCTCCTGATCGGCATCGTGAAGAAGAACGCGATCCTGATCATCGACTTCGCGCTGGAGGCCGAAAGGGCGAGGGGACTGTCGGCCACCGAGGCGGTGCGCGAGGCCTGCCTGCTGCGCTTCCGGCCGATCCTGATGACGACCCTGGCGGCGGCGCTCGGCGCGCTGCCGCTGGCGATCGGCTTCGGCGAGGGTTCCGAGCTGCGCCAGCCGCTCGGCATCGCCATCATCGGCGGCCTGGTCGCCAGCCAGCTGCTCACGCTGCTCACCACGCCCGTGGTCTACGTCTACCTCGACAAGCTGCGCCGCGCCAGCCCGCATGAACGCGAACTGGCGCGTCATCCCCAAGAACATCAGCACTCGATCACCCATCCATGACCATGCGAACGATCTTTACTCTGCACTCCTCTTTGATTGCCCTGGCCGCCGCGGCACTGGTGGCCGGCTGCGCCGTCGGCCCGGCCTACCAGCGCCCGACGGCACCCGAGCCGGCCGCGTTCAAGGAATTGCAGGGATGGGTGCCGGCCGCGCCGGCCGATGCGCTCGAACGCGGACCCTGGTGGACCATGTTCGGCGACCCGCAACTCAACGACCTGGCCGCCGCCGTCGAGGTCTCGAACCAGAACGTGGCGGCGGCGGTTGCGGCCTACACGCAGGCGCGCGCCCTGGTGGCGCAGCAGCGCGCCTCGCTGTTCCCGAGCGTGACCCTGAACGGCTCCGGCACCCGTTCCGGTACCCGTGGCGGCGGCAGCGGCAACGCCACGGTGGATGCCAACGGTAATATCCTCGGCGGCGGCAGCGGCGGCGAGGGAGGCAGCGTACGCAATGCCTACCGCCTGTCGCTCGGCACCAGCTGGGAGCCGGACGTGTGGGGCCGCCTGGGCGCCGGCGTGAGCGCCGCCAGCGCCAGCGCCCAGGCCAGCGCCGCCGACCTCGCATCGGCGCGCCTGTCGGCCCAGGGAGAAGTCGCGGCCGACTACCTGCAGCTGCGTGCGATCGACGCCCAGCGCGCGCTGCTGGCCACCACCATCGAGGGCTACCGGCGCCAGCTGAGGATCGTCCAGAACCGCTACGACGTCGGCATCATCCCGCACTCGGACGTCTACCAGGCCGAGACCCAGCTCGCCAACGCGCAGAGCGACGACCTGGGGCTGGCGCGCCAGCGCGCCCAGCTCGAGCATGCGATCGCGGTCCTGGTCGGCAAGACCCCGGCCGAATTCGCGATCGCGCCGTCGGCCACTTGGCAGGTCACGGTGCCGGAGGTGCCGGTCGGGGTACCGTCGACGTTGCTGCAGCGCCGTCCGGACATCGCCGCAGCCGAGCGGCGCGTGGCCGCGGCCAACGAGCAGATCGGCATCGCGCGCTCGGCCTACTTCCCGAACATCGGCTTGAACGCCTCCTACGGCAGCTCGGCCAGCCGGGTCGGCGAGCTGTTCAACGCCTCGGCGGCGGCCTGGTCCTTCGGCCTGTCGGCGGCCCAGACCCTGTTCGACGCCGGCGCCACCCGCGCCCGCGTGCAGGGCGCCCGCGCGGCCCACGAGGAATCGGTGGCGCGCTACCGGCAGACCGTGCTGACCGCCTTCGCCAACGTCGAAGACCAGCTCGCCGCGACCCGCGTGCTGGGCCAGCAGCAGGAACTGCAGCGGCGCGCGTCGGAAGCCGCCGACAAGGTCGAGCAGCAGGTGATGAACCGCTACCAGGCCGGGCAAGTGAGCTATTCGGAAGTGGTGCAGGCCCAGGTCACGGCCCTGAACGCGCGCCGCACGCTGGTCACGACCCAGTCCAGCCGCCAGACCACGGCCGTGGCCCTGATCCAGGCCCTCGGTGGCGGCTGGCATGCCGATTGAGTTGCCTCAAACCGGGGTCAGAGCCCGGTTTTTGGAAAGGTCGCCGAAGCAATTTAAAATTCGGGGGAACTTGCTCTGAACCCATCACCAGAACATGCGCTCTGATCCCGAATTTTTCAGCACCGGCTCGCCCTCCTGGGCGGCCCTGTATTTGGTAGGCACCGTCGTCCTGACGGTCTGGACGCGCCGCGCCGCATTCCGGCAGGGCGGGCGTGCGGCGGTGGTCGGGGTGCTCGATGTGCTGGCCAGCGTCAGCCTGTCGATTCCGGCGCTGGCTTACTGGAACGCGGATATCGTCGCGCGGATCGGCGACGTGCCGCTGGGGGCGCTGTTCGGACTCGGCCTGCTGGGCCTGTGCGGTTTCGCCGGCCACGATGCCAGGACCGCGCTGCGCAATCCGCGCCTGATGCCGCGCCAGCGCAAGCTGTTTGCCGCGATCGCCGCCGCGGCGATCCTGCTGCCGGCCGCACCCGAAGTCTGGTGGGGCGGCTCGGCGCTGGCCCACGTCCATGCTTCCCCTGAGGAACTTGCCTAAAACGGGGCTCTGACCCCGGTTTGATCTAGCCGGGTTGCTTGCGCTGGGCCCAGCGCGCGGCCAGCACCGCGCACACCATCAGCTGGATCTGGTGGAACAGCATCAGCGGCAGGATCACCATCCCCAGCGCGCCCTGCGCGAACATGACCTTGGCCATCGGGATGCCGCTGGACAGGCTTTTCTTGGAGCCGCAGAACACGATGGTGATCTCGTCCTCGCGCGAGAAGCCGAGGCGGCGGCTGGCGTAGGTGGACAGGCCGAGCGCGAGCGCGAGCAGCAGGCAGCACAGCACGCCCAGGCCGGCCAGCGTCGGCAGTGACAGCTTGTGCCACAAGCCCTCGTTCACCGATTCGCTGAAGGCCGTGTAGACCACCAGCAGGATCGAACCCTGGTCGACGATCTTCAGCATCGGCTTGTGGCGGTCGATCCAGGTGCCGATCCATGGGCGCAGGAACTGGCCGGCCAGGAAGGGCAGCAGCAGCTGTTCGACGATGCCGAGGATGGCGTCCAGCGGCGAGCCGCCGCCGCTGCCGCCGCCGCCGTGCACGATCAGGGTGCTGACCAGCAGCGGCGAGATGAAGATGCCGGCGAAGTTCGAGGCCGAGGCGCTGCACACGGCGGCCGCCACGTTCCCGCGCGCCACCGAAGTGAAGGCGATCGACGATTGCACGGTCGAGGGCAGGGTGCACAGGAACAGGATGCCGAGGTAGAGGTCGGACGGCAGCATGCTGGTGGCGAGCGGCTTCATCGCCAGGCCCAGCAGCGGAAACATCACGAAGGTCGCCGCCAGCACCAGCAGGTGCAGGCGCCAGTTGGCCAGGCCCGACACGATGGCTTCGCGCGACAGCTTGGCGCCGTGCAGGAAGAACAGCAGGCCGATCGCGAAGCTGGTGATCTTGCCGAACACGAGCGCGGCCTGGCCCTCGCAGGGCAGCACGCTGGCCACCACCACGGTGGCCATCAGCAGCATGGTGTAGGTGTCGGGCAAAAGGCTGCGCAGAGAGGCGCCGGCGCGGGCGAAGGGGCTGGGCATGACGGGCTTTCGGAAACGCGGACAGGGCAACCGTCTATTCTAGCCGTTTGCGGCGTCCGCCGCTCGGCGGGGAACATTACGGATGATGGCGTAAATACGCGGTAAACAGACAGGTGAGTTTCGGTGAGAAAATTATTTCCACCCAATAGCAGGGGCCGATATACTCGCGCTTGCTTTTTTATTCATCCTGGGGTCCACCGTGTTCAAATCCATCGTCCTGCCCGTCGCGGCCATGGGGCTTATCGCCTCCGCCAATGCCGACGAGGGCCAATGGCAGCCGCACCAGCTGCCGCAGCTGAAAGCCGAACTCAAGCGTATCGGCATC
The DNA here is from genome assembly GCF_051233485.1 of Massilia sp. LXY-6. Classification (NCBI taxonomy): domain Bacteria; kingdom Pseudomonadati; phylum Pseudomonadota; class Betaproteobacteria; order Burkholderiales; family Oxalobacteraceae; genus Massilia; species Massilia sp. LXY-6. The sequence continues at coordinate 182,483 of NZ_JBKFGF010000003.1, forward strand.
ACCATTCCAGCCGAGAAGCTGGCCGACCTGTCGAAGCACCCGATGAGCGCGATGGTCTCGCTGGGCGGCTGCTCGGCGTCCTTCGTCTCGCCGGACGGTCTGATCGTGACCAACCACCACTGCGGCTACGGCGCGATCCAGCGCAACTCGACCCCGGAACACAACTACATCGTCAACGGCTTCCTGGCCAAGACCCGCGCCGAGGAACTGGCCGGCGGCCCGAACACCCTGGTCTACGTGACCGAGAAGGTGGAGAACGTCACCGAGCGCGTATTGAAAGGGCTGTCCCCGAACCTGTCGGGCAAGGATCGCCACGAGCAGGTCGAAAGCCGGATCAAGGCGCTGATCGCCGAATGCGAGAGCGATAAAGCGTACCGCTGCTCGGTGCCGGCCTTCCACCGCGGCGGCGAGTACTACCGCATCAAGCAGCTGATGATCCGCGACGTGCGCCTGGTGTACGCGCCGGCCGACAGCGTCGGCAACTTCGGCGGCGACATCGACAACTACGAGTTCCCGCGCCAGGCCGGCGACTTCTCCTTCCTGCGCGCCTACGTCGGCAAGGATGGCCGTCCGGCCGATCCGGATCCCAGCAACGTGCCGTACAAGTCGAAGGACTTCCTGGTCGTATCCAGCGAGGGCCTGAAGAACGGCGATCCGATCCTGCTGGCCGGCTACCCGGGCCGCACCAGCCGCTACAAGCTGCCGTCCGAGATCCGCTTCGCGCGCGACGTCGACTACCCGGCCAAGGTCGCGTCCATCACCGCCGACCTGTCCGTGATTGCAGCAAGCACGATGGGCAACCCAACCTACGACGTGCGCTACGCCAGCGTGGCGAAGAGCCTGAACAACGTGCTGAAGAAGACCCAGGGCCTGCTGGACGGCTTCGCCCGCAAGGACATCGCCGCCGTCAAGGACGTGCAGGACGCCGAGTTCCGCAACTGGCAGAAGGCCCACGGCGGCTCGAAAAACCTGCTGGCCGATCTCGACACCGCGATCGCGGCCGACATGGCGGGCTCGCAGCAGGAAGCCGCCTGGGCGGAGGCTACCCACAGCGACCTGCTGAAGAGCGCGCGTACCCTGTACCGCCTGGCGCTGGAACGCCAGAAGCCGGACGCCCAGCGTGAAGCCGGCTACCAGGAGCGCGATCTCTCCTTCATCAAGGCGCGCCTGAGCCGCCTGGAGCAGTCCTTCGTGCCGAGCGTCGACCAGGCGCGCTGGCAGGCGGCCCTGAACCGCTACGCCAGGATCGACCCGAAGAACCACCCGCGCGGCCTGGATGCGCTGCTGCCGAAGGTCGATGCGCTGCCGGCGATGTACAAGTCGACCGACCTGGCCGACACCGCCAAGCGCCTGGCCTGGATCGGCAAGGATCCGGACGCCTTCCGCGCCTCGCATGACCCGTTCATCCAGCTGGCGGTGCGCCTGCAGGACACCGGCATGGCGCTGGAAAACCACCGCAAGGAAGTCGACGGCAACCTGGAACGCGTAATCCCGCAGTACATGGACGCCGTGATCGCCTGGAAGAAGTCGCAGGGCAAGCCGGTCTACCCGGACGCCAACTCGACCCTGCGCGTGACCTACGGCACCGTGGCCCCGTACAGCCCGCGCGACGGCATCGTCAAGGGCCCGTTCACGACCGTCGAGGGCATCGTCGAGAAGGCCACCAACAAGGAGCCCTTCAACGCCCCCGCCAACCTGCTGCAGGCGATCCGCGAGAAACGCTACGGCGTGTTCAAGGATCCGGTGCTGGGCACGGTGCCGGTGAACTTCCTGTCGAGCGCCGACACCACCGGCGGCAACTCCGGCTCCGCGGTGATGAACAAGCGCGGCGAACTGGTCGGCCTGAACTTCGATTCGACCTATGAGTCGATCACCAAGGACTGGTACTTCGACCCGGTGATCACGCGCGCGATCCACGTCGACATCCGCTACATGCTGTGGGTGATGAAGGAAGTCGACCATGCCGACAACCTGCTGAAGGAAATGACGATCAAGTATCCGAAGAGGTAATCAGTCAGCTGTACATCGTCGTCCCCGCGCAGGCGGGGATCCAGGTTTTGCGTGCGTTACGTCTGCACGTGCAAACCCGGGTCCCCACCTGCGCGGGGACGGCGCATTTCTGCCGGTGCTCTCTTGCCGTGCCAGTGGCTTGCGCATTCAGGCGCCAGCTTCGATAATCGATTGTTGACCTTCACCACGAATCGCATGAACGACCCGCTTTCCTTCCTCGGCTTTTCGACCACGCCGCTGGAACTCATCTCTTTCGTCCTGTCGATCGTGACGGTGCTGCTGAACATCCGCCGCATCCACTGGGCCTGGCTGTTCGCGATCGTTTCGTCGGCTACCTACGGGATCGTGTTCTTCGAGTCGAGGCTGTACGGCGACGCCGGCCTGCAGGGCGTGTTCATCGTCGCCTCCATCTGGGGCTGGTACGAATGGCTGCGCGGCAAGGGGGAGGATGAGCGGCCGCTGGTGGTGACGCACCTCGACCGCGCCGGCTGGAGCTGGTCGCTGGTGGGCTGGGCGCTCGGCTTCGTCCTGCTGTCCTGGTTCCTGCATGCCTGGACCGACACCGACGTGCCGCACATGGACGGCTTCCTGACGGCCGGCAGCCTGCTCGGCACGCTGCTGGCGGCGCGCAAGAAGGTCGAGAACTGGCATGTGTGGATCGCGGTCGACATCCTGTACGTCGGCCTGTACGTCTACAAGGGCCTGCACCTGACGGCGGTGCTGTACGCGGTGTTCGTCGTCATGGCGGCGCTGGGCCTGCGCAGCTGGGCGCGCGCGGCGCGCGAGGGGGCGCGATGAGCCGCGCTCCGGCACCTGCGCGGGTTGCCATCCTGGGCGCCGAATCGACCGGCAAATCGACGCTGGCGCCGGCGCTGGCGGCGCGCTACGGCAGCTTGTGGGTGCCGGAATACCTGCGCGAATTCGTCGAGACGAACCGGCGCGTGCCCTTCGAAGACGACCAGCCCGGCATCGCGCGCACCCAGCGCGCGCGCGAGGACGCGATGGCGGTGTCGCCTGAAGCGCGGCGCTTCCTGTTCTGCGACACCACGCCGCTGATGACGGCGGTCTACAGCCGCATCTACTGGGGCAGGGTGCCGCCGGAGCTGCTGGAGATGGAGGCCGCGCACGACTATGCCTTCACGCTGGTGGCGGGGCTGGACCTGCCATGGGTGCCGGACGGACTGCAGCGCGAATCGGAGGAAGTACGCCGGCGGGTGCACGAATGCCTGCTGGCGGTGCTGCGTGAACGGGGCATCCCGTTCACGCTGCTGGAAGGAGACCTGCCGCAGCGGCTGCGGCAGGTGGAGGATCTGCTGCGTTAGAAGTCGAACTGGCCCGACATGCGGAAGGTGCGCGGCGCGCCCGGCAGCAGGTAACCGCCCAGCGCCGGAGTGACGTCGCGCCAGTAGAACTTGTCGAACAGGTTGTCGACGCGGGCGCGCAGCGTCACGCGGGTTGCGCCCAGGTG
>NZ_JBKFGF010000030.1:0-1704 GCF_051233485.1 Massilia sp. LXY-6
GCAGTTTCGACCTGGACGCCTACAAGGCCTTCCTGGCTTCGCAGGGCATGAGCGCCCAGAACTTCGAGCAGCGCGTCGGCTACCAGCTGGCGGTGCAGCAGCTGGCCGGCTCGGTGCAGGCAACCGCCTTCGCCCCGCGCTCGGTGGCGAACCGCCTGTCGGACATCAACGACCAGCAGCGCGAAGTCCAGGAACTGCTGTTCCCGATCGCGAATTTCGCGTCCCAGGTCAAGGTCACCGACGATATGGTGAAGGCGTATTACGACAAGAACGCGGCCCTGTTCACGGTGCCCGAGCAGGTCAAGGCCGAATACCTCGTGTTCGACGCCGACACCGTGGCCAAGCAGGTGAACGTCACCGACGCCGAGGTGCAGGACGTCTACAACAAGAGCAAGGAACGCTTCTCCACCCCGGAAAAGCGCAGCGCGAGCCACATCCTGATCGCGGTACCGAAAGACGCCAAGCCGGCCGATGACGCCGCCGCCAAGGCCAAGGCGCAGGCCATCCTGGCCGAAGTGCAGAAGAATCCGAACGACTTTGCGAAGATCGCCAAGGCGCAGTCGCAGGATCCGGGTTCGGCCGAACTGGGCGGCGACCTCGGCGTGGTCGAGAAGGGCGTCTTCGACAAGCCGGTCGAAGATGCGATCTTCAAGCTCAAGGAAGGCGAAGTCAGCGGCCTGGTGCGTTCGAGCTTCGGCTACCACATCGTCAAGGTCACCAAGCTCGTCCCCGCCGTCCAGAAGAGCCTGGAAGAAGCCAAGCCGGAAATCGTGGCCGAGCTGAAGAAGGCCAAGCTGGCGAGCAAGTATTCGGAACTGGCCGAGAGTTTCTCGAACACCGTGTACGAACAGTCGGACAGCCTGAAGCCGGCGGCCGACAAGTTCGGCCTGACGATTCAGACCGCCGACGGACTGACCCGTACGCCGAATCCGGCACTGGGCAAGTCGCCGGTGAACAACGAGAAATTCCTGAAAGCGATCTTCTCGCAGGACGCCATCGCCAACAAGCGCAACACCGAGGCGGTGGAAGTGGCGCCGAGCACCCTGGTGGCGGGCCGCGTGGTCGAGTTCAAGCCGGCCACCAAGCGTCCGCTGGCCGAAGTGCAGGACCAGATCCGCCAGCGCGTGACCCAGGAAGAAGAGCAGCGCCTGGCACGCCAGGCCGGCGAAGCCAAGCTGGCCGCGCTGAAGGCGTCCGGCGACGCCAGCGGTTTCGGCGAGGTGAAGGTCCTGTCGCGCACCATGCAAAAGGACCCCGGCATTAACCCGGCCGCCGCGATCGCCGTGCTGAAGGCCGACGTGAGCAAGCTGCCGGCCTATGTCGGCGTCGAGCTGCCGGGCCAGGGTTATGGCGTGTACCGCATCGGCAAGGTGACGCAGCCGGCCCAGCCGGACCAGGCGCGCCGCAAGCAGGAAGCCGAGGCGATCGCACGCGCCGTCGGCAACGCCGAGATGTACGGCTATATCGAGGCCCTGAAGAAGAAGGCCAAGGCCAAGGTGAACGTCTCGCCGGCTGCGCTGGGCGCCAAGGCCGAGTAATCGCTCAGACGTAAAAAAAGCCCGGTCCGCTTGCGCGGCCGGGCTTTTTGTTTGGGTGCGCCCAGCATGGGCGCACTCCTGTGGGTGCAAGTCCCGCCGCGAGCTGACCACAGTGAGCGAAGTGAAGCGCAACTGCATGAGGGTAACCGAGTGTGGGAAGGAAGCG
>NZ_JBKFGF010000031.1:0-89764 GCF_051233485.1 Massilia sp. LXY-6
CACGATATCGTGCAGAACTGCGATATGCTCAGGCTTCAGTGCTGGCGGCCTGCCGCCGGGATGGACCGACGGGACAGAACCGTCGAGTGAACGTTTCGTCGCCATAGCATGCTCCCTCCATACCCCAATAGCATGCCACACCTACGTCATTCATTTCGTCTACACCCTGTAAGCGCACGCTTGTCGTCGAAAGCTTCTTTTTAGTCCTTGGCGATATTGTCGAGCTTCGCTTATCGATATAGTCGTAAATAAGGGCCGGAGCGTTTTGCAAGTTGATAAGCGAATATGCTCCTAGCTCTGCTAATACCGGCTGGATACGCCCGGCCTCTGTTGTCCGGGTTTTCGGGGCTTTCTGCAAGAAAGATTGTGACTGGCGGTACTTCGCCCAGCACTCAGCCAGCGTGACGTCGGTGGGCGCTTCGACCGCTTTCTGTTCGCCGCGTATCGATGCTTCCGCATCCTCGGCTTCGTGGCGGGTTGCAAAAACTTTATCGTATTTCGGGTAGCCCTTGCGGCGAATCTGTACACGATACTTGCCGCTTGGAAGTTGACTTACTGGCATGACTTAAATGTGCGAGTGGTTCATGTGCAAAGAATTGCACAGCGGATTGCACAGAGTCAAGAAAAAAGGGGCTACGCTTTTGCGTAACCCCTTGATTTTATTGGTAGGCCTCCCGTGAGTCGAACACGGCACCAACGGATTATGAGTCCGCTGCTCTAACCAGGCATGAGCTAGAGGCCCGAAACTGGTACATCCAAGGGATGCTCACATCCCGCCACTTGCGGGCCGGCACCGAAGTACCGAAAACCCCGAAGTGGCGAGAGGATATTGCTTTAGTCTAGCCCCGTCAAGGCTCAACAACAATCAGCTGTTACCCTCGAGGAAACTCTTCAGCTTGTCCGAGCGCGACGGGTGGCGCAGCTTGCGCAGCGCCTTGGCTTCGATCTGGCGGATGCGCTCGCGGGTGACGTCGAACTGCTTGCCGACCTCTTCCAGCGTGTGGTCAGTCGACATTTCGATGCCGAAGCGCATGCGCAGGACTTTCGCCTCGCGCGGGGTCAGTGAATCCAGCACGTCCTTCACCACGCCACGCATCGAGGCATGTAGGGCCGCGTCCGACGGCGCCAGCGTGTTGTTGTCCTCGATAAAGTCGCCCAGATGCGAATCGTCGTCGTCGCCGATCGGGGTTTCCATCGAAATCGGCTCTTTCGCGATCTTCATAATCTTCCGGATTTTGTCTTCCGGCATTTCCATCTTGATCGCGAGGGTCGCCGGATCGGGCTCGGCGCCGGTCTCCTGCAGGATCTGGCGCGAGATCCGGTTCATCTTGTTGATCGTTTCGATCATGTGCACCGGAATACGGATCGTGCGCGCCTGGTCCGCGATCGAACGGGTGATGGCCTGGCGGATCCACCACGTCGCGTAGGTCGAGAATTTATAACCGCGGCGGTATTCGAACTTGTCCACCGCCTTCATCAGGCCGATATTGCCTTCCTGGATCAGGTCGAGGAATTGCAGGCCGCGGTTCGTGTACTTCTTCGCGATCGAGATCACCAGGCGCAGGTTGGCCTCGGTCATCTCGCGCTTGGCCTTGCGCGCCTTCATTTCACCGGCCGCCATCTGGCGGTTGATGTTGCGCAGGTCCGGCAGCGGCAGCACGACGCGCGCTTGCAGGTCGATCAGGCGTTGCTGCAGTTCCTTGATCGTCGGGATGTTGCGGCCGAGGATGGCGCTGTAGGCGTGGCCGGCGTTGACTTCGCCGTCGACCCATTCCAGGTTCGTCTCGTTGCCCGGGAAGACCTTGATGAAGTGGGCACGCGGCATGCCGCAGCGGTTCACGGCCACGTCCAGGATCTGCTTCTCGATGTGGCGCACTTCGTCGACCTGGCCGCGCAGGGTGTCGCACAGCTTCTCGACGACCTTCGCGGTAAAGCGGATGCCCAGCAGTTCGCTGGAGATCGCATCCTGGGCCCTGATGTAGTCCTTCGAGTTGTAGCCCTGCTTCTCGTAGGCCTTGCGCATCTTGTCGAACTGCTGCTCGATCATGCGGAATTTGTCGAGGGCCGAATTCTTCAGCTGTTCGAGCTGCTCGGCGGAATAGCCGGCCGCGCCGGAGCTGGCGTTGGCTTCTTCTTCCTCTTCCTCTTCTTCCTCTTCTTCCTCGTCGTCCTCATCGTCGTCATCGGTCGACGTCGGCGCGACCGCGGTCGGCGAGGTGTCCTCGGATTCGTCGGGATCGACCATGCCGTCGACGATCTCGTCGATCTTGATCTCGTCGTTCTCGATGCGGCGCGCGGCGTCGATGATCTCGGCGATCGTCACCGGGCAGGCGGAGATCGCCTGGATCATGTCACGCAGGCCGTCTTCGATGCGCTTGGCGATCTCGATTTCGCCTTCGCGGGTCAGCAGCTCGACCGAGCCCATCTCGCGCATGTACATGCGCACCGGGTCGGTGGTGCGACCGAAGTCGGAATCGACGGTCGACAGGGCGGCTTCCGCGGCGGCTTCGGCTTCGTCGTCGCTGGTGACGGTGGCGACATTGTCGGACAACAGCAGCGTTTCGGCATCGGGCGCATGCTCGTAGACGGCAATGCCCATGTCGTTGAAGGTGCCGATAATGCCTTCGATCGCTTCCGGATCGACGATGTTGTCCGGCAGGTGGTCGTTGATTTCGGAATAGGTCAGGAAGCCGCGCTCCTTGCCCGACTTGATCAGGGCCTTGAGCTTGTTGCGGCGGATCTCGAGTTCTTCCTCGCTCGCTTCGGTGTCCGACGAGAACGCGTCTTTCAGCAGCGCTTTTTCCTTGGCCTTGCGGTCCTTGGCCTTGGCCTTGTCCGCAGCCTTCAGTTCGGCGCGCTCGACCGCGTTGAGTGCGGCGACTTCGTCGTTCTCGGGCGTGAATTCCTTGGGCTTGCGACCGCGCCGTCCGGGTACCTTAACGGCCGGCAGCACATAGCCCGACGTGTCGATCGCGGCGAGTGCTTCCGCGTCGGTCGTCTGGCTCACAGGCGCAACACCCGCGACGCGGGCTTCCGCCTTGTCTTGAGAATTGTCCGCCTTGGCGGACATCCTGGTGGATTTGGTAGCCACTTTGGTTTCGGGTTTCTTGGTTGGCACAGGCGCTTTCGAAGTCACGACGACTACTTTACTAGGTTAAAGATAAAGTTTATTACCCTGTATTTGTTACCTTGTATTTATTACGTTGTATTGCCCCGCTAACTGACGTTCCAGGCCCGCATTGCGACGAAAAATCGATGCAAAGGTTGCAATAGTTAGCGTTTTATTATAGCACGCACCCCTATATTTTCCAGTCAAGAACACCCGTGTCGCCACGGGTACACTTCAGGCAAATTTGGCCGGGGTGTCGTTCGCGGCTTCCCGCGTCAGGAGGTCCTGCTGTGCTGTGATTTCGCGATAGCGGGCACTCACCTGATCTGGGGTCAGGCCAGAAGAAAACAACTGGTTCAACTCCTGTTTTAAGACATCCATCTTGATTTGCCGCACAGCACTTGTGAGCCAAACGCGATCCGCGTCGATATCCGATTCGGGTTCGGATGCAATCTCCGCGATCAGGTGGTCGTACTCGGTGCTGGACTCCTTCAATTGCTGGGACAACGCGGCGAAGCTGGCATTCGCGCCCAATGCCTGGGCTTGCGCGATCAGCCAGCGCAAGCGGTCCGCGGGTTCCGCGCCGAAGTGGTCGAAGGCGCGCAGCGCGCCCTCATCGAGGCCCAAAGCCAGCGAGGGATGGCCCACCAGCATGCGCATGATCTGCAGTTCCAGCCCGACCGGCTCCGGGCGGCCCTGGCGCGGCGGCGCCTTGCGCGCAACCGATACCGGCTTGGACAACTCGAACAGGGCTTCGATCTCCGCCGGCGTCGATTGGGTCATGCTGGCCAGGCCGCGCACGATCTGCAGGCGCAGCGCGGTCGGCGCCATTGCCTGCAGCAGCGGCTTGGCCTCGAACTGGGCATGTGCCCTGCCCTCCGGCGTGTCGAGCTCGTGTTCCTGCGTCACCTCGCGCAGCAGGAACGAGGACAGCGGCATCGCTTCGTTGATTTCCTGCGCGAACGCGTCGCCGCCGAATTCGCGCACATAGCTGTCCGGGTCATGCTCCTGCGGCAGGAACAGGAACTTGATGGTCTTGTCGTCCGACATCTGTGGGAGGCAGGCTTCCAGCGCGCGGCGGGCGGCGCGGCGGCCGGCCTTGTCGCCGTCGAAGCTGAAGATCACATGGTCGGTCTGGCGCAGCAGCTTTTGCACATGGGTGCTGGTGCAGGCCGTGCCGAGCGTCGCCACCGCCTGCGGGAAGCCAAGCTGGGCCAGGGCGACCACGTCCATATAGCCTTCGGTAACCAGCACATAGCCGGCGTCGCGAATCGGCTGGCGCGCCTCGAACAGGCCGTACAGCTCCTGCCCCTTATTAAATAGCGGGGTTTCCGGCGAGTTCAGGTATTTCGGTTCGCCGCCATCCATCACGCGGCCGCCGAAGCCGATCACCTGGCCCTTGGTGTTGCGGATCGGAAACATGATGCGCTCGCGGAAGCGGTCGTAGCGTTTCTTGTTACCACCGTCCTCGTCCACGCGGTCGATGACCAGGCCGGACTCGACCAATGCAAGCGCCTCGTAGTCCTTGAACACCGAGCGCAGGTTGTCCCAGCCGGGGGGCGCGTAGCCCATGCCGAAACGCGCCGCCACCTCGCCCGTCAGGCCGCGGCCCTTCAGGTAGGCGATCGCGGCGGGCGCCTGGCGCAGCTGGGCCCGGTAAAAGTCGCAAGCCATCTGCAGCGCGTCGGTCATCGCCAGCGACTGGGCCTGCTGGGCGGCGCGCTGGGCCGGGGGAATCTTGTCGTCCTCGTTCGGCACGACCATGCCGACGCCCTGGGCCAGGTCCTTGACCGCGTCGACGAAGCCCATGCCCGAGTATTCGATCAGGAAGCCGATGGCGGTGCCGTGCGCGCCGCAGCCGAAGCAGTGGTAGAACTGCTTGGTCGGGCTCACCGTGAAGCTGGGCGACTTTTCATTGTGAAAAGGGCACAGGCCCATGTAGTTGGCGCCGCCCTTCTTCAGTTGGACATAGCGGCCAACCACATCGACGATGTCGATACGATTGAGCAGATCGGTAATGAATGATTGCGGAATCACTAGAGCAATAACAGTGTTTGTCTAATCTCAGACTATACCGCAGCGTTCGCCACAGATTGATTTGCAGCAAGGCAAAAGGGCATTGCCACCTCGAAGCACCGGAAAGCAGGCGCGGCCGTGGCAAGGATGCCGACAGCCACGCCGTGCGGCCGGGCTCACCTGGACGCTTACGCGCCCGCCAGCGCCTTCTTCACCAGGGCCGACACGGCCGTCATGTCGGCGCGTCCGGCCAGCTTGGGCTTCAGGATGCCCATCACCTTGCCCATGTCCTGCGGGCCGGCGGCACCGGAAGCGGCTACCGCGGCTTTCACCTCGGCGGCGATTTCCTCGTCCGACAGGCCGGCCGGCATGTAGGCCGACAGCACGGCCAGTTCCTTCTTTTCGATGTCGGCCAAATCCTGGCGGCCACCGGCTTCGAACTGGGTGATCGAATCCTTGCGCTGCTTGATCATCTTCTCGACGACGGCGGTGACCTGGGCATCGTCCAGTTCGATGCGCTCGTCCACTTCCTTGCGCTTGATGTCGGCAAGGATCAGACGGATCGTGGCCAGGCGCTCGCTTTCCTTGGCGCGCATGGCGGCTTTCATGTCGTCGGTCAGTTGTTCTTTCAGGCTCATGAATTCTCCACGGTAAAATCAGTAGGGAAAAAGGCAAAACCCGCTGCGGTATCGACCGGAGCGGGCTTCGACATGTTCAGGTCTCGCATGCCGGGACTGGCAATGGGCCGTCACCGGGGGAGACAAGAACGAAATTAGTACAGCTTCTTCGGCAGTTGCTGGCTGCGGATGCGCTTGTAGTGGCGCTTCACGGCAGCGGCCAGCTTGCGCTTGCGCTCTGCAGTCGGCTTCTCGTAGAACTCGCGTGCGCGCAGTTCGGTCAGCAGACCGGTTTTTTCGATAGTGCGCTTGAAGCGACGCATAGCGACTTCGAACGGCTCGTTTTCTTTAAGGCGGATAGTGGTCATGTAAAAATGAAACCGTTGGATTTAGGGAAGAACGAAATTCTAACAGCTTTTCAAAATCCGTGGTAGGTTTTCTCATCATGTGCCGCAATTGCTACATCAATGAAAATCATTCGATGCTGGAGCCGGCCACGAAGCCCGACGCCCAGGCCCACTGGAAATTATAGCCGCCCAGCCAACCCGTCACGTCGACCGTCTCGCCGATGAAATACAGGCCCGGCACCTTATTTGCCATCATCGTCTGCTGCGACAACTCGCGCGTATCGACCCCGCCCAGCGTCACCTCGGCCTTTTTATAGCCTTCGGAGCCGGTCGGCACGATGGCCCAGCGGTTGATCGCATCGCCCAGCTTGCGCAATTTGGCGTCGGCCATGTCCGGCAGGCGCGCGTCGGGGGCGAAACCATTCGCGACCAGCAAGCCTTCGGCCAGGCGCGCCGGCAGCCATTGCGACAGGATATTGCCGAGCTGCTTCTTCAGCGTCGTCTTCGCACCGATCAATTCCTCGGCCACGTCCAGTTCCGGCAGCAGGTTCAGCACGATCGGCGTCCCCGGCTGCCAGTAGCTGGAAATCTGCAGGATCGCCGGGCCGGACAGGCCGCGGTGGGTGAACAGCAGGTCTTCGCGGAAGTGGCCATATCGATTACCTTTAGCTTTGCGGCTGCCGGTTTCGACCTCGACCTCGAGCGCGATCCCGGCCAGTGGCACGAAGGGCTGCCAGCTCGGCCCGTCAAAGGTCAGCGGTACCAGGCCCGGGCGCGGCTCGATCATGTTCAAGCCGAAGCGCTTGGCGATGCGGTAGCCGAGGTCGGTGGCGCCGATCTTCGGGATCGACAGGCCGCCGGTGGCGACCACGACGTTGGCCGCCTCGATCGCACCGCCATCCGTGCCGACACTGAAGCCGTCATCGAGCTCCTCTACCCCCGTCACCTTGCAGGGCATGCGCCACTCCACGTCGCCGGCGTTGCACTCGATCTTCAGCATGCGGATGATCTGTTCCGAGGAGTCGTCGCAGAACAACTGGCCGCGGTGCTTCTCGTGGTACGCGATGTGGTGTTTCTTTACCAGCGCGAGGAAATCCTGCGCCGTGTAGCGCGACAGCGCGCTGCGGCAGAAGTGCGGGTTCTCCGACACGAAGTTCTGCCAGCCGGCGTTGATGTTGGTGAAATTGCAGCGGCCGCCACCGGAGATGCGGATCTTTTCGGCAAGCTTCGCGGCATGGTCGACCAGCACCACGCGCTTGCCGCGCCGGGCCGCCACCGCCGCGCACATCATGCCGGCCGCGCCCGCGCCGATCACCACCACATCGTATCGTCTTGCCATGCCGTCCGTCCCGTTGCGGTTTGCCGCGCACAAAAGACGAGATTGTAAGCCGGCGGACGAACTTAGGCATATCTATAGATCAGCGGGCGGCCTCCCCGCCCGCGCGCAGGGCCGCAGCAACGCGCCGGCAATGCGCCACCTGGGCCGCGATCGGCGGCGGTACCGGCTGCTCGCCGCGCAGGGCGCGCAGGATCCAGTCGGCGGTGGCGGGCGCGTCGCGCCCTTCCGGCGCCGGCGCCGGCGCGTCGGTCGGGGCGTCGCGCTCGGCCAGCAGGGTCTGTTGGCCGGCGTGGAACCAGTCGATCTGCTGGGCGCGGTTGGCATTCGCCACCGTCTCGCCCTCGGTACCGCGCATCAGGAAGGCGTCGCCGCGCCCGGCCGGCGCCGCGCTCCTGAAGTAGTCGGTCAGCATCGTCAGGTACTCGGGGTGCGTGTAGGAGACCAGGCGCAGCGCCGGCCCGTCGAAAGGCTGCAGGATCTTGACCAGGGTATGGGTCGAGTTCCGCACCCCGAGGATGCGGCGCAGCGACAGCTGCCGGGCCAGCTTCGGGGCCAGCGTCTCGACCCGCATGAAGCAGGGTTTGCGGTCCGCGAAGGCGTCGAGCATGTCGGCGGTGGAGCCGGCTGGCTTGAATCCCATCTCGGCCAGGATCTCGGCCGTGGTCACCCGTCCCGGATCCTGCTGCACGCCGTGGATCAGCACCGGCACGCCCTCGCGCGCCAGCAGCAGGGCCAGCAAGGGCGTCAGGTTGGCTAACTTGCGCGAACCGTTGTAACTGGGGATGAGCACCGGCGCGTACTCGCCCGGCGGCGACGGCAGCGGCGCGAACGAGCCTTCCGCGGCTTCCATGAAGCCGGCGATCTCGTCCACCGATTCGCCCTTGATGCGCAGCGCCAGCAGGATCGCGCCCAGCTCGAGGTCGGACACGCGGCCGTCCAGCATGGCGGCGTACAGCGCCCTGGCATCGTCGCGCGTCATGCTGCGTGCGCCTTTCACGCCACGGCCGATCTCCTTGATGAAGCGGGCGGCGTGGAAGGCTTCCTGGTCCGGGTGGTCATTGGTCTGCATGACGATAGCATACCGTCATTTTTTGGACATTGCAGTGCAACATCGACGATTTCGGGCTAGACTGGTCCTCCCCTTCGGAAAATACGCTGAGAAAAACGTCAAGCCATGCTGATCACGCCCGATATCGAAAACACCAACGTTACCTCGTTCGCGACCATGCCGTCGCCAGTCGAACTGCACCAGAAGCTGCCGTTGACCGACTTGGCCTTCAGCACCGTGATGAAGAGCCGCGAAACGCTGCGTAACATCCTCGACCGCAAGGACAAGCGCCTGTTCGTGGTCGTCGGCCCCTGCTCGATCCACGACCCGGTTGCCGGCCTGGATTATGCGCGCCGCCTGAAGGCGCTGCAGGCCGAGGTCGCCGACACCATGGTGCTGGTGATGCGCGTGTACTTCGAGAAGCCGCGCACCACCACCGGCTGGAAGGGTTATATCAACGATCCGTTCATGGACGACTCCTTCCGCGTCGACGTCGGCATGGAGCGCGCGCGGCAGTTCTTATTGGATGTTTGCGAACTCGGCCTGCCGACCGCCACCGAGGCGCTGGACCCGATCTCGCCGCAATACCTGGGCGATTTGATTGCCTGGACCGCGATCGGCGCGCGCACCACCGAATCGCAGACCCACCGCGAGATGTCGTCCGGCCTCTCGACCCCGGTCGGCTTCAAGAACGGTACCGACGGCGACATCGAAATCGCGGTCAATGCCGTGCTGTCCTCGTCGAGCCCGCACTCCTTCCTGGGCATCAACGGCCAAGGCACGGTCTCGATCGTGCGCACCAGCGGCAACGCCTACGGCCACGTGGTGCTGCGCGGCGGCGGCGGGCGCCCGAACTACGATTCGGTGTCGGTCGCGATCGCCGAGCAGGCGCTGAAGAAGGCCAAGCTGCCGGCCAACCTGGTGGTCGACTGCTCGCACGCCAACAGCTACAAGAAGCCGGAGCTGCAGCCGCTGGTGATGTCGGACGTGATCCAGCAGATCAGGCACGGCAACCGTTCGCTGCTGGGCGTGATGATCGAGTCGAACATCGTCAGCGGCAACCAGCCGATTCCGGAAGACCTGTCGCAGCTGAAGTACGGCTGCTCCGTCACCGACGGCTGCATCGGCTGGGAAGATACCGAGGCGATGCTGCGCAGCGCGCACAAGGAGCTGCTGCAGCGGCCTTGATGCCGCGGGTCTGCGAGCGTCACGCGTGGGCATTTCGTTTTGAGGCCCCCGGCCTCAAAACCCCACCCTACGGTAAAATGGCGGATTCTGCTTTTTCGCTTCCGCTATTCCCATGATTGTCCTCGGCGTCGAATCCTCCTGCGATGAAACCGGCCTGGCTCTGTACGACACGGAGCACGGGCTGCTGTCCCATGCCCTGCACTCGCAGGTCGCGATGCATGAGGAGTACGGCGGCGTGGTGCCGGAACTGGCCTCGCGCGACCACATCCGCCGCGCCCTGCCGCTGCTCGAACAGGTACTGGCCAAGGCTGGGTTGCCGAAGGAACGCATCGACGCCATCGCCTACAC
Source organism: Massilia sp. LXY-6 (assembly GCF_051233485.1). Taxonomy (NCBI): domain Bacteria; kingdom Pseudomonadati; phylum Pseudomonadota; class Betaproteobacteria; order Burkholderiales; family Oxalobacteraceae; genus Massilia; species Massilia sp. LXY-6. The sequence continues at coordinate 10,013 of NZ_JBKFGF010000031.1, forward strand.
CCAGGGTCCGGGCCTGGCCGGCGCGCTGCTGGTCGGCTCGTCGGTGGCCTGCAGCCTGGCGCTGGCGCTGGATAAACCGGTGCTCGGCGTGCATCACCTCGAGGGTCACCTGCTGTCGCCGCTGCTGGCCAGCGAACGCCCGGAATTCCCCTTCGTCGCCCTGCTGGTCTCGGGCGGCCATACCCAGCTGATGCGGGTCGACGGCGTCGGCCGCTACACCCTGCTCGGCGAGACCCTCGACGATGCCGCCGGCGAAGCCTTCGACAAGTCGGCCAAGCTGCTGGGCCTGGGCTACCCGGGTGGACCGGCGATTTCGCGCCTGGCCGAGTTCGGCGATCCGGAAGCCTATACACTGCCGCGCCCGATGCTGCACTCGAAGGATTTCAACTTCAGCTTCTCGGGCCTGAAGACGGCCGTGCTGACAGTGGCGAAGAACAGTGCCGGCGGGATCGCCAACATCTGCGAGCAGGACAAGGCCAACATCGCGCGCGGCTTCGTCGATGCGATCGTCGATGTGCTGACCGCCAAGTGCGTGTCCGCGCTCAAGCACACCGGCCTGAAGCGCCTGGTGATCGCCGGCGGCGTCGGCGCCAACCGCCAGCTGAGGGAATCGCTGAACGCGGCGGCCGCGAAGAAGAAATTCAGGGTCTACTACCCGGAACTCGAATTCTGCACCGATAACGGCGCCATGATCGCCTTTGCCGGCGCCCTGCGCCTGGAGCGCAATCCGCAGGCCGCGACCCACGATTACGGGTTCAACGTGCGTCCGCGCTGGCCGCTGGACGAGATCGAACCGGCCTGAATTGTGAACTTGCAAGCCTGACATCGATCCTACCGTGTGACCTTTCAGCCCGAATAGATGGCAATATCGGGCAGTTGAGTCTTACGGAGGTTCTACATGCGCGTAGTCAGTTGGAATATTCATTGGGGCTGCGGAAAGGACGGGCGCATCCGGATCCACGCCATCATCGATGTGCTGCGCAAGCTGAATCCGGATGTGATCTGCCTGCAGGAAGTGGCGGCCAATCATCCGGAACTCGAGGGCAGCGCCAGCGCCAGCCAGTTCAAGCAGCTCGGCGGCGCACTCGGCGGTTACCACATGATCGAACACGCGCCGAGCGAAATCTACCGTAACAACCTGCCTCGCCAATTCGGCAACATCCTGCTGTCCAAATACCGCATCACCCAGGCCCAGCGCCACATGCTGCCGTGGCCGGCCGCTCCCGAGCATCCGGCCGGCATGCCGCGCGGGATGATCGAAACCGTGCTCGACGCGCCCGGCGGCAAGCTGCGCGTGCTGACCACCCACCTCGAGTACTATTCACCGCCGCAGCGCCGCGCGCAGGTCGCACGGATCCGCGAGCTGCATGCGGAAGCCTGCGCGCGCGCCGCCATCTACCAGCCGGAGCCGGAGCTCGATCCGCCGTTCCAGCTGGGCTTCCGGCCCGGCACCGCGATCTACTGCGGGGACTTCAATTTCACGCCCGAGTCCGACGACTACCGTGCGCTGCTGGCCCCGCCCGAAGGGGGCGCCCTGGCCCTGGTCGACGCCTGGAAGGCCCGCCACAGCAGCATGGCGCGCGCGCCGACGGCCGGCCTGCACGGCTATCCCTGGCCCGACCGCGCCGATTGCTACGACTACTTTTTCGTGACCGAGGATTTGGCGCCGCGCATCGCGGAAGTCAACGTGCAGTCCGAGACCGCAGCCTCGGACCACCAACCGGTCGTACTCGACCTACTCAGTTGATCGAGTAAAACCGCTCATTCGAGCATCAGACTGTTTCTTCCTGTTCGGCGAGCTGGCGCAATGCCTGTTCGAACACCTCGGGCGGCTGGCCGCCCGAGATCAGGTGGCGCTCGTTGATGACGATCGCCGGCACCGACCGGATGCCGGCGCGCTGCCAGTAGTACTCGCGCTGGCGCACCTCGTCGGCGTAGCTGTCCGATTCGAGCACGGCGCGCGCCTGTTCCTGGTCGAGACCGGCATCACCGGCGACGCGCACCAGCAGCTCGTGCGAGCTGGGGTCCTCGCCGCGCGTGAAATAGGCTTCGAACAGTTTTTCCTTCAGCGCGCGCTGGCGTCCTTCGCCCTGGCCCTCGGCCCAGTGCAGCAGGCGGTGCGCATCGAAGGTGTTGTAGATGCGTCCGCGCTTGCTCATGTCGAAGGTGAACCCGACGTCAGCGCCGCGCTGGCGGATCATCTCGCGCGACTGGTCCTGCTGGGCCGGTGTCGACCCGTATTTTTCAGTGATGTGTTCGAAGATGTCCTGCCCCTCCGGGCCCATGCCCGGGTTCAGTTCGAACGGTTGGAAATGGATGTCCGCCTGCACCTCGCCGACGACGCGCTCGAGCGCCTTTTCCAGCGATTTCAGGCCGATCGCGCACCAGGGACACGATACATCCGACACGAAATCAATTCTCATTTGCTTGCTCACGACTCACCACCTTCCTGGAATAGCCGCCGCTACCATGCGGCGTTTGGCATATGGTGACACATCGAAGGAAAGCGGGCAGCGCGTATAGGGAAACGCGCCGCCGTTTGATTAACGACAAACCGGGGTCAGACTCCGATTTTTAGAAATAGCTAACGAGCCATTGCCAAAATTTGGAGTCTGACCCCGGTTTTACGGAGATCAGGTAAGAGCTTATTTTTTCTTGACGGGCTGCTTGGCGCCGGCGGCCTTGCTGCCGATGCGCGATTCTTTGCCGGCCAGCAGGTTGCCGATGTTCTTGCCGTGGCGGATCAGCAGCAGCGCGCTCATGATGACGACGGCGAACAGGATCTCGTTGGCGCCGAACAGCAGGCCGTAGTAGAACGGCGCGAAGATCGCCGCCACCAGCGCCGCCAGCGAGGAATAGCGGAAGGCGTAGGCCACCACCAGCCAGGTCACCAGGGTCGCCAGGCCCAGCCAGACGTTCAGGCCGAGCAGCACGCCGAGCGCGGTCGCCACGCCCTTGCCGCCGACGAAGCGGAAGAATACCGGCCACAGGTGGCCGGCGAAGACCGCGATCGCCACCAGGGCGATGCCGCCGTCCTCGATGCCGAAGCGGTCGCCGAAGTGCACCGCCAGCCAGACCGGCAGCCAGCCCTTGAGGCAGTCGCCGGCCAGCGTGGCGATGGCCGCTTTCTTGCTGCCGCTGCGCAGCACGTTGGTCGCGCCCGGATTCTTCGATCCATAGGTGCGCGGGTCGGACAGGCCGAAGGCGCGGCTCATCACGACCGCGAAGGAAATCGAGCCGATCAGGTAGGCTGCGATGGTGAAGATAACTGTGTACATGCTGTCTCTTTTCTATTGATCCCTGTGCCGGACAGGGCCGGCGCGTGGAATATACACCATCGGCCGAGCCCGGCGGTAATTCCAGCGGCTAATCGACCAGCGCGCAGTGGACCGGGCGGGCCTTCAGCACCGCGGCCAGCACGGCCGGGTCGATGCCGATCAGGAAGCCGCGCCGGCCGCCGTTGATATAGATTTTCGGCAGCGCCAGGATGCTCTCTTCGACGTACACCGGCATCGCCTTGCGCACGCCGAACGGCGAGGTGCCGCCGACCAGGTAGCCCGAATGGCGCTGCGCCACCTCCGGCTTGCACGGCTCGACCGACTTGCAGGGAATGGCGCGCGCCAGGTTCTTGGTCGAGACCTTGCAGTCGCCATGCATCAGCACGATCAGCGGGCGCGCCGCCTCGTCCTGCATCACCAGCGTCTTGACGACCGCGTGTTCGGGCACGCCCAGTGCGCGCGACGACACCGCGGTGCCGCCGTGCTCCTCGTAGGTGTAGGGATGCTCGGAAAAGACCACATTGTGCTTGCGCAAGAACTGGGTTGCCGGGGTCTCTGAAATGTGCTCTTTCTTGGCCATGCGTGTTACGCTAAAAGCAAACGGAGGAGTTGCTTATTATGCAGCAAGAAATTCGCTTTGCCACCTTCAACGTCTGCAACCTGGCGCCGCCGGGCGCCAAGCTCTACGAGAACCTGGAACCGAGTACGCCCGAAGAGTACGAAGCGAAGATTGCCTGGACCGCGCGCCAGATCGACATGCTGGGCGCCGACGTGATCGGCTTCCAGGAAGTGTTCTCGCAGGCCTCGCTGGCCGAGGCGCTGTCGCGCACCCGCCGCTACCGCGAAGCGATCCACGTCGGTTTCGACCCCGACCCCGGCGCCGACAAACTGACGCCCAGCGTCGCCCTGGTCTCGCGCCTGCCGCTGGCGGACGCGCCGGCCTCTTTTCCCTACTTCCCGCCCGGGATCGCGATGCCCCCCGGGAACCGCGACCCGGAGCGCTTCACCCGCGCGCCCCTGCACGCGGCAATCGAGATCCGACCCGGCCTGACGGTCGACGTGGTGGTTGTGCACCTAAAGTCGCGCCGTCCCGACTACCGCGCCAACGACAGCGGCGACGACCCGCAGCTGTTCGCGCTGGCGTCGCTGCGCTCGCTGATCCGGCGCGGCACCGAGGCGGCCGGCCTACGCGTGATCCTGACGAACATGGGCCGCGAGAACCGCCGCCCGCGGGTGGTGCTGGGCGACTTCAACGACGTCGCCGACGCCGTCACCACCGGCATCGTGCTGGGCCTCGGCTCCCCCAGCGGCGACCGCCTGTACGACGCCTGCCAGCTGCAGCGCCGCCAGGACCGCCTGCGCCACGTCGGTTTTTCCAACCTGCACGAAGGCCAGTACACGACCATCGACCATATCCTGGTGTCGGAGGAATTCAACGCCGAGCTGCCGGGCGCGCTCGGCGAGATCGCCGACGTGGTCTACCTGAACGACCACCTCGACCTCGGCCTGCCGGAAGCGTCCGACCATGGCCAGGTGCTGGCGCGCCTGCGCCTGTTCGAGCAGGCCGGCGACACCGCCCCGTCCGCCACCAAGCCGGGCGGCCCGACTATTCCGCCCTACGGCGACGCCTGATCAGCTTGGGTTCCCGCCTTCGCGGGAACGACGAGCGGGAATACGTGTCCGGCATGCTGTCCGCCCCGTCCGCGCGTACTGACGTCCGTCCCGGCTTTTTGACGTTTCAGCGGCCGGAATGCACGGCTCGTCGCATTCCGATAGCTGTTCGTCATGTCCTTCTCTATTCTGCTGCAATCCCCTGAATAAGAAGAGAGAAGAGCGCCGCCATGAAAATCGAGTCCCTGCCGCCCGCCTCCGCCGCCCCGTCGAGCACCGCCAAGGCCGGGCGCCGCCGCTGGCGCGCTCCCGCCATCGGCCTGGCCGTCCTCGCGCTCGCGGGCGCCGGCGGCTACGCGACCATGCAGGCGGGCGCCAAGCCCACCCCGGCCTCGCCCGCAGCCGCGGCGAAGAAGGACCCCGTCCACGAACTGTCGCCACGCGACGTCGCCCTGGTCGAAGCGCAGCCGCTGGCGGTGACGCTGCCGCTGTCCGGCTCGCTGACGCCGCTGGCCCAGGCCACGGTGCGCTCCAAGGTGTCGGGCGTGGTACGCCAGACCACGGTGCAGGAAGGTATGAACGTGACGGCCGGCCAGGTGATCGCGCGGCTGGACGACAGCGAGGCGCGCGCCCGCGTGGCCCAGCAGCAGGCGGCCTTGAACGAGGCCAGCGCGCGCCTGGCGCTGGCGAAGAAGAACCAGGCCAACAGCGCGGCCCTGCTCAAGCAGAACTACATCGCCCAGAACGCCTACGACACGACCTCGAACGCGGTCGACCTGGCCCAGGCCGCGGTCGACTCGGCCCGCGCCCAGCTCGAACTGGCGCGCATTGCCCTGAACGATACGGTCATCCGCGCGCCGCTGTCGGGCGTGGTCAGCAAGCGCCATGCCCAGGCCGGCGAAAAGCTCTCGCCGGACAGCCCGGTGTTTTCCATCGTCGACCTCAAGCAGCTGACGCTGGACGCCCAGGTGCCGGCGTCCGACATCCCGCGCATCAAGGTCGGCCAGGAGGTGCAGTTCAAGGTCGACGGTTTCGGCAGCCGCAATTTCGCCGGCAAGGTCCTGCGCATCAATCCGGCCGCCGAAGCCGGCTCGCGCGCGATGCTGGTGTATATCGGCGTCGACAACCCTGACGGGCTTCTCCGCGCCGGCATGTTCGCCAAGGGCGCGGTGACGACCGCGAAGTCGGCCGCGCATCCGCTGCTGCCGCTGGGCGCCGTGCAGAAGGAGAACGGCAAGGACGTGGTCTATCGCGTGGACGCCGGCAAGGTGACGGCGCAGCCGGTCACGCTCGGCCTGAAGAACGAGGACGCCGGGCTGGTCGAGGCGCTCGACGGTGTCCAACCGGGCGCCATGGTGCTGGCCGTGAAGCTCGACGACGTCAAGCCGGGCTCGCAGGTCAAGCTGCCCGCAGCAGCAGCAGCAGCGAAGAAGGACTGAGCCATGTGGATGACCCGTACCAGTATCAAGCACCCGGTGTTCGCGACCATGGTGATGGTCGGCCTGATGGTGCTTGGCCTGTTCTCCTACCGCAGCCTGGGCGTGGAAAGCATGCCCAACATCGAGATCCCGGCGGTGTGGATCGAGACCCAGTATCCGGGCGCCTCGCCCGAGCAGGTCGAGAACGACGTCACCCGTCCGCTCGAGGAAGCGGCGAATACCGTCGGCGGCATCAAGACGATTCGCAGCAATTCCTGGGAAGGCCGTTCCGGCATCGGCGTCGAGTTCCAGCTCACGGTCGACATGGACCGCGCCGTGCAGGACCTGCGCGACCGCATCGGGACTGTCCGCGGCGCCTTCCCGCGCGAAGTCAAGGAACCGGTGGTGTTCCGCCAGGAAGGCGAGAACGCGCAGCCGGTGCTGCTGATATCGCTGACCTCATCGGAGCGCAGCCTGCGCGACCTGTCGATGCTGGCCGAGCAGGTGATCGTCAAGCGCATCCAGTCGGTGGCCGGGGTCGGCCAGGTGCGCATCAACGGCAAGCAGGCGCGCCAGATCCTGGTCGACATCCGCCCCGAGCAGCTGCGCAGCCTGAACGTCGGCGTCGACGAGGTGATGAGCGCGATCAGCGCCACCAACGCCAACCTGCCGGCCGGCCGCATCAGCCGCGGCGAGCGCGAGAACCTGGTCCGCATCGAAGGCAAGATGAAGGAAGCGGCCGACTTCAAGCGCATCATCGTGGCCAAGCGCGCCAGCGGCCCGGTCTACCTGAGCCAGGTGGCCGAGATCAGCGACGGCGCCGCCGAGGAACAGTCGATCTCGCGCGTGAACGGCGAGCGCGCGATCTCGCTGGAGATCGCCAAGGTGCAGGATGCGAACACCGTCGCCGTCGGCAACGGCGTCAAGGCGGCGATCGAGGCCATGAAGGCGAGCCTGCCGAAGGACGTGCAGTTCCGCGTCCTCGACGACAAGGCGAAGACCGTGCAGGGCCAGCTCGACAACGTCAAGGGGACCATCGTCGAGGGCGCGATCCTGACCATGGTGATCGTGTTCCTGTTCCTGCACTCCTGGCGCAGCACCGTGATCACCGGCCTGACCCTGCCGATTTCGGTACTGGCCAGCTTCATCGCCATGAAGTGGTTCGGCTTCACGCTCAACTTCCTGACCCTGATGGCGCTGTCGCTGTGCATCGGCCTCTTGATCGACGACGCCATCGTGGTGCGCGAGAACATCGTGCGCCACCTCGGCATGGGCAAGAACCACGTGCGCGCCGCCGAGGACGGCACCAACGAGATCGGGCTGGCGGTGATGGCCACGACCTTCGCGATCGTCGCCGTGTTCGTGCCGATCGCCTTCATGCAGGGCATCATCGGCCGCTTCTTCCTGCAGTTCGGGATCACGGTGGCGGTGGCGGTGATGGTGTCGCTGTTCGTCAGCTTCACGCTCGATCCGATGCTGTCATCCGTGTGGCCGGACCCGGTCAAGGGCCGCTTCAAGTACCTGCCCTGGCTGGGCCGCCTGATGGCGCGCATCGAGGTGCTCATCGAGCACGTGCACGGCTGGTACGCGAAGGTGCTGGGCTTCGCGCTGGCCTGGCGCAAGTCGACCCTGCTGCTGGCGGTGGCGCTGTTCGCCGGCAGCCTGCTGCTGATCCCGAAGATCGGCGGCGAGTTCGTACCGCAGACCGACGACGGCTTCGTCCAGCTGAAGTTCAAGACCGCGGTCGGCTCCAGCCTCGACTACACCGACGCCAAGATGCGCCAGGTGGAAAGCGCGCTCAAGGAATTCAAGGAAATCGACAGCATGCAGACCATCGTCGCCGCCTGGGAAGGCCGCAACACCTCGATGGTCAACGTCAAGCTGACGGACGTGCGCAAGACCCACCGCCGCTCGCAGCAGGAGATGGAGAAGGCGATCCGCGACCGCCTGTCGCGCATTCCCGGCATCGGCATGACTGTCGGCCAGCGCCCGATCTTCATCGCTATCCTGGGCAGCGACGAGGCCAAGCTCGACGAGGTCGCGCACCGCCTGATGGACAAGATGAAGAAGATCAAGGGAGTGGCCGACATCGAGTACAGCCAGGAAGGCGCGAATCCGGCCACCATCGTCAAGATCAACCACGAGATGGCGAACGACCTGGGCCTGAACGTGCAGCAGATCGGCGCCGCGCTGCGCCCCTTCGTGGCCGGCGACCAGACCAACCGCTGGCTGGCGCCGGACGGCCAGAACTACGAGGTCAACGTGCAGCTGCCGAAGTCGGGCCGCGAGAAGGTGGCCGACCTGGCCGACCTGTCGGTGGCCTCCAGCCGCCTGGACGCGGCCGGCAACCCCATCATGGTGCCGCTGCGCCAGGTGGTCGAGTTCCTGCCTTCGACCAGCCCGCAGGTGCTCAAGCGCCAGGCGCTGGAGCGGCGCGTGGCGGTGTATGCGGGCCTGGAAGGCCGGCCGCTGGGCGACGTGATGGGCGACGTCAACAAGGCCATGAAATCGATCGAGCTGCCGCCGGGCATCCGCTTCGACGTCGGCGGCCAGGCCCAGGAAATGGACGAGACCATGGGCGGCTTCGCGGTCGCGCTTGGCATCGCCGTGATCTTCATCTACCTGGTGCTGGCTTCGCAGTTCGGCAGCTTCCTGCAGCCGATCGCGATCATGGTGTCGCTGCCGCTGTCGATGATCGGCGTGCTGGTCGCCCTGCTGGTCACGAAGACCACGCTGAACATCTTCTCGGTGATCGGCATCGTGATGCTGATGGGCCTGGTGACCAAGAACGCGATCCTGCTGGTCGACTTCGCCAACCACGGCCAGCGCGAAGGCAAGGGACAGTTCGCGGCACTGATGGAAGCCGGCCAGGTGCGCCTGCGCCCGATCCTGATGACGACCCTGGCGATGATTTTCGGCATGCTACCGATGGCGATCGGCATGGGCGAAGGCGGGGAAACCCAGGCCCCAATGGGCCGCGCAGTGATCGGCGGCGTGATCACCTCGACCCTGCTGACGCTGGTGGTGGTGCCGGTGGCGTACACCTACCTGGACAGCCTGGGCAAGCGGGTGGCGCGCTGGTTCAAGCGGGGGCATGAGGAAGACATGGCGCAGGAACTCGGCGACGCCGAAGCCGCTGCAGCGAAAGGGCAGGCAATCTGACGCTGCGGCGAAAGGAAAGGGAAACCAACGTCGTTCCCGGCACTGCCGGAAACGGCTCCCCGGAGGCGGGGATCCATGCTGAGCCACTAATCACGCGGCGCATGGGGAATCGTGCCGGGGGCACTATTCCACCTCCGCGGGAACGACGGTTTACGCCGAATCACGCTCCGGCTCAGCCACTTCTCCCGAATCCTGTTCCGGAGAAGCCTCGCCCTCCTCCCCCTTGTGCTGCTTGGCATCCTGCTTGCGCCTGGCCTTCTCTTCGGCCTTCTTCTTTTTCTCCAACTCACGTTGCCGTTTTTCGTACTGGAAATTCGTCTTGGCCATGGTGTCCTCGTGCATGTGGAAAGTGTTTTACTAAACCATTATGACTCACCAGACCCGCCAGGTCTTGAGAATTAACCACGCGGGTGGTGCTGGGCGTGGAGGTGCTTCAGGCGCTCGCGCGCGACGTGGGTGTAGATCTGGGTCGTCGAAATGTCGGAATGCCCCAGGAGCAGCTGCACCACGCGCAAGTCGGCGCCGTGGTTTAGCAGGTGGGTGGCGAAGGCGTGGCGCAGCGTGTGCGGCGACAGCGGCGCCGTGATACCGGCCTTCGCCGCGTGCTTCTTGATGACGATCCAGAACATCTGGCGCGTCATCGGTCCGCCGCGGCCGGTCACGAACAGGGCATCGTCGACCTGGCCGTTCAAGATCGCCCCGCGCGCTTCCTTCATGTAACGGTCGAGCCAGTGGCGCGCCTCTTCGCCGAAGGGCACCAGCCGGGTCTTGCTGCCCTTGCCCGTGACGCGCAGTACGCCGTCGTTCAGGCTCAGCTCGACGAGCCGCAGCGTGACCAGTTCCGACACCCGCAGGCCGCTCGCATACATCAGCTCGAGCATGGTGCGCTCGCGCAGGCCGAGCGGGGTGGCGACGTCCGGCGCCGCCAGCAGGGCCTCGACCTGCGCTTCGCTGAGCGTATGCACGAAGCGGAGCGGCTGGCGCGCCGAGGCCATCTTCAGGCAGGGGTCGTGTTCGATGCGGCGCTCGCGCAGCGCCATCTGGTAGAAGCGCTTCAGCACCGACAGGCGCCGGTTGGCCGAACTCGGCTTGGTGTCCTCGTGGCGTTCGGCGAAATAGGCGGCGATGTCCTGCGGCTGCACCGCGTGCAGGCTGGCGCAGTCCGGACGTTTGACTTCGAGCCAGTTGGCGAACAGGCGCAGGTCGCGCCGGTAGGCGTCCAGCGAATTCTTCGCCAGCCCATGCTCGAGCCAGAGCGCGTCGCAGAAGCCGTCGATCAGGGAAAGATTGACTGCTGCTGCCATGGAACGTCGGTGGGAAGCGCGCCTTCGTGACGCAACAGCCAGCGCTTGACCGTCAGCGTAAAGCCGTGTTCGTCGTCGCTGCTGGCGAAGCCGCCCAGGCCGCCGGCTGCCGTCACGCGGTGGCAGGGAATCACCAGCGGGAACCAATTGGCGCCGCAGGCCTGGCCAACCGCGCGCGGATGCGATTCCAGCAGCTTGGCGATCTGGCCGTAGGTGCGCACGCTGCCGCGCGGAATCGCGCAGATCGATTCCCAGACGCGGCGCTGGAACACGCTGCCGGCCTCCACCAGCGGCAAGTCGAAGCGGAAATCGGCGTCGGCGAAGTAGCGCACGACCTGCTCCGCAGCCTGTTCGGCGGCGGCATCCTGGGGCGCCTTTTCCTGGTAATGCGGCGGCAGGTAGACCAGCTCGCGCAGCCGGGTTTGCTCCCCCTGGGTCTCGGTACGGATCCCCATCGCCCCGAACGGCGCGCCGACGATCGCGCTGAAGAGTTCGCTGCCTTGTTGTATGTTCATTGATTCAGTGTAGCAAAAAAAAACGCACCCTCGTGGGGTGCGCTCTTAGTCGGTTCACGTTTGCGGCCACTCGGTCAATGCCGGCGGCATCTATAAAACGTGTGTCTCCTCAAAATTTCTCCGGTAGTCCACTGCTGGATTACCGATTTTTTTGCTTCTCCCCACATTCAATCCGGGCTTTTCGAACGCACCATGATGGTGCCAAAGCTGCGCCATCATAACGCATTCGAATAAGAAAAGCGTAGTTTTTTATATACATTCACCAAATATATTTCAGCTATAAATCAGACGCGGGAGCCACAGGCTGATCGCCGGAACGTAGGTGATTAACAGCAGGAAACCAATCATCGTCAGCAGCCATGGCAGCACGGCCACCGTCAGTTCCGAGATGCCCATCTTGGTCACCCCCGAGGCCACGTACAGGTTCAGGCCGACCGGCGGGTGGCACATGCCGACTTCCATGTTCACGACGATGATGATGCCGAAGTGGACCGGGTCGATGCCGAGCTGGACCGCGACCGGGAACAGGATCGGCGCCATGATCAGCACGATCGAGGACGGCTCCATCACGTTACCGGCCAACAGCAGCAGCACGTTCACGACCAGCAGGAAGCTGATCGGGCCCAGGCCCTGGGTGGTGAGCCAGCCGGCCATTGCCTGCGGCACGTTCTCGCTCGTCATCAGGAAGGAGAACAGCACGGCGTTGGTGATGATGTACAGCAGCATCGCCGACATCGCCGCCGAATCCAGCAGCACCTTGCCGACCTGGACCAGCCTCAGGTCCTTGTAGACGAACACCGCGATCACGAAGGCATACACGGCCGCGATGCCCGCCGCTTCGGTCGGGGTGAACACGCCGCTGTAGATGCCACCCATGACGATCACGATCAGGAACAGGCCCCAGGCGCTGCGCCGGAAGGCGGTCAGGCGCTCGCCCCAGGTGGCGCGCTGCATGCGCGGGTAATCATGCTTGCGGGCGATGACCCAGGTCGTCAGGCCCAGCAGGAACGCCAGCAGCAGGCCCGGCACCACGCCGGCCATGAACAGCTGGCCGACCGAGGTATTGGTGGTCACCGAATACATCACCATCACGATCGACGGCGGAATCAGGATGCCGAGCGCGCCCGAGGTCGTGATCACGCCGGCACCGAAGCGCTTCGGATAGCCCTGCTTGACCATGGCCGGCAGGATGATCGAGCCGATCGCCACCACCGTCGCCGGGCTCGAGCCCGAGACCGCGGCGAACAGCGCGCAGGCCAGCACGCCGGCCAGCGCGAGGCCGCCGTGCCAGTGGCCGACCATCGAGGTGGCGAAGTTGATCATGCGGCGGGCCACCCCGCCGTGGGTCAGGAAGTTGCCCGCCAGGATGAACAGCGGGATCGCCATGATCTCGAAGTTGTCGATGCCGGTGAACAGCTTCATCGCCACCGACTCGATCGGCACGTGCGTCATGGTGAACAGGAAGGTCAGCACCGTCAGGCCGAGCGAGATCGAGACCGGCATGCCGGTCAGCATCAGGACGATCAGCAGCGCGAAAATAATGGCGGCGTTCATGTGGATTTCCTTGCATCTTCAATTTCGTCTTCCAGGCCTTCGACGTAGGCATGGTCATGGCGCGGCAGTTCGCCGTTGCGCAGGAAGTGCCAGGTCACTTGCAGGAAGCGGAAGCACATCAGGTAGGAGCCGAGCGGCAGCGCCATGTAGACGATCCACATCGGGACTTCCATGTCGGACGAGGTCTGGTCGGTACCGGCCAGGCGCAGGATGAAGTTGAGGCCCAGCGTGCCGATGATGCCGGTGAACAGTGCGCCGGCCAGCAGTGCGAACACGATGAACTTCTTGCGCCAGCGTTCGGACAGGCGGTTGACCAGCACGTCGACGCCAACGTGGATGCCGGTGCGCACGCCGTAGGCGGCGCCGAACTTGGCCATCCACACGAACATAAAGGTGGACAGTTCCTGGGCCCAGCTGGTATTCAGGCTGATGAGCCAGTCCTGCAGGCCGGGAATCGGCAGGCCGGACAGGTAGCGGTGCAGCACCGCGATGAAGATGATGAGAGTGGCGCAGGCCATCAGGCTGGCGATGATCCACTCTTCGAGGCGATCGAGGATTTTCATGGGGGTCCTTGGCGAACTGCGTCGTCCCCGCGAAGGCGGGGACCCATGCTGAGGTTCCGGCTACCGTGACAGCAAATCGCTCGGTGGCAGCGCCGAATGCTCAGTATAGATCCCCGCCTGCGCGGAGACGACGGGGACTTTACTGGGCCGAAGCCGTGGCCTTGTTGATCGTGGTGATCAGGTCCGCGCCGACGCGGCCGGCCATCTGCTTCTGGACCGGCACCAACACCTTGCGCCACTCGGCCTGCTCTGCCGGGGTTGGGGTGTAGATGGTGGTCTTGCCGGCCTTGCGGATGGCGTCCAGGGCGGCGTCGTTGTCCTGCTGGGCGATCGCCTTCTCGTACTTGGTCGCTTCACCCATGGCTTGCTGCAGCTGGCCGCGCACGTCGGCCGGCAGGCCGTCCCAGAACTTCTTGTTGACGATGACGGCATAGCCCAGGTAGCCATGGTTCGACATCGTCACGTGCTTCTGCACCTCATGCATCTTCTGGGTGTACATGTTCGACGGCGGGTTCTCGGTGCCGTCCACCACGCCGGTCTGGAGGGCCTGGTAGACTTCCGAGAAGGCCAGCACCTGCGGATTGGCGCCCAGCGCGCGCATCTGCGCGTCCAGCACCTTCGAGCTCTGGATCCGCATCTTCAGGCCGCGGAAGTCACTTGGCACGTGCAGCGGCTTGTTGGCCGACATGATCTTGAAGCCGTTGTCCCAGTAGGCCAGGCCGGTGATGCCCTTCGGCTCCAGCTTCTGCAGCAGGCCCTTGCCGATCGGGCCTTCGGTCACGGTGTACAGGGCGGTCTTGTTCGGGAAGATGTACGGCAGGTCGAACACCTCGAATTCCTTCACGCCCAGCGGCGCGAACTTAGCGAGCGACGGCGCCAGCATCTGGACCGCGCCCAGCTGCAGGGCTTCGAGTTCTTCCTTGTCCTTGTACAGCTGGCTGTTCGGGTAGACTTCGACCTTGACGCGGCCCTTGGTGAGCTTTTCGGCCAGGTCCTTGAAGCGTTCGGCGGCACGGCCCTTCGGCGTGTCGGTCGCGACCACGTGACTGAACTTGATGACGATGGGGGCCTGGGCCGATGCGTTGAGTGCGAAGCTGGCGCCCGCAACCATAGCAAGTGCCGCGACCATGGATCTGATCTGCATGCTGTCTCCGTTAAGTATGTTTTTTATATGTCACTGCAGTCTGCTGAGCTTTCCCCTCGATTGCTATTGTGGAAAACCACAATAGGCGCTCAACAGTAAACGTATCACGTTATTTGCATGAAAAACCCATTTCCGATCCCGCGGCCGGTGCCGGACGGCCCCTGGCGCTGGCTGGTGCCGGTGCTGCTGGTGCTGCTGTTCCTGCTGGTCCTGCTGTGGTTGCCCTGGCAGGCGCGCCAGATGGAGAGCAACGAGCGCCAGGAACAGCTGATCGCCGATACCCTCTGGGTCGAGCAGACCCTGCGCTTCGAACTGGCGCGCAGCGAAGAGGCGCTGGCGACCCTCGGCGTCGACCTGGCGGCCGACACGCGGCCCACGCAGCAAACCCTGCAGGCACGCCTGGCGCAGATGTTCAAGAACGGCCACGAACTGCGCCGCGTGGCCTGGCTGGACGCCGACGGCAGGCTGCTGGCCATGCGCGGCGCCGAGCTGCCGGGCGAGCCGATCCAGTCCTCGCGCGAGGCCCAGGCGATGTCGCGCACTACGCGCAGCGGGCGCTACAGCGATCCCTACGGCCCCTCGCCCACCCTGCGCGGCTTGGTCGACTACCACCTGCCGCTCTACCACCACGGCAAGTTCGCCGGCAGCCTGGTCGCCACCTACAGCCTGCAGACCCTGCTGGACGAGAACGTGCCCTGGTGGTTCGCCCAGGACAACGCCCTGTCCCTGCTCGACCGCGACGACCACGTGGTGGCCCAGCGCGCCGCCGGCGGCCCGGGGCGCGGCGTGTACACCCACAAGCGCGCCCTCGACCTGCCGGGCGGGCAGATCGTGCTGGCCACCGACAGCGTGAAGGGCGCCCCAAACCTGCTGCCCAACCTGCTGGTCGGCTCGGTGATCGTGCTGGCGCTGGGACTGGTGCTGTCGCTGGGCGCGCTGTGGCGCCACATCGCGCGCACCATCGCCGCCGAGAACGCGCTGCGCCAGCAGATGGCGTTTCGCACCGCGATGGAGAATTCGCTGCTGACCGGCCTGCGCGCGCGCGACCTGGAAGGCCGCGTGACCTATGTGAATCCGGCCTTCTGCCGCATCGTCGGCCTGCCGGACCACGAACTGCTCGGCAAGAAGCCGCCCATGCCCTACTGGGCGCCGGAAGCCATGGACGATTACGAGCAGCGCTTCCGCAAGGTCCTGGCCGGCCACGCCACGCCGCAGTTCGAGACCGTGTTCCAGCGCCCCGACGGCTCGCGCGTGCCGGTGCTGGTGTTCGAGGCCCCGCTGGTCGACAGCCACGGCCGCCACACCGGCTGGATGAGCTCCATCCTCGACATCACCGACCGCAGGCGCGCCGAGGACCTGGCCCGCCAGCAGCAGGAAAAGCTGGAGACCAGTGCGCGCCTGGCGACCATGGGCGAGATCTCGTCGATGCTGGCGCACGAGCTGAACCAGCCGCTGGCGGCGATCTCCAGCTACACGGCGGGGGCGCTGAACGTCCTGGCGCGCGTCGGCGACGGCGGCCCGTCCGCTCCCGCGCTCGACGCCGGCATGCTGCGGCGCGCGCTGGAACAGGCCAATACCCAGGCCCGGCGTGCCGGCCAGATCATCCGCAGCGTGCACGAATTCGTGAAGAAGCGCGAGCCGCGCCGCGAGAGCGTCACCGTGCAGCACGTGATCGACGGCATCCGCGCGCTGGTCGACCTGCAGGCGCGCCAGAGCTACGTCACGCTGCAGGTCGAGGTGCCGCCCGACCTGCCGCCGGTACTGGCCGACCGCCTGCTGCTCGAGCAGGTGCTGCTGAACCTGACCCGCAACGCGATCGAGGCGATGCAGGACATCGACAGGGAACGCCGCGTGCTGCGCATCGAGGCCGCGCACACCCGCACGGAGGAGCAGGGCCAGGTGGCGGTGTCGGTGATCGACAACGGCCACGGGATTCCGCCGGAGGTGGCCGAGCGTTTGTTCTCGCCGTTCTTCTCGACCAAGGCCGAGGGCATGGGCATGGGCCTGTCGATCTGCCGCACGGCGATCGAATTCCACGGCGGCACCCTCACCCACGCCGACAATCCGGGCGGCGGCACCGTGTTCACGTTCACGCTGCAGCAGGCGCAGGCTACAATACCCACCTGAAGAGTAGGAGCCCAACACCATGCTGCACATCGTCGACGACGAAGACGTCATCCGCGACGCCCTCGAATGGCTGGCGCAATCGCGCGGGCTGGCCGCGCGCGGCTATGCCGGCGGCCAGGCCTTCCTCGACGCCCTGGATGCCCGCCCCGCGGCGGCGGATGGCCAGGGTTCCCAGGGCGATTGTGTGCTGCTGGACGTGCGCATGCCGGGCATGAACGGCATCGCCGTGTTCGACCAGCTGGTAACGCGCGGCCTGCTGGCGCGCCTGCCCGTGATCTTCCTGACCGGCCACGGCGACGTGCCGATGGCGGTCGATTCGCTCAAGCGCGGCGCCTTCGATTTCGTCGAAAAGCCCTTCAACGACAACCAGCTGATGGACCGCGTCGAGGAAGCCCTGGCCAGGTCGCGCCAGGCCGCCGCCGCCAGCGCGGTGCGCGAACGCCTGGCCACGCTGTCGGCGCGCGAACGCGAAGTCCTCGACCTGATCCTGGCCGGGAACCTGAACAAGGTCGTGGCCGACAAGCTCGGCATCAGCATGCGCACGGTGGAGGTGCACCGCGCCCATATCTTCGACAAGATGCAGGTCAAGACCGCGGTCGAGCTGGCCGGATTGTTGAAGTAGCCGGCAAAAAATTTCGCAGCGGCCTCTTGCGAATCAGCATCCCCATCCCTAGCTAGCTTTTTCCCCTTCGGCACCAGACGTTCCGCGGCTTCAATCCTCGCGGGCGGATGGCGCCGCTTTTGCTCCCGGACCCCGCGCACGGCAGGTTTTCTCCGCTGTGTTTTAGGGGTTCGCTTGTAAAATCCAATGAACACGACCGTGGCCCACGCAGCCACACCGAACATTATTTAGGAACGCAGATGAGCGAAAAGACGATTGCAGACAAGATGTTCCTGAGGAACGCGAAATCGATGCTGATCCTGAACGGGAACGTCCATCCTGGCATGGTGGCGCAGATGCCGCCCGACCTGATCAAGAACGACCAGGAGCAGGTCGACGTGGTGCTGATGTTTGCGATGAACCGCAAGGAACTCGAACAATATTTCCCGACCGCGAAGGCGCGCCTGGGCGAAAAAGGCTCGCTGTGGGTCGCCTACCTGAAGCAGACGGCATCGAAGGCGACTGATATCAATCGCGACTCAATCAACGCCTATGCAAAGGAAAACGGTATCACCGGCGTCGCCATGATCTCGATCGACGGCGACTGGTCGGCCCTGCGCATGAAGCGCATCGAGATCTAAACCGCGACGCCATGGCGCGTGAGGGCCCAGGCCACGTGCTCGCGCACCAGCGCTGACGGATGCTCCAGCCGGGCCCGCAGCGCCGCCACGATCCGCTCGTCGCCCCCGGCGGACTCCGCGACGTTACCCATACCCACCGCCAGGTTGCGCAGCCAGCGTTCATGCCCGATCCGGCGGATCGGGCTGCCCTCCATCCTGCGGTTGAACTCTTCTTCTTCCCACGCGAACAATGCCACCAGCCCGGCCTGGTCCAGCCCGTTGCGCCCGTCGAAATCCGGCAGCACGGCGCGCTGCGCGAACTTGTTCCAGGGGCAGGCCAGCTGGCAGTCGTCGCAGCCATAGATGCGGTTGCCGATCAGCGGCCGCAGGTCTTCCGGAATACTGCCTTTCAGCTCGATCGTCAGGTAGGAGATGCAGCGCCGCGCATCCAGCCGTCCCGGCCCCAGGATCGCGCCGGTCGGGCAGGCGCCGATGCAGGCCTCGCACTGGCCGCAGTGCGCGCCCGTGGCCTGGTCGACCGGCAGCGGCAGGTCGACCAGGATCTCGCCGATGAAGAAGGTCGATCCGGCTTCCCGCGACAGCAGCAGGGTGTGCTTGCCGCGCCAGCCCAGCCCCGCCTTTTCCGCCAGCGGCAACTCCATCACCGGCGCCGAATCCGTGAACACGCGGAAGCCGTACTCGCCGGCCACGCCACGGATGCGCTCGGCCAGCTGCTGCAGGCGGTTCCTCAGCACCTTGTGATAGTCGCGTCCCCTGGCGTACAGCGAGACCACGGCCGCCCGCGGATCCTGCTGGCGCAGGCGTTCGCGCGCGCGCCAGTCGGCCTCCGTATCCATCGGCAGGTAGTCCATGCGGGCGACGATCGCGCGCACCGTCCCCGGCACCAGTTCGGCCGGCCGGGCGCGCTTCATGCCGTGGCTTGCCATATAATCCATCTCGCCATGGTGGCCGGCATCGAGCCAGGCTTGCAGGCCGGCCTCGTGGCGCGCCAGGTCGACGTCCGCGATCCGCACGTCGGCAAAGCCCAGCTCCCTGCCCCAGGCCTTGATGGTGTGCGCTAGTTCGATCAGGTCAGGCTGGGATGAGGACATAATTTACTATTCTATTCGATGCAGCATTCACTAGCAGCTTACCTTCCCGACGAAACCGCGACCCAGGCCCTGGGCGGCGCCCTGGCGCGCGCGCTCGTCCCCGGCCTCGTGGTCTACCTGCACGGCGACCTCGGCGCCGGCAAGACGGCCCTCACGCGCGCCACCCTGCACGCGGCCGGCCACAAGGGCGCGGTCAAGAGCCCGACCTATACGCTGTCCGAGCCCTACTGGATCACACTGGACGGGCAAGCCGTCAACCTGATCCACTACGACCTGTACCGCATGTCCAGCCCGGAAGAATTCCTGGATGCGGGCTTCCGCGAAGACTTCGACGGCAGCAACATCTGCATCGTCGAGTGGCCGGAAAAAGGCGAGCCGGTGTTGCCGCCGCCCGACGTCAATATTTCGCTTTCGGTCAGTGGCCACGGCCGTCATGTAGAATTGCAGGCGTTGTCTGAACTGGGCCAGCTATGCCTCGAACGCCTGCACTATCCCCCGATTCCCTGATTCCAGATTCGCCCAAGCGCCGTGCCACCCTGAAGGCCGGCGGCACGCTGCTCCTGTCGGTGCTCGCTCCCGCCCTGCTCCCTTCGATGGCCATGGCCGCGCAGATCATGGCGGTACGCGTGTGGCCGGCCGACGAGTACACCCGCGTTACCCTGGAAAACGACGGCGAGCTGAAAACCACGCACTTCATGGTGGCCGATCCGCCACGCCTGGTGGTCGACATCGACGGCCTGGCGCTGAACGATACCCTGAAAAGCCTGGTCGCGAAGGTCGAGTCGAACGACCCCTACATCAAGCAGGTGCGGGTCGGCCAGAACCGCCCGAACGTGGTGCGCCTGGTGTTCGACCTCAAGGAAGAGGTCAAGCCGCAGGTATTCAACCTGGCCCCGGTGGCCGGCTACCGGCACCGTTTGATCTTCGACCTGTACCCGGTGCGGGCAGTCGATCCGCTGGCGGCCATCATCGCCAAGGAGAACTGGTCCGACGGCGGCGTCCCGGCCGCGACGCCGGCCCCGGCGCCCCGGCCGGGCGCGCCGACGGTCGGCCAGGCCGGCCCCGACGCGATCGCCAAGCTCGAAGCCGACGCCGCCCGCGCCGGCAGCACCCCGGCCACGCCGCAGCCGACCGCGCCGCAAGCCCAGCCTCAGCCGCCGTCGCAGGGCAAGGGGACGCCCGGCAAGGTAATGCGCATGCTGACCATCGCCCTCGACCCCGGCCACGGCGGCGAAGACCCGGGCGCGACCGGCGCCACCGGCGTGCACGAGAAGGACATCGTGCTGGAGATCGCGAAGCGCCTGAAGGGCAAGCTGGAAGACCTGCCGAACACCCGCGTGATGCTGACCCGCGACGCCGACTTCTTCGTGCCGCTGGGCCAGCGCGTGGAAAAGGCGCGCAAGGTCCAGGCCGACCTGTTCGTCTCGATCCACGCCGACGCCTTCATCCAGCCTTCGGCGCGCGGCTCCTCGGTGTTCGTGCTGTCGGAAAAAGGCGCGAGCTCGAGCGCGGCGCGCTGGCTGGCGGCCGACCAGAACAAGGCCGACCTGATCGGCGGCGTCAACCTCGGCACGCAGGACAAGCAGCTGGCCAGCGTGCTGTTCGACCTGTCGACCACGGCCCAGATCAACGATAGCCTCAAGCTCGGCAAGGCCGTGCTGAGCGAGATCGGCGGCATCAACCGCCTGCACAAGGGTGCGGTCGAGCAGGCCGGCTTCGCGGTGCTGAAAGCGCCGGACATTCCCTCGATCCTGGTCGAGACCGCGTTCATCTCGAACCCGGAAGAAGAGGCCAGGCTGAAGGACGACGCCTACCAGAACCAGCTCGCGGACGCGATCACGAAAGGCATCAAGCGCTACTTCGCGTACAATCCGCCGCTGGCGAAGAGCCGAATGACCTGATCTCAGCCTGGAGGTTTGTCGTGAGCGCAACTACCACCCAATTCGGGCAACTGCCCGCCCTGCTGCTGCGTGCGCCGGACGGCGCCGAAGCGACCATTACCCTGTACGGCGCCCACTTGGTGTCCTGGAAATCCGTTTCCGGCACCGGTGCCGCGCCACAGGAACGCATGTTCATGAGCAGCCTGTCCGCGCTCGACGGCAGCCGCGCGATCCGCGGCGGCGTGCCGGTGATCTTCCCGCAATTCGCCGAACGCGGCGAGGGCATGCGCCACGGCTTCGCGCGCGTCAGCACCTGGCGTGTGCTCGACAGCGGCGAGCAGGACGGCGCCGCCTTCGCCGTGCTGGGCCTGAACCAGGACGACCTGTCGCCGCAGGCGTCGAGCGCCTGGGCCTACGCCTTCGAACTGGTCCTGCGGGTGTCCGTGCGCGACGCCGAGCTGGACATGACGCTCGACGTGCGCAACATCGGCACCCATCCCTTCTCCTTCGCCGCCGCCCTGCACACCTACCACCTGGTCGAGGACGTCGAAGCCGTACGCATCGACGGCGTGCAGCCCGAGACCCTGGCCATCACCGACAAGCTGGACCAGGTGTTCGAAGGCATCGCCGGCCCCATCACCTTCGACAACGGCGCCGACAAGCTGCTGCTGCGGCAGACCGGCTTTACGGATGCGGTCGTATGGAATCCGGGCGCGGCCGATGCGGCGGCGCTGGCCGACATGGAGGACGAGGAATACCGGAACTTCGTGTGCATCGAGCCGGCCCTGCTGGGGCCGCAGACGCTGGAGCCGGGCGGGAACTGGCGCGGGGAATACCGGGTTACGCCGGCGGTTTGACTAGTACCCGTTACGCCAGCACGTCGTTCCCGCGCAGGCGGGGGCGACGTTGCCGAAGCGAGCGCGCCTGCCTCAGTTCGATTCCTTGATCATCCGCCCCGAGGTCGACTGCACCGGCCGCGCATTCAGCGGATACAGGCGCGAGAACAGCGCCATCTGCGCCGGCGAGGCCTGGCGCGGCTGCTTGAACACCAGCCACAGCACGTTCTCGGTGCAGGGCGGCTCGGTCAGCGAGCCCATGTAGGTAAAGTATTCGCGGCTCGAAGGCAGCGCCTCCATCGGGTCGATCACGATCGACGGCGACACCACTTCCTGCTTTTCCAGCGGCAGGTTGTCCCAGATGGTCTGGATCAGCTGGTGCGGCTGGCCGCGTTCGAGCAGGACGGCGATGATCGCAATCTTGCCATCGAAGCTCTTGTGTACGAGGTGCATGACCATCTCCGTGCCCTTGCCGTTGATCTTTTCTTCGGACGGGCGGTGGAAGTGGAACTGCTGCAGCTCGTAGGTCTGGTTGCCGACGGTAATAAAATTGCCGCCGCCGACCGTCACCTGGATCGTGTGGCCGTTGTTCACCTCGTTGAACGAGGAGGGGTGGTAGTCGAAGCCGATCTGCTCGAGGTTGACCTTGATGCCGTCGCGCAGGTCGATCGGCGACTGGCGGTTGCCACTGCCGCACTTGGCCCAGTCCACATTGATCTTCGACCAGTTGGCCGGGCCGAGTTCGCCCTCGTAGGACCAGACGGTGCCGTGCTTGGGCGCGGCGGCCAGGATCGCGGCGGCCGCGGCGGCCCGCTCTTCCTCGCGGCGCCTGGCGTCCACCGCTTTCTTCGCGCGCGCGGCCGCGGCGGCGCGCGCCTGCTGGCGCTCGCGCAGCTCGGCCAGGCGCTCGGCGATCTTGGCCGAGAGGGCGACTTCGGCTTCTTCTTCCTTGTTGTCCTGGGCGGCAGCCGGTGCGGCCTTCCTGGCCGGCACCGCTTCCTTGGCGGCGTCTTTAGCCGATCCTTTGGCCGATTCCTTGGCCGATTCCTTGGCCGAGGCCGCCGGCAGGGAGGCCGATGCGGGCCTGGACACGGAAGCCGCGAGTTTGGCTGCCGCGGCGGGGGCAGGATCGTTCGCGCTTGCGCTCAGGACAACGCAGCTGCAAGCGAACAGGGCGATCAGGTTACGCATGGGATTCCAGTAGTGTTGCTATCCCCTGCTTTATCGGCGTGACCGACAGTAAACTTGAGCCTTGCGGACGAACGATCAACGGCTGAGCATGCGGCGCCCGAACTTGTACAGGCCGCCCAGGGCGAGCGGCACGATGGCTGCGCCGACGCCGACCAGCACGATGGCGGTCAGGTGGTCGCGCACGACCGGGATGTTGCCGAAAAAGTAACCAGCGGTCACGAGGCCGGCCACCCACAGCACGGCGCCGGTGATGTTAAACATCTGGAAACGCGTGTGCGTCATGTCCGAGACGCCGGCCACGAAGGGGGCGAAGGTACGCACCACCGGCACGAAGCGCGCCAGGATGATGGTCTTGCCGCCGTGCTTTTCGAAGAAATCATGGGTCCGCTTCAGGGCGTCCTTGTTCAGCCAGCGGTAGTCGTGGGTGAACACGCGGTGGCCGATGGCCCCGCCGATGTAATAGTTCAGGGTATTGCCGGTGACGGCGGCAAGGACCAGCAGCAGCATCAGCAGCGGATAGCTCATCTCGCCGGTGGCGCAGAAGGCGCCGGCGATGAACAGCAGGGTGTCTCCGGGGAAGAAAAACAGCACCACGAGACCGGTCTCGCAGAACACGATCGCGAACAGGACCGCGTAGACATACACACCATACTGGGCCAGCAGGTCGCCCAAAGTTTTATCGACGTGCAGGAGCATGCCGAAGAGTTGCATCAGATCCATGATTGTCCTAAATGGTAGCGCCGCATCATACCATCAGACCGTTGCCAAAAAATGGCCGGTGCCTCAAGTTCTGGCACAGAAAATTGTCGCCGTCTGCACAAGTTTTAAGATTGTCTACTTTCCGGATTACAATCATTAACAAAAGAACGACGGGAGATGACATGCAAGCTCTGCAGAAAAAAGTGGTGGCGGCCCTGGTACTGGGCATGACGGCGGTGCTGGCGGCGGGCGCCAAGGAACTGCCGCCCAGGCCCAGCGTCGGCGACGTGCTGAAGGGATCGAAGCCGGGCGACTGGCGTCCGCTCGACGCCGACAACACGCTCTACCTGGAGCTGCCACAAGGGCGCGTGGTCATCGAACTGGCCCCGTCGTTTGCCCCGAACCACGTCAGGAACATCAAGGCGCTGGCGCGCGAGCACTTCTACGACGGCTTGGCGATCATCCGCTCGCAGGACAACTTCGTGGTCCAGTGGGGCGATCCGCACGAAGACGACGAGCAGGCGCGCCAGGTGAAGAGCGCGCAGAAGACCCTGCCGGGCGAATTCACGGTGCCTTTATCGAATGACAAACAGTTCACGCGCATGCGCGACGTCGACGGCTTCGCGCCCCAGGTCGGGCACTCCGGCGGCTTCCCGGCCGCGCGCGATCCGAAGGCCGGCCAGACCTGGCTGACGCATTGCTACGGCATGGTCGGCGTCGCGCGCGGCAACGAGTCCGACAGCGGCGGCGGCACCAGCCTGTACGTCGTCACCGGCCACGCGCCGCGCCAGCTCGACCGCAACATCACCGTGGTCGGCCGCGTGGTGGCCGGCATGCCGATCCTGTCGACCCTGCCGCGCGGCCCGGCGCCGATGGGCTTCTACGAGCAGCCGGGGATGCAGGTGCCGATCGGCGCGGTGAAGGTCGCGGCCGACGTCCCCGAAGCCGAGCGCGTCCGCCTCGAAGTACTGCGCACCGAGAGCCCCACCTACCAGGCCGTCCTCGACGCCCAGCGCAATCGCGGCGGCCCGTGGAACAAGTACTCGCCGAACTACCTCGACCTGTGCAATGCGCAGATTCCGGTGCGCGAACAGAAATTGTGATTTAGTTCAAACCGGGGTCAGACTCCCAATTTTGGCAACTCACCTTGAGAAATTGCCAAAATTGGGAGTCTGACCCCGGTTTGGGAAAAATCAAACACCTGCGGTTGGCGGCTTGGCGGCGAGCTATAATTTATGAATGAACGCCCCGGCCCCCACCCACCGCCCCATCCAGCAGCTCCCTGACCAGCTCATCTCGCAGATCGCCGCCGGCGAAGTCGTCGAGCGGCCCTCGGCCGTGGTCAAGGAATTGCTGGAAAACGCGCTCGACGCCGGCGCGACCCAGGTCACGATCCGCCTCGAGGAAGGCGGGGTCAAGCGCATCGCCATTACCGACAACGGCCGCGGCATCCCACCGGAAGAGCTGCCGCTCGCGCTGGCGCGCCACGCGACTTCGAAGATCGCCTCGCTGACCGACCTCGAGAACGTCAACACCCTCGGCTTCCGCGGCGAGGCGCTGGCCTCGATCGCCTCGGTGGCGGCGGTGTCGATCACCTCGCGCACGGCGGACGCGGCGCATGCCTGGGAAATCGTCGGCTCGCACCAGGGCACCGTCTCGCCCTCCTCCGGCGCATTCGGCACCACGATCGACGTGCAGGACCTGTACTTCAATACGCCGGCGCGCCGCAAATTCCTGAAGTCCGAGCAGACCGAGTATGGCCACTGCGCCGAAGTCGTGCGCCGCATCGCGCTGGCGCGTCCCGACGTCTCGTTCAGCCTGACCCACAACGGCCGCACCATCGACCACTGGAACGTCAGCGAGCCGGCCAAGCGCAGCGCCCAGATCCTCGGCAACGATTTCGCCGAGGCGCGGCTGCAGCTCGACGAAGCCGCCGGCCCGCTGCGCCTGCACGGCTACGTCGGCCTGCCGACCGCCTCGAAGGCGCGCGCCGACGGCCAGTTCTTCTACGTGAACGGCCGCTTCGTGCGCGACAAGCTGCTGGTGCACGCGGTGAAGGCCGCCTACGAGGACGTGCTGCACGGCGACCGCTTCCCCAGCTACGTGCTGGCGCTGGAGCTGGACCCGGCCATGGTCGACGTCAACGTGCACCCGTCGAAGATCGAGGTGCGCTTCCGCGACAGCCGCGCCGTCCACCAGTTCGTGTTCCACGCGGTGCAGCGCGCGCTGGCCCAGACCTCGGCCACTGCCCACGGCAACGCGCCGGCACCGGTCAGCGCGGCCGAGATCGCGCCGTCGTCGGGCGCGTCCTGGGGCGGCGGCTTCGGGCGCGATTCCGGCAGCGGCGCAACCCCTGCCTGGCGCCGCCCGCACGAGCAGACCTCGTTCGGATCGCAGCTGACGCCGTCGTCGCCGTATGCATCGACCTTTTCGCCGTCTCCCTTCCCGGCCGGCAGCCGCTGGGAGGCTCAGTCCGGCGGTGGCGTGGCGCAGCGCACCGAGAGTTATGGCGCGCTGTTCACGGGCCTGAAGGACAGCGATGCGGCGCCATCCAAGCCCTCGGGCTTCGACATGCCGCTGCCGTCGGCAACGCAGCCGGCTTCCGACGACGACTTTCCGCTCGGCTTCGCCCTGGCCCAGCTGCACGGCATCTACATCCTGGCGCAGAACCGCAAGGGCCTGGTGCTGGTCGACATGCACGCGGCCCACGAACGCATCCTGTACGAGCAGCTCAAGAACGCGCTCGACGCCCAGGCCGGCGGCGAGCAGATGCAGGTGCAGCAGATGCTGATCCCGGTGACCTTCTTCGCCGACGCCATCGAAGTCGGCACCGTCGAGGAAAACCAGGAAACGCTCAAGGCGCTCGGTTTCGACATCGCCGCCGTCTCGCCGACCACGCTGGCCGTGCGCGCCGTGCCTACGCTGCTGAAAAACGCCGACGCGCAGACGCTGGCGCGCGACGTGCTGCGCGACGTGCGCGAATACGGCGGCTCGCGCGTGCTGATCGAGCGCCGCAACGAACTGCTCGGCACCCTCGCCTGCCACACGGCGGTGCGCGCCAACCGCATCCTGTCGGTGCAGGAGATGAACGCCCTGCTGCGCCAGATGGAAGCGACCGAGCGCGCCGACCAGTGCAACCACGGCCGCCCGACCTGGGTGCAGCTGGAAATCTCCGCGCTGGATAAACTGTTCCTGCGCGGGCAGTGAAGAGGTTGTTCCAGAATGGGCATGGCTAGGCGCAGCGACGAAGACAGTGCCTCTGCACGGCGAGGACGTGCAACAACGCCATGGCCATTCTGGAGCAACCTCTATTATTTATGACTGTGAATCACAAATCTATGGCGGTCGCCATCATGGGCCCGACCGCGTCCGGCAAGACCGCGGCCGCACTCGCCATCGCGAACGAGATGCCGGTCGAGATCATCTCGGTCGACTCGGCCCTGGTCTACCGCGAGATGGACATCGGCACCGCCAAGCCCAGCGCGGAAGAACTGGCCAGCGTGCCGCACCACCTGATCGACATCATCGACCCGCTCGAGTCCTATTCCGTCATGCAGTTCCGCGAAGACGCGATCCGGCTGGTGGCCGAGATCCAGGCGCGCGGCAAGCTGCCGCTGCTGGTGGGCGGCACGATGATGTACTTCAAGGGCCTGGTCGACGGCCTCGACGACCTGCCGACCGCCGACGCCGACGTACGCGCCCGCATCGACGAAGAGGCCGCGCGCATCGGCTGGCCCGGCATGCATGCCAGGCTGCGCGCGCTCGACCCGGCGACCGGCGACCGGCTGGCGCCGAACGACGCCCAGCGCATCAACCGCGCGCTGGAGATCATCGAATTGAGCGGCAAGCCGATGTCCGAACTGCTGGCCAGGCGCGAGAAGACGGCGCTGCCCTTCGACCTCGTGTCGTTCGCGCTGGAGCCCTCCGACCGCGCCGTGCTGCACAAGCGGATCGCGCTGCGCTTCGACCAGATGCTGGGCGAGCGCGACGACGAAGGCATCGTGGCCGAAGTGGCAAGGCTGCGCGCGCGCGGCGACCTGCATGTGGGCCTGCCGTCGATGCGCTGCGTCGGCTACCGCCAGAGCTGGGAATACCTCGACGGCCTGGTCGACCGCAAGCAGCTGCGCGAAAACGGCATCGTCGCCACCCGCCAGCTCGCCAAGCGCCAGCTGACCTGGCTGCGCTCGATGCCGGAGCGCATCGCAATCGACTGCCTGGGGCAGGATCCGGCGGGGCAGATGCTTGCCCATCTGACGACGTTGCAGGCGTGACGCGCTGGACACACCGACCCAAAACGCGTAGCCTTGACACCTCGGCGAGCGGACGGCATAATGCTCCCCGTTCTGGTGATATAGCTCAGTTGGTTAGAGCATAGCATTCATAATGCTAGGGTCGGTGGTTCAAGTCCACCTATCACCACCAAGATTCAAGCGGAATGGCTTGGCTTCCTCAGCTGAGCCATTTTGTTTTAGGTCCGTTTTAGCTGGTGATATAGCTCAGTTGGTTAGAGCATAGCATTCATAATGCTAGGGTCGGTGGTTCAAGTCCACCTATCACCACCAGAATATAAGCCAGAAAAAAGCCGCCGGCTCTCACGAATCGGCGGCTTTTTTCTTTGATCGGCTCCAGGTCTTGGTACAATGACATCACCATGAACAAGACCGCCATTTCCCTCATCCTCGGCGTGACATTGTCCGCCGCGCTGTCCGCCTGCGACAGCAAGACCTCCGCCAACGAAAAGAATTTCGCCATCACCGTCACCCAGTACTTGGACAAGAAGGGCGACATGTGCCTGGACCCCGTGAAATGGCCGGTCGACGTGTACGAAACGGACCTGCGCCAGCAGAAGTTGTATCCGGACGGCGTTGCGGGCCAGATGGCGGCGCTGGAGGCGGCGGGCCTGGCCAAGGGCGAGGACATGGAATTGCCCGGCGCCGCAATCGACGGCCAGCCGAACGGGCTGAAGGTGAAGGCCAGGCGCTACACCATGACCGACGCCGCGAAGCCCTATCTGCGCGCGGATGCGGGAGGGCAGCCGCGCATGTGCTGGGGCCGCAAGTCGCTGGACAAGGTGGTGCGCTGGGCGGACCCGGCCAAGGTGGGCGACCACGAGGAATCCAGCGTTATCTACACCTACAAGCTGTCGAACGTGGCCGCTTGGGCCAGGAAGCCGCAGACCAAGGAGGCGTTCACCGTCCTTGGGCGGACCGTCGACGGCGAGCACACGCAGAAGGAAAAGCTGTACGTCAAGCTCACGCCGCAGGGCTGGGAAGCGCTTGGCTTGAACGACTGAGGCTCAGGCAGTCCGGACTGATGTGACCAAAGTCCGGACCTCGCCCTCGATCCTGCGTGATCAATGGCTGTCCGGGGCAAAATCCCGGATCCGCCGCACCTCCGCCGCATCCAGTTTCTTCAGCATCGAAACCACCAGCTCCACCATCTGGTCGAAATCGCGCCGGTTCAAGATGCCGTTATGTGCATGCGTATACCGCACCGGCACCACCAGGTTCACGGTCGGCACGCCGCCATTGCTCTTCTGGATCTCGGCCGAATCGTCGCCATAGCCCTGCACCAGGTCGAACTGCAGCGGCAGCTTGCGTTCAAGCGCGGTCTGCTTCACGAAGGCGGTCAGCTTGCGGTTCGGCAGCGCCGACGAGTCGTACAGGAAGATGCCCGGCCCCGCGCCCAGCTTCACCTGGGTCTCTTCCGGCTTGCCCGGGAAAACGTCACCGGTGATGCCGCCCTCGATGGCGATGGCGAGATCGGGCTTGACCACGTCGGCAGCGGTATGGGCGCCGCGCAGGCCGATCTCTTCCTGGGTCGTGATCACCCAGGCAATCTGGTTCGGGTGGCTTTCGCTGGCCAGCCGGCGCATGGCCTCGACGATGACGGCGCAGCCGACGCGGTCGTCCCAGCCCTTGCCGAGGTAGTTCTGGGTGCCGTTCAGGATTTCGAAGGGTGCGTCGGGAACGATCGGGTCGCCCGGCGAGATGCCCATCTCGCGCACTTCCGCCTCGGTGCGGGCGCCGACGTCGAGGAACAGGCCGTCGCGCGCGAACACGCGCGTGCGCTCGTCCGCCGGCACCACGTGGATGTCGCGGATGCCCGTCACCGCCTTCACCGGACCCTTGCTGCCGATGATGACCCAGCGCTTGTCCGGCAGTGCCTGGTCGAGCCAGCCGCCCAGCATCTGCATGGTCAAGAGGCCGTTCGGCGTGATGCGGCGAACCATGCCGCCCAGTTCGTCCATGTGGGCGTCGACCATGATCTTCGGTCCGCCCGAGCCCTGCGTGGCGATGATCGACCCCATGCCGTCGTAGGCGAGCGAGCTGGCGAGCGGTTTCATCATCCCGACCAGCACGGCGCGCACCGGTTCCTCGAAGCCCGGCGGGCCGGCGGCGTCGGCAATTTTTTGCAGGGTGTCGACGGTGCGGTCTGGAGCGGGAGCGGCGATCGCGCCATAGGTAGCCGCCAGCAGTGCGATGGCGGCGGTAAGTCGACGGCTTGTGTTCACTTGGGAGTCTCGTTATCGTTGTGTTGGCGGCACACGGCCGCGTGCCGTCGAGTATGCCAATAAAATGGCGGCTTTGACAATCCACTCAGGAGAACAACGATGAGCGACCATGCCGATGAGGTGGCGCGCCGCGAAAACGCCGCGCGCCAGGCCATCAAGAACGGTTTCGATATGGAGGACGAGGACTCCGGCGCCGCCATGTTCGTCGCCTTCCACCTCGAAGAACTCGCGCCCGACTACTGGCAGGCGCGCACCGGCAGCGGCCGGCCCGATCCGTCCGCCGTGCTCGACATCCTCGAATTGCGCGCGCACTGGGGCGGCGAGGATGAGCTGGAATACTTCGATTTCACCTTGCCGGACAAGGTCACCGACTACGTCATCAGCGTCCGCTTCGACAGCAAAGGCAAGGTCGACGAAATCTCGATGGAGAGCTAGGCCTCCGCCACCGGCTGGCGGAAATGCTCGACCAGGAAGTCGATGAAGGCCCTGGTCCGCGCGGCCTGGTTGCGGCGGTTCAGGTAGTACACGAACAGGTCCGCCGACGGCAGCCGGTACTGCGGCAGCACGATCTTCAGCCGTCCGCTTTCCACAAAGCGCGCCAGGTCCCATTCCGAGCGCACCAGGATGCCGTGCCCGTCCAGCGCCCAGCCCAGCACGATGTCGCCGTCGTTGCTCGACAGTGCGCCATGCACCTTCACCACCTCGCTGTGTTCCTCCCCCTCCCCCGAATAAAAGCGCCAGACGCCGTGCGCCTCGTCGTTCTGGCGGTGCACGATGCAGCGGTGCTTCACGAGATCGGACAGTTGCGCCGGCGTGCCATGCTCCTTCAGGTAGCGCGGCGAGGCGCACAGGAAGCGCCGGTTGCTCATCACCCGGCGCGCGTTCAGGCGCTTGTCGGGTAGTGTGCCGAAGCGGATCGCCAGGTCGTAGCCGCTCTCCACCAGGTCGACCGGGCGGTCGGTCACTTCCATCTGCACCTCGACCTGCGGGTAGCGCTTCGCAAACCCGGAGACGATCGGCGCGATCGTGGTGCGGCCGAAGCCCAGGGTCGCGTTCACGCGCAGCAGGCCCTTGGGGACCGCGCGGCCGCTCGACACCGCATCTTCCATCTCGCGGATCGCGGCGAGGATGCGGCCGGCGTGCGCCAGGTAGGTCTCGCCTTCGCTGGTCAGGCTGATGCGGCGCGTGGTGCGGTTCAGCAGCCGCACGCCGAGCCGCGCCTCCAGTTGCGCCAGGCGCTTGGTGGCGCTAGGAGGGGTCAGGTCGAGTGCGCGCGCGGCCGCGGCCAGGCTGCCGTGGCGCGCCACCAGCGTGAAGAATTCCATGTCGGCGGTGTGGTCGGGTGTCATCCGTTATTCACTTCAGGTTAATAATCAATTCATCCCTGCGACATTATAGGCAAGGCGGCGGGGACTAAGCTATCGGCTCCATTACCCATGCAGGACCCCACCATGAGAATCGTCGAGATCCGCGAACAGACCCTCCCCATCAGCTCTTCCATCCGCAACGCCTACATCGATTTCAGCAAGATGACGCTGAGCCTGGTAGCGGTGATCACCGACGTGATCCGCGACGGCAAGCCGGTGGTCGGCTACGGCTTCAATTCGAACGGCCGCTACGGCCAGGGCAAGCTGATGCGCGAGCGCTTCATCCCGCGCATCCTGGAAGCCGAGCCAGGCTCGCTGACCAACGACAAGGGCGACAACCTCGATCCGCACAAGATCTGGGACGCGATGTTCACCAACGAGAAGCCGGGCGGCCACGGCGAGCGCTCGGTGGCGATCGGCACGATCGACATGGCGGTGTGGGACGCGGTCGCCAAGATCGAAGGCAAGCCCCTGTTCCAGCTGCTGGCCGAGCGCTACGGCAACGGCCAGCCCGACCGCAAGGTGTTCGTATACGCGGCCGGCGGCTACTACCATCCGGGCCAGGATCATGAAAAGCTGAAGGACGAGATGCGCAGCTACATCGACCGCGGCTACACCGTGGTCAAGAAGAAGATCGGCGGCGCCTCGCTGGATGAAGACCTGCGCCGCATCGACTCGATCCTGTCGGTGCTGAAGGACGGCCAGAAGCTGGCGGTGGACGCCAACGGCCGCTTCGACCTCGACACCGCGATCCAGTATGCGAAGGCGCTGTCGCAGTACGACCTGTTCTGGTACGAGGAAGCCGGCGATCCGCTCGACTTCGAGCTGCAGGCGACCCTGCGCAATTACTACGACAAGCCGATGGCGACCGGCGAGAACCTGTTCTCGATGCAGGACGCGCGCAATCTGATCCGCTACGGCGGCATGCGCCCGGACCGCGACTGGCTGCAGTTCGACTGCGCCCTGTCGTACGGCCTGGTCGAATACCTGCGCACCCTCGACATGCTGCACCAGCACGGCTGGTCGCGCAGCCGCTGCATCCCGCACGGCGGCCACCAGATGTCGCTGAACATCGCGGCCGGCCTGGGCCTGGGCGGCAACGAGTCCTATCCGGACCTGTTCCAGCCCTTTGGCGGCTTCCCGGACGGCGTGAAGGTCGAGAATGGCTACGTCACCATGCCGGACCTGCCGGGCATCGGCTTCGAGGGTAAGGCGGACCTGTACCGCGAGATGCAGAAACTGTCGGCCTGAGCCTGGTATCGGCCGGCGTCATTCCCCGACGTCGGCATCCTCCCCCAGCGCGAACTCGCCGCGCTGGAAGGCTTCCAGCACCGCCTGCGCTTCCTGCAGGTGCGCGTGCGGCACCAGGATGCGCACGCCGCCAAGGGCCGGCGCCAGCAAAAGGTCGGTCTGCATCAGGTGGGCGTCGGCCAGCACCGCCGGGATGCCGGAGGCAACCAGGCAGCCTTGCACCAGGCTGGCTTCCAACGGGATCAGGTAGCGGGCCACCTCGAACAGGTCACGTCCGGGCAAGAGCTCCGCTTCGGGTGCGCCGGCCAGTACGGCATGCGATGCTGGTGTCATACATCCCCCTTTGGCAAACGGATCGGACAGCTCTGCGGCCATCTTACACCGGGGCCTATCTCTGATCCAGGTGAACACCGGAGCCGTGCGCCCCCCTACACTGGACCGTGATCGACCACCCATGGAGGTAACAATGGCCCAGTTGCAGAAAATCGCCGTGCTCGGCGGCGGCGCCGGTTCGCTCGCCGCGGCGTTCTACCTGAGCGCCCGGCCCGGATGGCGCGAGCGCTACGAGATCACAGTCTACCAGCAGGGCTGGCGCCTCGGCGGCAAGGGTGCGAGCGGGCGCGATACCCTGCTCGGTCAGCGCATCGAGGAACACGGCCTGCACATCTGGTTCGGCTTTTATGCCAACGCCTTCGCGATGCTCCGCGCGGTCTACGACGAGCTCGGACGTCCGCCCGGCGCGTCCCTGGCCGCCTGGGACCAGGCCTTCCGGCCGCACGACTACATCGTACTGGCCGAGCAGGTGGGCACCGGCTGGCGGCCATGGAACCTGGTGCTGCCGCGCCGCCCGGGCGAACCGGGCACCGGCAGCGATTCCGTCGCGCCGTGGCGGATGGCACTGGAAGCGCTCGCCTGGTTGCGTCGCTGGCACAGCGAGCTGCGTGCGCTGGCGCCCGTCGCGGCCGAGGATGACGATCCGTTCGGCGGGCTGCAGGCGCTGGCGGCCGCGCTGCCGCTTGACGCGCGCCTGCACGGCGACGCCGACCGGGCGCGTCTGCTGGAGGCGCTGCGCCGCGCCGACCGCGATGTGTGGGCGCTGTCACTCGCCCTCATCGACGACGACCATACGCGCCGCATGCTGGTCGGGCTGGCCATCGGCACCACCGTGCTGCGCGGGATGCTGGCCGACGGCGTGTTCGCGCGCGGCTTCGACGTCATCAACAGAGAAGACCTGCGCGCCTGGCTGCTGCGTCATGGCGGCGATCCGGCGCTGTGCGTGGACTCGGCGCCGGTACGCGCCATGTATGCCCAGCTGTTCGCCTTCGAGGACGGCGACCCTGGCCGGCCCAACCTGGAGGCCGGCGTGGCGCTGCGCTGGATATTCAGGATGTCGTTTGCCTACCGCGGCGCGCTGATGTACCGGATGCAGGCCGGCATGGGCGACGCCGTGTTCGCGCCGCTGTACGACGTACTGGCGCGGCGCGGCGTGCGCTTCGCCTTCTTCCACCGCGTCGAGGAGATCGCGGCCGATGCGGACGGTGTCGGCACGGTGCGCATGGCGGTCCAGGCCGATATTCCCGGCGGCGACTACCGACCGTTGGTGACGGTCAAGGGCCTGCCCTGCTGGCCGAGCGCGCCCGACTACGGCCAGATCGCGCCGGACCAGGCGGCCCTGCTGCAGGAGCACGCGGTCGACCTGGAATCGTGGTGGAGCGACTGGCCGGCGCTGTACCGGCAAGCCTTCGGCCGCGACCTCCCGCAACGCGTGCTGCTGCGCGGCCGCGACTTCGACCAGGTGGTGCTGGGACTGCCGGTCGGCACGCTGCCGCTGGTGGCGCCCGGCCTACTGGCCGCCAGCCCGGCGCTCGCATCGACTGCCGCGGCGCTGCGCAGCGTCGTCACCCAGGCCTGCCAGGTCTGGTTTGAGCGCAGCACGCAGGCGCTCGGCTGGACTTACCTGCCGGACGGCGAGGAGCCGATCCTGACCGGCTTCAGCCAGCCTTACGACACCTGGGCCGCGATGAGCCAGGTGCTGCCCGGCGAGGACTGGCCGCCGGCCTCGATGCCGCACAGCGTGCAGTATTTTTGCGGGGCGATGGCGCTGTCCGAGCTGCCGCCGCGCGCCGACAACGGCTTTCCCGCGCGCGCGGCGGCGCAGGCGAAGGCCAACGCCGTCGAACTGCTGGACAAGCGCATAGGCGCCCTGTGGAAGGAAGTGGGCAGTGCGTTTCCCTGGCAGTGGCTGGTCGATCCGCTCGGCGCCGCGGGACCGGCACGCATGGACCGCCAGTACTGGCGCGCGAACGTCGACCCGTCGGAACGCTATGTGCTGTCGGTGGCCGGCAGCGGTGCGTCGCGCCTGGCCAGCGATGGCACCAGCCTGCCGAACCTGTTCCTGGCCGGCGACTGGCTGCGCACCGGGCTCGATTCCGGCTGTGTCGAGGCCGCGGTGATGGGCGGCATGCAGGCGGCGCGCGCGATCGGCGGCTATCCGGAAGAGATCCTCGGCGACAGCGATGCCGGCTAGATGAATGGCAGTGTCGACAAGAAGTACAGCGCGACGCCGATCAGGCCGCCGACCACGGTGCCGTTGATGCGGATGTACTGCAGGTCCTTGCCGATGTTGAGTTCGATCTGCTCCGACATCTCGCGGCTGTCCCAGTTCTTGACCGTATCGGCGATGTGGCGCGTCAGGAAGCCCGCGAACTCGGGCGCCGCGCCGCGCGCTGCCAGCTCCAGGTTATCGTTGAGAGAAGCGCGCAAGGCCGGGTCCTCGGCCAGCGTGCGTCCGACCCAGGCCCCGGTCGCTTCCAGGCGCCGCCGCAAGACCGAGTCTTCCTTGTCCAGATCGGCCTTGATCCAGGTTTTCAGGTCGCCCCACAGCGCGCCGAGGTAGCCGTTCAGGGTCTCGTCGCCGATCAGGTAGCGCTTGATGTCCTCGCCCTTTTCCAGGAAGGCCGGATCGTCCTGCAGGCGCGCGATGAAGTCGGCGGTGAAGGCATCGAAGCGCTGGCGCAGCGGGTGCTGCGGGTCTTCGCTGACGCGCTTCAGGATGCCGGCGGCCAGCTTGACCGTGATGTCCGCCCCCTTCCTGCCGATCAGTTCCGAGGGCAGCATGCGCTCTATGAAGGCATATTCTTCGCGCAGCCAGTCGACGATGCCCTGGGCGATGAAGGCCTGGGTTTCCTCGTTGGCAAGCAATTTCGCCAATTGGACGATGCCCTCGTCCAGCAGCTCCTGGTGGCGGCCGTCGCGCGTCACGCTTTCGAGGATCGTGCCGGCGGTCTTCGACAGGTCGACGCCCTGGATCATGCCGTGCACGGCGCGCCGCACGAAGTTCTGCACCGCCGCGTCCTCGATGAAGTCGAGCGCCCAAGCGGCCGTCTTGACCAGGTAGCGGCCCAGGCGTTCGGTATTGTCGGGCTGGACCAGCCAGTCGGCCACCTTTTGCGCCGGATCGTGGCGCTGGATCAGGCGCACGATCGAATCGGTGTCGAGGAATTTCTCGTGCACGAAGGCCGCCAGGTTGTCGGCGATCCGGTGCTTGTTGGCGGGGATGATCTCGGTGTGGCGCGAGACGAAGGGAATCGGAATGCGCCGGAACAGCGCGGCGACCGCGAACCAGTCCGCCAGCGCGCCCACCATCGCGGCCTCGGCGAAGGCTTTCAGCAGGCCGGTCCACCAGTTTTGAGGAAGGAACAGCGACACCACGAACAGCACGGCCGCGCCGGCGAGGAAGCACAGCGCCAGCCGCTTCGACTGGCGCAGTTCTTCCTGCTTGTCCTTGATGGTGGTGTCGTCCTTGCTGCTCATGGCCATGGCTGAGATTACAAGGCCATGCTAACCCAGCCTAGACGACGCCGGCGCGCCGCAGGGCTTCCACGCCGGACGCGCTCCAGCCCCACTCCCCCAGCACCGCGGCGCCGTCCTGGCCGGGCTTCGACGCCGACGGGCCGAGCTCGGCTTCGGTGCGCGAGAAGCGCGGCGCCGGCGCCGGCTGGGTTACGCCGTCGCGCTCGACGAAGGTGCCGCGCGCCGCGTTGTGCGGGTGGCGCGGCGCCTCCGCCATGTCGAGCACGGGCGCGAAGCAGACGTCGGTTCCCTCCAGCAGCACGCACCATTCGGCCCGCGTGCGGGTGGCGAACAGGTCGGCGAACTTGCGCTTCAGCTCCGGCCAGTCGGCCTGGCGCCACTGCTTGCCGAACTGCGGGTCGTCGACCCCGGTCAGCGCCAGCAGCTGGGCATAGAACTGCGGCTCGATGGCGCCGATCGAGATGAATTTGCCGTCCGCGCAGGCGTAGCAGTCGTAGAACGGCGCGCCGCCGTCGATCAGGTTGGCTTCCCGCTCATCGCTCCAGGAACCGAAGGCGCGCAGACCGTACATCATTGCGCCCAGCAGCGCGGCGCCGTCCGTCATGGCGGCATCGACCACCTGGCCCTTGCCCGAGCTCTTCGCCTCCCAGGCGGCGCACATCACGCCGAAGGCCAGCATCATGGCGCCGCCGCCGAAGTCGCCGACCAGGTTCAGCGGCGGCGCCGGCGGACTGCCTGCCCTGCCCATCGCGTGCAGCATGCCGGACAGCGCCACGTAGTTCAGGTCGTGCCCGGCCGCCTGCGCCAGCGGCCCGGTCTGGCCCCAGCCGGTCACGCGGCCGTAGACCAGCCGCGGGTTGCGGTCCAGGCAGGAATCGGGGCCGAGCCCCAGCCGCTCCATCACGCCGGGGCGGAAGCCTTCGACCAGCACGTCGGCCTTCGCCACCAGGTCGAGCACCAGCTGGCGCGCACGCGGGTCCTTCAAATCCAGCGCCAGCGAGCGCCGCCCGCGCGCCATCACGTCGAACTTCGTGCCCA
This sequence comes from Massilia sp. LXY-6, assembly GCF_051233485.1. NCBI lineage: Bacteria > Pseudomonadati > Pseudomonadota > Betaproteobacteria > Burkholderiales > Oxalobacteraceae > Massilia > Massilia sp. LXY-6. Next base: position 47,611 of record NZ_JBKFGF010000031.1, read on the forward strand.
GCATCGGATACGGGGTCAAAGCATCGGGGTCGGGCTTGCGGTCGATGCGGATCACGTCCGCGCCCATGTCGGCCAGCATCATCGCCGCGAACGGGCACGGGCCGATGCCGACCATCTCTATTACCTTCAATCCTGCTAACGGTCCTGGCATAGCTCCCTCTATTCGAACCTGCCCTACAGCGAACGGGCAATGATTTCTTTCATGATCTCGTTGGCGCCGCCGTAGATGCGCTGCACGCGGGCGTCGAGATACATCTGCGCGATCGGGTACTCCAGCATGTAGCCGTAGCCGCCGAACAGCTGCACGCACTGGTCGACGATCTTGCACTGCAGGTCGGTGATCCAGTACTTGGCCATCGAGGCCTGCACGGTGTCCATGCGGCCGGCGATCACATCCTGGATGCAGCGGTCGACGAACACGCGCGCCACGAACGCCTCGGTCCTGGCCTCGGCCAGCACGAAGCGGGTGTTCTGCATCTCGATCAGGGCCTGGCCGAAGGCCTTGCGCTCCTTCGCATGCGCGACCGTGAGTTCGATCGCGCGCTCGATCGAGGCCACGCCGCATACGCCGACGATGCTGCGCTCGTAGGGCAACTCCGTCATCAGCTGGGCGAAGCCGCGCCCTTCATCCCCGCCCAGCACGTTCTCCAGCGGCACGTGTACGTCGTCGAAGAACAGCTCGCAGGTGTCCTGGCCCTTCTGCCCGACCTTTTCCAGGATGCGGCCGACGCGAAAGCCGGCCACGTTCGCGCCGGCGCAGTTGGAGCCCGATTGGTCTCGGGTTTCGACCAGCATCAGCGAGATGCCGCGGCTTCCAGCGGCCGGATCGGTCTTCGCGACCACCAGGATCAGGTCGGCCATGTAGCCGTTCGAGATGAAGGTCTTCGAACCGTTCAGGCGATAGCCGTCGCCGCTCCGGGTGGCCGTGGTGCGGATGCCCTTCAGGTCGGAGCCGGCGCCCGGCTCCGACATGGCGATCGCCGCGATCAGCTCGCCGCTGGCCAGCTTCGGCAGATAGGCGCGCTTCTGCTCCTCGGTGCCCTGGTTCAGCAGGTAATGGGCGACGATGGCGTGCACGTGCAGGCCGAAGGCGGTGTCGCCGGCGTAGCACAGCTCCTCGAACACCACGCACTGGTGGGCAAAGCTGCCGCCCGAGCCACCGTATTCGTCGGGGACGTCGGCCAGCAGCAGGCCCATCTCGCCGGCCTTGCGCCAGACCTCGCGGTCGACGTGCTGCTGCTCGCGCCAGTGCTGCTGGTGCGGAACGATCTCATGGTCGACGAAGCGGCGCACGGCCGAGCGAAAGCCGTCGAGTTCCGCGTCCATCCAGGGAGAAACGTAGTCCATGCTCGCTCCCTTTTACGCGCGGTACATGGTGACGACACAGGCGCCGCCCAGCCCCAGGTTGTGCTGCAGCGCGACCTTCGCGCCCTCGACCTGGCGCGCGCCGGCGCTGCCGCGCAGCTGTTGGGTCAGCTCGAAGCACTGCGCCAGGCCGGTCGCGCCCAGCGGGTGGCCCTTCGAGAGGAGCCCGCCGGACGGATTCGTCACCACCTGGCCGCCGTAGGTGTTGTCGCCATCCCGGATGAATTTGTCGGCGCCGCCTTCGGGGCACAGGCCGAGGGCTTCGTAGGTGATCAGTTCGTTGTGGGCGAAGCAGTCGTGCAGCTCGACCACGTCGAGGTCGTCGGGGCCGATGCCGGCCTGGGCGTAGACCTTCTGCGCCGCTTCGCGGCTCATGTCGTAGCCGACCAGGCGCATCATGTCGTCCGCATCGAAGGTGCTGGGGCGGTCGGTGGTCATCGCTTGGGCCGCGATATGGACGTCGGCGCGCAGGCCGTGCTTTTTCGCGAAGCTTTCCGAAACCAGCACCGCGGCGGCCGCGCCGCAGGTCGGCGGGCAGGCCATCAGGCGGGTCATCACGCCGGGCCAGATCTCGGGCGCGTCGAGCACGTCCTGCGCGCTGACCTCCTTGCGGAACAGGGCCAGCGGGTTGTTGACGGCATGGCGGCTGGCCTTGGCGCGGATGCGGGCGAACGCCTCCAGCGGGGTGCCGTATTTTTCCATATGCGCCAGCCCGGCACCGCCGAAATAGCGCAGCGCCAGCGGGATCTCGGCACGGCCCACCAGGCGGTCGGTGACGGCGTCGAAGTCGTCGAAGGGCGCCGCGCGGTCGGTAAACACGGACGCCAGCGCGCCGGGGCTCATCTGCTCGAAGCCCAGCACCAGCACACAATCGGCGGCGCCGCTCTGCACGGCCTGCCGCGCCAGGTACAGCGCGGTGGAACCGGTCGAGCAGTTGTTGTTGACGTTGACGATCGGGATGCCGGTCATGCCGACGCCATACAGCGCCTTCTGGCCGCAGGTCGAATCGCCGTAGACGTAGCCGACGTAGGCCTGCTCGACATCCTCGTAGGCGATGCCGGCATCCTCCAGCGCGGCGCGCGCGGCCAGCGCTCCCATCTCGTGGTAAGGGGCGCTCGCGCCCGGCTTGGCGAAGGGGATCATGCCCACGCCGGTGACGAATACTTTCTGGCTCATCGATGTCTCCTTTTTTCCGGTCACGCGACCTGGTTTTCGGACAATTATAGGTCAAGTGTACTAGTCGATAAAGTATAATCGGCACATGGCGACGACACTCGACAGCACGCTCAGGAACAAGGTCTCGGGCACCACCGAAAAGGGACTGGGCCGGGCGCAGGACATCCTGCTGGCGGCGCGCGGCCTGCTCGCCGCCGAGGGCTATGCCGGGCTGTCGATGCGCCGGGTGGCGCAGGCCGCGGGCATGAGCCTGTCGAACGTGCAGCACTATTACGGCAGCAAGGACCAGCTGCTGGAAGCGCTGCTGCTGACCACCATGGACGCGTTCCAGGCCCGCATGGACGGCATCGCCGCCGCCATGCGCGAGCGCTCGCAGCTGGAGCGTTTCCTGTCGACGGTCGACATGTTCCTGGAAGAGATCACCGATCCGGTCATCCACGCCCTGTTCTTCGAGATCTGGGCGCTGGCTTCGCGCAATCCCTTCGCCTCGACCCTGATGGACAAGATGCTGGGGCGCGAGCGCAAGACTGTCTACAACCTGATCCGCGGCCTGAACCCGGCCATCTCCGACGAGGAAACCATGCAGCGCGCGATCCTGATGGTGGCCCAGATCGAGGGTCTGATGCTGTTCCGGCTCGACAAGCGCCGGCGGCGCGCGCAGTTCGACGCGGTGCGGGCGTCGCTGCGCAAGGCCTTGCTGGCGCTGGCGACCATGCCGTAGGGTGGGCACCACGTGCCCACGCCGGCCGGGCCTCCCCTACGCGATGTCGCTTATACTGGACCGGTTTTTCTTTACAAGGAGGCCACGTCCGCATGCCCCACAACATCAGTCTGATCACCACCATTGCCGCCGCCCTCGGGTCCGGCTTGCTGTTCGGCATGCTCGCCGTCCGCATGCGCCTGCCGGCCCTGGTCGGCTATCTTGCCGCCGGCGTCCTGATCGGCCCCGCCACGCCCGGCTTCGTCGCCGACGTTGCGCTCGCGTCCCAGCTGGCCGAGATTGGCGTGATGCTGCTGATGTTCGGGGTCGGCCTTCACTTCTCGCTCGACGACCTAATGGAAGTGAAGGGCATCGCCCTGCCCGGCGCGGTGCTGCAGATCACGGTGGCAACCCTGATGGGCATGGGCGTGAGCCATCTGTGGGGATGGGGACTGGGCGCGGGCCTGGTGTTCGGCCTGGCGCTGTCGGTGGCCAGCACGGTGGTGCTGTTGCGGGCGCTGGAAGACCGCGGCCAGCTCGATTCCTTCAACGGCCGCATCGCGGTCGGCTGGCTGGTGGTCGAGGACCTGGTCACGGTGCTGATGCTGGTGCTGCTGCCGGCGCTGGCCGGTCCGCTGGGCGGCAACGCCGGCGACGCCGCCGGCGGTTCGCTGTGGCTCGCGCTCGGCAAGACCCTGCTGTTGGTGGGCGCCTTCATCGCCTTCATGCTGGTGGTGGGCCGCAAATTGTTCCCCTGGTTCCTGTGGCGCGTCGCCAAGACCGGCTCGCGCGAGCTGTTCACGCTGTCCGTGATCACGGCGGCGGTCGGCATCGCCTACGGCTCGTCGGAACTGTTCGGCGTCTCGTTCGCGCTGGGCGCCTTCTTCGCCGGCATGGTCCTGCGCGAGTCGGCGCTGAGCCACCGCGCGGCCGAGGAAACCCTGCCGCTGCGCGACGCGTTCTCGGTGCTGTTCTTCGTCTCGGTCGGCATGCTGTTCGATCCGCGCGTGCTGGTCGAACATCCGATCGAGGTGCTGGCGGTGGTCGCCATCGTCCTGTTCGGCAAATCGCTGGCGGCCTTCATCCTGGTGCTGGCGCTGCGCTATCCGCTCAACACGGCGATCACGGTCTCGGCCAGCCTGGCCCAGATTGGCGAGTTCTCCTTCATCCTGGCGGCGCTGGGCATGTCGCTGGGCCTGCTGCCCGAGCTCGGCCAGAACCTGATCCTGGCCGGCGCCATCATCTCGATCGCGGTGAACCCGCTGATGTTCAAGGCGATCAACCCGCTGCAGGAGTGGCTGCGCTCGAAGTCCGACCTGGCGCGCAAGCTGGAGCGTTCGGCCGACCCGCTGGCCGAGCTGCCGACGACGGTCACGCACGAGCGCCTGACCGGCCAGGTGGTGCTGGTCGGCTACGGCCGCGTGGGCAGGCGCATTGCCGAAGAACTGAGCCGCGAGGGCGTGCACTACGTGGTGGCGGAGCAGAACCGCGAGATGGTCGAGGAACTGCGGCGCCACGACCAGCCGGCGGTGGCCGGCAACGCGGCCGATCCGGCGGTGCTGATCCAGGCCCACATCGCCCGTGCCTCGATGCTGGTCATCGCCACGCCCGATACCTTCCACGTGCGCGCCATGATCAAGACGGCCAAGGCGCTGAACCCTGACATCCGCTGCGTGGTGCGGACCCACAGCGAGGAAGAGGCGCGCCTGCTGCGCGAAGAGACCGGCGGCACCGTGTTCGTCGGCGAGCGCGAGCTGGCCAGGAGCATGACGGACCATGTGCTGAATGGACTGGCGGCAGCGCCCACGGCGCATTGAACCCGCCGGCCCCGGCGGGATCAGGCGTGCGTGGCCGATTCTTGCCGTCTTGTACAGTGGCCGCTCGGCCACTGCCGGGATGCCCGGATTCGACATGCACCATGACCGCCACCGCCTCGCCTACCTGATCGACCGCCTGGTCGCCTCCGACCCCGCGCTGGAGCGGCTGCGCGGCAGCCTGCGCGGGGTCCTGACCGCCGGCATCGCCGCCGGCCTGTTCCTGCTCCTGACCCGCCGTCTGGGCCTGAAATTCGAACTGTCCCTGGGCGGTATCGTGGTGCCGATGATCGCCGCCGTCGCCCTGCCGGATGCCGGCCGCCGCCAGCAGCAGGTGACGATGGCCTGGGTGCCGGTGGTCGCCAGCGCAATGCTGGTGCTCGGCAGCCTGGTGGGCGGCAATCCATGGCTGAGCGGCGGCTGCTTCCTCCTGATCATCTTCGTGGCCTTCGAAGTGCGCCGCTTCGGCCCCCGCGCCGGCGGTCTCGGCACGATCGCCTACCAATCCTTTTTCTATGCGCTGCTGCTGAAGGTCCCAGCCTCGAAAGCGTACTGGGATCCGCTGTTCGTGTTCGCCGGCTGCGCCATCGCCTTCGGCATCCGTTTCTGGCTGGTGCCGGAGCACCCCGGCCGGATGCTGCGCAACGAGCTGCGCGCCTGGCGCGCCCGCATCGCCGCGCTGCTGCACGACCTGGCGCGCCGGCTGGACGATGGTGGCAAGGCCGGCGGCGAGGCGGCCGGCAAGCGGGTCGATGCCCACCTGGCCGCCCTGAACGGACAGTCGCTCGGCCTCGAATCGCGCCTCGCCGGATTCGCTCGGGATCCCGACGGCGCGGATACCGCCGCCCTGCGCGCGGAAGTCCTGCACGGCGAGCTGGCGGCGGAAGCCGTCGCCGCGGCGGTGCGCGCGGCCGGCGGGAGCGGCGACCGCGAGCGGCGCCGTCTCGCGGCCGGCCTGCGCGCGCTGGCGGAGGAGGTCGGCCACGGCCGCGCGATCGATTCCGCCGCCTGGAGCGCGCGCTACGCGCCCGCCGCCGGGGTACTGCCGGAAGCGCTGCGCTGGCGGCTGCGCCGGGCCCTGGATACGCTGGCCCGGCTGCCCTCGTTGCGCCAGCCTTCGCCGGCCATGCGCGACGAGCGCCAGCCGCTGCCCATCCCCGCCTCCGCCGGCGCCGGGAACAGAGCCTGGTGGGACGACGACACCACCCGGCGCGCGCTGCAGGCATGCGCCGCCGCGCTGGCCGCCCTGCTGGCGGGACGGGCGCTGTCGCCGGATCACTGGTTCTGGGCGGTGTTCGCATCCTTCGTGGTGTTCGCGCGCACGGCGACGGTCGGGCAGACCCTGTCGGGCGCATGGCGGCAAATCCTGGCCACGGTCGCCGGCGTCTGCGTGGGCATCGCGGCGGCGGAACTGGTGCACGGCCACCGCGGCATCGAGCTGTCGCTGCTGTTCGTCTTCATCGCGGCGGGCTTCTACGCCTTCCACGGCATGCAGAACGCCTACACGGTGCTGCTGAGCGCCATGCTGGCCATGCTGTACGAATTGATGGGCATGAACAGCCCGGGCCTGCTGCTGCTCAGGCTTGAAGAAACCGCGATCGGCGCGCTCAGCGCCGTCCTCAGCGCCCGGCTGGTCCTGCCGGCCCACACCCGCGACGAATCCGGCAGCAAGAGCGCCGGACTGCTGCGGGCGGCGGCCGGCTTGCTGCGCGCGGTATGGACCAATCGGCAAGCCGCGGCCCAGCATGCGGCGATGCGCGAGCTGGACCGGGCAGTCCAGGCGCTGCGCCAGGCGCTCGGCCCGGTCACCGGGACCGACTATCCGGGCTCGAAGCAAAACCGCCGCCAGCACCTGGCACGGCTGGCGCGCCTCGCCTACTGCGTGCGGCATGGCTGCGCGCTGGCGATGCACCATGCGCCCCGGCTCGCGCAATCGGACCCGCTGCGCGAGGCGGCCGGCGTACTGGCGTCCCGCCTCGATGGCACGGCCGGCCTGCTGGCGTCGCCGGAGCGGCGCACGCAGCCGCAGGAAGCCCTGCCCGCGCTCGTGCTGCCCGAGGAGAAACGGGCCGATGCCGACGCCATCCCGTTTCAGCTGGCCGCGCGCTGGCTGGTGGAGACGGACCAAGCCCTGCGCGCAGTCCGCGCCGAGCTGCAGGCCCCCGGCAAGCCCTGAAAAAAAAGCGGCGGACATCGCTGTCCGCCGCCTCATCCATCACTTCCGGTCGCTCTTTACATCAAGCCACCGCTTCGTCGGTTTCCGTGCACAGCTTCAGGCTGGCGTGGCGCTGCAGCTTGAGGCCGGACAGCAAGGCCTCCTTGTGCTCTTCGAGCAGGGCGAACACGGCATCCTTGGACAGCACGTACTGGTCGAGCAGGGTTTCCTTGATGGCGAGGATCACCTTCTCGTAGTCGCGGATCGCATCCAGCGTGTAGCTGTACAGCTCATCGGACTTTTCCTCGACCTGGCGCAGGGTGTGCTCGCCGGAGGCGTCGTTCTGCAACTGGCTGTAGTCGATCTTGGCGCGCGAGTACATCGAGAGGCGGCCGACCATCAGGTTCAGCATCTTGGTGATCTTCTCGATGTCGTTCTGGCTGCCGACCGAGATGCCGCGGGCGCCGTAGAACAGCTCTTCCGCGGCGACGCCGCCGTACAGGCCGATCACGTCGCGCTCCAGCTCTTCCAGGGTGCGCAGCGACATGTCGTCGCCCGACTGCAGCACGTAACCCAGGGCGCCGATCTTCGACACGGCTTCGGTGCTGATCTTCAGCAGGTGCGATTTTTCCTTCACCTCCTCCAGGCTCATGCCGGCACGCAGGAAGGGGTCGATCTGCATGAAGAAGTGGCCCAGTTCGTGCACGGCGATGCGCTCGCGCTGCTTGTGCTTCTCGGCGGTGGTGGCGCGGTCGGTCAGGCCGATGGTCGCGCGCTCATACGCACGGAACAGCAGGTCGGTGTTGATGATGACCTTTTCCTGGATCGACAGCATCGATGCGCGTTCGACCACGGATTCCAGCAGCGCCGGGCTGAGGTTCTGGGTGATCTCGGCCACCTGGTCCAGGTCGAGGTCCTGGTAATCGACCAGGCCTTCCTTCTTGCGCGACAGGAAGCTGCGCAGCAGTTCGCGGCGCTCGGCCTTGTTCGGCAGGCGGAAGTTGATCTTCACCGAGAAGCGGCGCAGCATCGCTTCGTCCATGTCGGTCGAGGCGTCGTCGAAGTTCGAGGCGACCACCCAGATCACGCCCTGGCCCTTGTCGCTCTTTACGCCGTCCAGCAGGCCCAGCAGGGTGTTGGCGGTATCGTCTTCCCATTTCTTTTCGCTGCGGCCGCGCGGCATGAACAGGCTCTGCGCTTCATCCAGGAAGATGATGCAGCGGCCGCGGCTTGCCGCCTTGCGGTACAGGGCGTTCAGGGCCTTGGAGCCGCCGCCGACGTAGCCCGATTCCAGCGCCGAGCCCGAGGCCTGGATCAGCGGGATGTCGAGGCGCTTGGCCAGGTAACCGACCAGCTTGGTCTTGCCGGTGCCGGCAGGACCGGTCAGCATGACGTTGAAGGGCTTGTCGATATTGTGCTCTTTGTACAGCTCGCGGTTGCGGATCATGTCTTCCAGGTGGAGGACTTCCTGCTTGATGTCTTCCATGCCGATCAGGTCGTCCATCGAGCCTTTCAGCTTGTCCGGCGAGATCAGCTGGGCGTTGCCGTTCATGCCCGGGATGCCGAATTTCACGGCGTACAGGATCACCAGCAGCACGGTCAGGTCGAGCGCGTGGCGCTTCAGGAAGGACAGGACGTCGGTGCCGAAGCCTTCGTTCTCGTCCTGCAGCACGGCCTTGTGCGATGCCAGGTAGTCGTCCTTGGCGATCGAATACGGGATCGCGTTCTTCAGCAGGACTTCACGCTCGAGCGACAGGTGGGAGGTGCTCGGCACCTTCACCACGTGCAGCTGCGGCGCGCCCTTGAACTTGTAGATATAGCGCGGCGTGTCGGACAGCGGATTGGCCACCAGCAAATAGTCCAGGCGGTCCTTCTGCATGGCCAGCTCGGTGATCTCGGAAATGTTCTGCGAATGGACGACCGGGGATGGGTCCTGCGGGACGTCGGCCTTGTAAATGCCCCAGCCCACCAGCATGCCTAATAATACGGCAGTCACGATACGGACGTAAACATTCTTAAAGGCAATTTGAAGTCGAGCAAAATTGGGCATATATCAGTACTCTTTAATCTGAAGGTGCTTCACGACGTTGATATTGCGTGCCTTCCGAAGTGCCGAGTGGACGCGAAAGGCGGCGGTGCATGGGACCGCATGGGATGCAAACGTAGGCGTCTGCTATTGTTTTGATGCCCGAGGGCAATAGGGATATGGAGACTATACCCCCAAAGAAAAGGGAGGTGTATACCGTGCGCTTAAAAAACTTTAGAACACAACAGAAGTAATCAAACTGATACCAATTTTCTTTGCAATTTCAATAAGTTAACTAAACAAAACGCAAAGTTTTCTCATTTATTTGCGTATTAAACAAGTATTCCTGAGATAATATTTTCAATTCTATTAATTATAAAATATTCATTTTTTCTATTCATAAAGAAACAGGTAACAAGACGTAACGCGCGCAATTAAAACTGTATTTTTGTTATGCTGAATTCATACCCGGATGCGTTGTCGAAGGGGCATTGCCGGGTCATGCCGGTATTGTCGCCAGACATTTAGAAGGAATGACCGTGAAACGATACGTTCTTGCCGCAACACTCAGTCTGCTCTTCGGCAGCGCCGCCCAGGCCGCCGCCATCGACCTCGACACAACCCATGCCATCGCCCATCGCCTTGCCGATATTTCGGCGGCCGCGCGTACCGAAGTGGTAGCACCGCCCTCGCCTTCCATGTCCGAGCTGCCGGAACCCGAAGTATTTGCCATGATGCTGGTGGGCCTGATTCTGATCGGCTACCGCGCGAGCCGCGACAGTAGCGAAAAGTTCGAGAAATAAACTGGCCTGGAGGACGGGAGAGTCGACGGCGCCGGTGGCGCCGTTGTCGTTTGAAGGGTACGTGAACATCATACCCAGGTTCTTTATATGGTGCTGGAAGCCCGGTTCACAAGTGGCCGTTCACGCCGCTTCGGTGCACAGCGCGTGCAGCTTCAGCAAGGTGGCCCAGTTGCGCGACGTGGTCGTATCGCCCAGCTGCTTGCCGAGTGCGGCGGCGGCAGCACTGTCGAGGATGCCGCCCGGGCACCAGACGTAGGCCGCACGTCCGCCGAGCGCGGCGGCGCCGGGATGCCAGTCCTGGCCGCACAGGGCTTCGAGCGCCTCGCGCGCCTGCGGATGGGCATGCGGGTCGGAAAGGATGAAGGCCAGCAGGCGCGAATGGTCGCCCGCCTGGCCGAGCAAGGGATTGCCGGCGATGATGGAGGCGAGCTCGCCGGCGTCGAGCACCAGGACGCGTGCCGCCACGCCCAGTTTCAGCACCAGGGTTTCTTCGATCTCGCCGGCCACCTGGTCCTGCGGCCGCACCGGTCCGCTGAAGACCAGATTGCCGCTGTTGAGAACACTGCGCACCTCGGTATAGCCCAGGTCGCCGACCAGCTTGCGCAGGTCGGCCATGGCGATACGTTTTGCGCGTCCAACATTCACGCCCCTCAGCAGGGCGATGTAGCGTTTGCCTGTCATGGCGCGCATGGTACCTTGGCGCCGCCGCGGATGGCGCAGCACACTTATGCCGGCCTTAAAAGCTGGTCCGATCGGCAGGCGGGACAGGTTCTTACTTGAGCAGGCCTTCGTTGCGCAGCGCCTGCTGCACCGCCGGACGGGCGGCGACGCGCTGTGTGTAGGCGGCGAACACCGGCCATTGCCCCAGGTCGAACTGGACGAAATTGGCCCAGCCCAGCACCGTGAACAGGTAGCCGTCGGCCACCGTGAATTGCGAACCCATCAGGTAATCGCGGCCTTCCAGCTGGCCGGCCAGCCAGTTCAGGCGGTTCGTCAGGTGGGCGCGCGCCGCTTCCTTCATGTCTTCGGTCGAGGTCGGGCGGAACAGCGGGCTGAAGCTCTTGTGCAGCTCGGTCGAGATGAAGGTCAGCCACTCGATCAGGCGATAACGCTCCAGGCTGCCGTTGGCCGGCGCCAGCTGGCGCTCCGGGGCCAGGTCGGCAATGAACTGGACGATGGCCGGGCCTTCGGTCAGCACGGCGCCGTCCTTCAGCTCGAGTGCGGGTACATAGCCCTTCGGATTGATGGTGAGGAAATCGAGGCCGCTGGCGGTCTGCTTGGCGCGCACGTCGACGCGCTCCAGCGTGAAATCCAGACCTGCCTCGAGCAGTGCGATGTGGGGAGACAGCGAGCAGGCGCCGGGGCTGAAATACAGTTTCATGGTGGTCCTATCAAAAAAGGGCTCGCCGAGAATACAACAGTTTTCGGCGTCTTGCCGGTCCGACCAATCTTTCATCCATGCCGGATGGTAATATAAATCCGTTAACAAAAAGCAAGAGGTACGCATGAATAGGGCTTACCGGATGACACCCCTGGCCGAGGTCCAGCCCGGCATGATGCTGGGCGAGGTGCTGCGCGACGGGAAGGGGAACGTGCTGCTGGCGCACGGCGTGGTGCTGAGCGAGGGCATGCTGGCATCGCTGGCCCGGCACGGCATCGAGATGCTGCCCATCCTGGCCGCCGACCGTCCCGTAGCCACGATCGACCCGGGCCGCCTCCAGCAAAGGCTGGACCGCGTGTTCCGCAATCATGAGCGCGGCAACCATAGTGACTGGGCAACTGGCATCCTGCGCCAATACGTCGAGGATTTCCGCCTGGGACGCAAGGTGCAGCCATGAGCATGTTCTCTTCGGAACGACTGGCCCAGGGCGTGCAGGACCTGCCTTCCCTGCCCGCCGTCGTGATGGAACTGCTCAGCAACCTCGAGCAGGAAAACGTCGACATCTCGGTACTGGCGAAAAAGGTTTCCTACGACCAGGCCCTGACCGCCAAGACCCTGCGCCTGGCGAATTCGTCCTCCTACGGCCTGCAGGTCAAAGTCGCGACGATCCAGCAAGCGATTACTTTCCTCGGCTTCCAGACCACGCGCAACCTGATCACGGCGGCGGCCGTCACCGGCTGTTTCCCGAATGGACGCTGTCCGGGCTTCAACGACAAGGCGTTCTGGCGCCATTCGATCGCGACCGCAGCCTGCTCCCGTTCGCTGGCGCGGCGCCTGCGCTTCAACCAGGATGTCGCCTTCACGGCAGGCTTGCTGCACGACATAGGCCGCCTGGTGCTGGTGAGCGGTCATCCGCAGGCCTACGGCGAGGTGTTGGCCTGGCGCAGGAAACACAATGGCGAGTGGCTGGATGCCGAGCGCGCCATACTGGGCGTCGATCATGTGGAGGCCGGGGTGGCCCTGGCCGAGCATTGGAACTTTTCGGACACGATGCGCCAGGCGATCGCCTACCACCACGCGCCCGGGACGCCGGGGGCGGGTTTCCTGGCTGCCATCGTCCATGTCGCCAACGCGGTCGTCCATGCGCTCGACCTGGCGGGCGAGGAAGATGAACTGGTGCCGGCGCTGTCCAGCGTGGCCTGGGATGCAATGGGTTTGAACGAGGAAGCGTATCTGGATCTGTTCCGCGAAACGGAACAGCAACTGGAAGAGATGTCGGCCATCCTGATGGCGTGAGGTCTTTCAACCTCCAGGCTCAGGATGGCCTTCAAGTGACGGCAGCGGATGCGAACCCGCTGCCGGGTCTAGCCGAAGGCATGACAGGACCGGCTGTCATGCCTACGGCATCAGTGCGCATAATTGCCGGATTTCGAAGCCTCGCTTTGATCTTGCGGCTGGGCTTGTTGCTGCTGAGCGGCTTGCTGAGCGGCGGCCTCTTTCGCAGCTTTTTCTTCAGGCTTCGGGCGGCCTTGTGCGTCGGACAGGCGATATTTGGTGCGGCGATCGCCCATCAGGTCGCGCAGGTCGCGGATGCTCATGCCGGTCACTTCGTGCATACGGATCAGCAGCGACGCACCGACCGGCAGGCGATGGTGACGGATCTTGCTGATCACCGGCGGAGCGACTTCCAGCATGCGCGACAGCGCTGCGTCGTTCTTCAGCTGCATCTTGCCGAGCAGGATGTCCAGCAAGTGGTTCGGGTTGTAGCTTTCCTGTGAAGACAGAGCGTGATGTGCCATGATTACCTCGTGAGTGGTTAAAATAGTTCTCTTACGAACTTTGTTAAAGACTTCGTTTCGTCAACATAAGTTCCCGGATCACGTTACCGAACGATTAAGCTTCTGCGCGTCGACAACGGCCCCGGATCCCGTGCGCTCCTAACTCGCTTCCCTTACGCACTTGTTTTTCGAACAAATTATCAAACTCATATGTCGAGTTCACACCCGACCTGAGCACGAAAATCATTGGTCGATATCAAGCTATCGTTTGGAAAGCTTGTCATACAGTCATTTCAGCACATGGTGACAGATTGTGGCGCACGCAAGAGTTTTCTTTAACTAAATTTGCAGTTGCTGTTCCGCAGGAACTCTTTGATTTACAAGAAGAAATAAAATATTCGTTCCTACAAGCTAAACATAACAGCTAGCAATGCGATTTCAATATTTAACAATGTAACTGACTGTATCAAAACTTTTGGTTTGGAAATTAACCATTCCCAGTAGCACCGAAACGATGCGCACACGCCCATTTCCTGGCGTGTTTCCGATTTACGGTAAACTGGAATTCACTTGTCAAAGCATCAGCCATGCAGAAAAAAGTATTCATCAAGACCTTCGGTTGCCAAATGAACGAGTACGACTCGGACAAGATGGCGGACGTGCTCGGCGCGTCCGAAGGTCTCGTACGCACCGACACCGCGGAGGATGCCGACGTCATCCTCTTCAATACCTGTTCGGTGCGTGAAAAAGCACAGGAAAAAGTCTTCTCCGACCTTGGCCGCCTGAAGGAGCTCAAGCGCGGCAAGCCGGACCTCGTGATCGGTGTGGGCGGCTGCGTCGCTTCCCAGGAAGGCGCGGCGATCGTCAAGCGCGCGCCCCACGTCGACCTGGTGTTCGGCCCGCAGACCCTGCACCGCCTGCCGCAGATGATCCAGGCGCGCCGCGCGTCCGGCGCGGCCCAGGTCGACATCAGCTTCCCGGAAATCGAGAAATTCGACCACCTGCCGCCCGCCAAGGTCGAGGGACCGGTCGCCTACGTCTCGATCATGGAAGGCTGCAGCAAGTACTGCAGCTACTGCGTGGTGCCGTATACCCGCGGCGAGGAAGTCTCGCGCCGCTTCGAGGACGTGCTGACCGAAGTCGCCGGCCTGGCCGCCCAGGGCGTGAAGGAGATCATGCTGCTGGGCCAGAACGTGAACGCCTACCGCGGCCTGATGGAGGGCGGTGAGAGTGCCGCGCAGTATGCTGATTTTGCCCTGCTGCTCGAATACATCGCCGCGATCCCCGGCATCGAGCGCCTGCGCTTCGTCACCAGCCACCCGAAGGAATTCACCCAGCGCCTGATCGACGCCTACGCCAAGATCCCGCAACTGGTGAACCACCTCTACCTGCCGGTGCAGCACGGTTCCGACCGCATCCTGCAGGCCATGAAGCGCGGCTATACCGGCCTCGAATACAAATCCATCATCCGCCGCATCAAGGCAGTGCGCCCCGACATCTCGATCTCGTCCGACTTCATCGTCGGCTTCCCTGGCGAGAGCGAGGCCGATTTCGAGGCGATGATGAAGCTGGTGGAAGACGTCGGCTTCGACAACAGTTTCAGCTTCATCTTCAGCAAGCGCCCCGGCACCCCGGCCGCCAACCTCGAGGACGACACCCCGCACGAGGTCAAGCTGGCGCGCCTGCAGCGCCTGCAGGCCCGGATCGACCTGAACACCCGCAAGACCAGCGCAAGCATGGTCGGCAGCGTGCAGCGCATCCTGGTCGAAGGCCCCTCTAAAAAGGGCCTCGGCGAGCTTGCCGGCCGCACCGAGAACAACCGCGTCGTAAACTTCGCCCCGGGCGAACTCGGCGAGACGCTGGTCGGCCAGCTGGTCGACGTGCGCATCACCGAAAGCCTGGATTACACCCTGCGCGGCGACCTGGTCGCCAACCTTGAATACGATTGCCAAAACCTTTGAAAACCCAGACACCCACCCAGCCTTCGTACTTCATCCCCGAGCCGCTCGATAACACGCGGCTCGCCCACCTGTGCGGTCCGCTCGACGAAAACCTGCGCCAGATTTCGGCGGCGCTCGACGTCACCATCTTCCGGCGCGGTGAGAAGTTCATCGTCAGCGGCACCAACGCCGAGCGCGCGGTCGAGCTGCTCGAACGTTTCTACGCGGTCGCCAACAAGGTCGTACCGATCGAGGAAGTCCAGCTGGCCCTGGTCGAACAGCGCGCCGGCCTGACGCCGGCCATCGCCGACGCCCCCGCCGCGGCCGAGCTGAAAAAGGAGCCGGGCGAGGCGCTCAGCGAAGAAGCCGAGGGCGGCGAAGAAGCCGGCGAGCTGGTCAGCCCGATGCTGAAGACCCGCCGCAGCGACCTGCGCGGCCGCACCCCGCACCAGATCCAGTACCTGAAGGCGGTGCTGGAACACGACATCAGCTTCGGCATCGGCCCGGCCGGCACCGGCAAGACCTATCTTGCGGTCGCCTGCGCGGTCGATGCCCTCGAGCGCGACGCCGTCAAGCGCATCATCCTGACCCGCCCGGCGGTGGAAGCCGGCGAGCGCCTCGGCTTCCTGCCGGGCGACTTCGCGCAGAAGGTCGATCCCTACCTGCGCCCGCTGTACGATGCGCTGTACGACCTGCTCGGCTTCGACCGCACCCAGAAGCTGTTCGAGAAGCAGGTCATCGAGATCGCCCCGCTGGCCTTCATGCGCGGGCGCACGCTGAACCATGCCTTCGTGATCCTGGACGAAGCCCAGAACACGACGGTCGAGCAGATGAAGATGTTCCTGACCCGCATCGGCTTCGGCAGCAAGGCCGTGGTCACCGGCGACGTCACCCAGGTCGACCTGCACAAGACCCAGCGCAGCGGCCTGGTCGACGCGATGCATGTATTGAAGGACGTGCGCGGCATCGCCTTCAGCCAGTTCTCCAGTGCCGACGTGGTGCGCCACCCGCTGGTGGGCCGCATCGTCGACGCCTACGAAAAATCCGCCTCGATGCAGGAGCTCGGCGCCCTGCCCGGCGTGGCCAAACCCGTGAACCGAAATGCAAGAAAAAAAGCATAAGCTCGAACTGGACGTCCAGTATCCCGACACCCGCCTGGAAGCCTCGATCACGCCCGCGATGATCGAACGCTGGGTCCAGGCCTCCCTGCTCGGCCCGGCCGAGCTGGCGATCCGCTTCGTCGACGCCGCGGAAGGCCAGCAGCTCAACCGCGACTACCGCGGCAAGGACTACGCCACCAACGTGCTGACCTTCGCCTACAACGAAGGCGCCGAACTGGCCGACGACGAGCCGACTCAGGCCGACATCGTGCTCTGCACCGACGTGCTGCAGCGCGAGGCCGAGGAACAGAAGAAGACGGTCGAGGAACACGTCGCCCACCTGGTGGTGCACGGCGTGCTGCACGCGCAGGGCTTCGACCACGAGAACGACGAGGAAGCCGAGGAGATGGAACAGCTCGAGCGCGACATCATGGAAGTGCTGGAGTATCCGGATCCGTACGCGGAGGATTAACCGTAGGGTGGGCACCACGTGCCCACCCTACGCTTTCTTCAACTGCTCCCCGATCGGCAGCTTCCGCACCCTTTTCCCCGTCGCCGCAAACACGGCGTTGGCAATCGCCGGCGCAATCCCCGCCGTCCCCGGCTCGCCGATCCCGCCCGGCTCGTCGTGGCTGTTGACGATATACACCTCGACCGTCGGCGCCTCGTTCATGCGCATCACGCGGTAGTCGCCGAAATTGGTCTGCTGCACCCGGCCATTCTCGATGGTGATCTGGTCCCACAGCGCGGCACTGGCGCCGAACACGATCCCGCCTTCCATCTGCGCGACGATGCCGTCCGGGTTGACGTTCTGGCCGCAGTCGACCGCGCACACCACACGGTGCACGCGCACGTCGCCGTCCGGGCCGACCGACACTTCCGCCACCTGGGCCATGTAGCTGCCGAACGCGAACTGGGTCGACACGCCGCGCCCGACCTTGCGCCCCGCCACCGGCTTCAGCGGCCGGCCCCAGCCCGCCTTCTCGGCCGCCAGATTCAGCACCGCCAGCGTGCGCGGCGATTTGGTCAGCAGCGAACGCCGGAACGCGACCGGGTCGGTCTTGCCCGCATACGCCAGCTCGTCGATGAAGCTCTCGACCACGAAGATATTGTGGGTCGGGCCGACGCCGCGCCAGAACGCGGTCGGCACGCCGGGCGGCTCGTGGCGCACGTACTCGACGCGCATGGCGGGAATCGCGTACTGCAGGTCGGCCGCGCCTTCCACGGCATCCGGGTCGACGCCGTTCTTGACCATCGGCGGGGCGAAGCGAGACATGATCGAGGAACCGGTCACGCGGTGGAACCAGGCGCTCGGCATGCCCTTGTTGTCGAGCCTTGCCGACAGGCGGTCGTAATAATAAGGACGGTACATGTCGTGCTGGATGTCTTCCTCGCGCGTCCAGATGACCTTCAGCGGGCCCTTGGCCAGCTTGGCGAAGGCCACCGCCTGGATCACGTTGTCGACTTCCAGCCGGCGTCCGAAACCGCCGCCCAGGTAGTGGTTGTGCACCTTGACCTTCTCGACCGGCAGGCCGGTGAGCTTGGCCGCCGCGCCCTGCGCCAGCGCCGGCACCTGGGTGCCGACCCACAGCTCGCAGGCATCGGGGCGCAGGTCGACCGTGCAGTTCATCGGTTCCATGGTCGCGTGCGCGAGGAAGGGCATCTCGTAGACCGCGTCGATGCGGCGCCCGCCTTCCTGGGCCAGCGCCTTCAGGGCGTCGCCCTTGTTGGTGGCGACCGCGCCGGTGCCCTCCGAGGCCTTGGCCATGTCGGCCACGATCGAGGCGGTGCTGACCTTGGCGTTCGGACCGTCGTCGAATTGCGGGGCCGCCGCCGCCAGGCCCTGCTTGGCGGTCCAGAAGTTGTCGGCCACTACCGCCACCGCGCCTTCGATGCGCAGCACCTGGCGCACGCCCTTGACCGCCATCGCCTTCTGCTCGTCCACCGCCGTCACCTTGCCTCCCAGGACCGGCGAGGCCATCACCGCCGCGATGCCCATGTTCGGCAGGCGCGCGTCGATGCCGAACAAGGCCTGGCCGTTGACCTTGGCCGGCGAATCCAGGCGCTTCGTCGACTTGCCGATCAGGGTGAAGCCGGCCGCGTCCTTCAGCGTCACCGTCTTCGGGAAGTTCAGCTTGGAGGCGGCATCGACCAGCTGGCCGAAATGGGCCGATCGGTTCGAGGCGTCGTGGCGCACGGTCCCGCCGACCACCTTGAGCTCCTTCTCGTCGACCTTCCAGGTCTGGGCCGCTGCCTGCACCAGCACCGTGCGCACCTTGGCGCCGGCCTCGCGCAGCGGCTTCCAGGCGCCGCGCACCGAGGTCGAGCCGCCCGTCACCTGCCCGCCCAGCAGCGGGTCGGCATATAAACTGTTGTCGGCCGGCGCCTGCTCCAGCTTCACCTTCGACAGGTCGGCGCCGAGCTCCTCGGCCAGCAGCATCGGCATCGAGGTGAAGGTGCCCTGCCCCATCTCGACCTTGTGGATGATGAGCGTGACGATGCCGTCACGGTCGATGCGGATGAAGGCGTCATGGGCCAGGCCCGCCGGCTCGGAGGCGGCGGTGGCGGCCTGGCCGACCGCCTTCTCGGACGGCGGCTCCTTGCGGTCGTTCTGCCCTTCCTTGCCGTCGCCGGCGCGACTGCAGCCGAACAGCGAAAAGCCGAACAGCAGGCTGCCGCCGGCTGCCGCGCCGGCCTTCATGAAGCCGCGGCGCGCGTTTGATACGTTTTCCTTGATGTCCATGTGCGCTCCTCCGATCACGCCTTGCGGGCCGGCGCCGGCTGGGCGGAGGGCGCCACCGCCGGGGACGGGATGCCCGCTGCAATTTTTATCGCCTTGCGGATCCGGCCATAGGTGCCGCAGCGGCAGATGTTGCCGGCCATGGCGCCGTCGATGTCGGCGTCGCTCGGCTTCGGGTTCGCCTGCAGCAGCGCGGTGGCCGACATGATCTGGCCCGACTGGCAGTACCCGCACTGCACGACGTCGACCTGGCGCCACGCGTCCTGCACCCTGGCGCCAACCGGATCGTTGCCGATCGCCTCGATGGTCGTGATCTTCTTGCCCGCCGCCGCCGAGACCGGGGTGACGCAGGAGCGGATCGGCTGGCCGTCCAGGTGGACGGTGCAGGCGCCGCACAGGGCGGCGCCGCAACCGAACTTGGTGCCGGTCAGGCCGAGCACGTCGCGGATCGCCCACAGCAGGGGCATGTCGTCGGGGACGTCGAGATTGGTCGTGGTGCCGTTGATATTCAGGCCGGGCATGGGAAGCTCCTTCGCTAGCGAATGAGCAACTATATGGCAAGCACATGCATCGGTGGCGCACACCAGCGCCGCGCTATCTGGACTGCATAAAAAACAGGCATGGCAGCTTTTGGTGTATCCTAATGCCCATCGCAACAACGGCTTCACGCCAACTATGCCCGAGCACCCTGCTGATGTCCGCACGGACGTCAAAACCCACCGGTCCCTCTTCGAACGGCTGACCGCCCTGATCTCCCCCGAGCCCGAAAATCGCGCCGAGCTGCTCGAAGTGCTGCACGACGCCCACGAACGCAACCTCATCGACGCCGATGCCCTCTCCATGATCGAGGGCGTGTTCCAGGTTTCCGACCTGTCGGTGCGCGACATCATGGTCCCGCGTTCGCAGATGGACGTCATCGACATCACCAAACCGATCGAGGAATGGCTGCCGATCGTGCTGGAAACGGCGCACTCGCGCTTTCCCGCCATCGAGGGCGAACGCGACAAGGTGGTCGGCATTTTGCTCGCCAAAGACCTGCTGCGCTACTACGCCGAGGAATCCTTCGACGTGCGCGACATGCTGCGCCCCGCCATCTTCATCCCCGAATCGAAGCGCCTGAACGTGCTGCTGCGCGACTTCCGCGCCAACCATAACCACATGGCCATCGTGGTCGACGAGTACAGCGGCGTGGCCGGCCTGATCACCATCGAGGACGTGCTCGAGCAGATCGTCGGCGACATCGAGGACGAATACGACTTCGACGAGGAAGAAGACAACATCCTCTCGATCAAGGAAGGCCATTTCGGCCCGCGCTGGCGCGTCAAGGCACTTACCGAAATCGACCAGTTCAACGAAGAGATCGGGGTCGACCTGCCCGAGGACGACGTCGACACCATTGGCGGCCTGGTGGCCAGCCACCTGGGACGCATGCCGCACAAGGGCGAGGTGTTCGACCTGAAGAATCTTCGCTTCGAAGTGCTGCGCGCCGACGCGCGCCAGATCCATGTGCTGTTGGTCGAAAAACTGCCGGCGCGCGACGGCGACGACGAGCACGACTGATGATTCTGCGCCGCCGTACCCGCCCGGCCGTCGCGCCGGACCCGGCGCTGCGCGGCACCCGCCCTTCCCTGCCCGGCCTGGCCGCCGCCGCCATCGCCGGGGCGCTGAGCCTGTTCTCCTTCGAACCCTTCGGCTGGTGGCCGCTGCAGTTCCTTTGCCTGGCCTATTTCTTCTACCAGGTCGGCATGGGCAGCTCGACCCGCCGCGCGCTCTGGCTCGGCTGGGCCTTCGGCTTCGGCTGGTCGGTGGCCGGCATGCACTGGCTGTATATCGCACTGAACCGCTTCGGCGGCCTGGCCGCGCCGCTGTCGGCCGCCGCGATCGCCCTGCTCGGCCTGTACATGGGCCTGTTCGCCGCGTTCGCCGCAGGTGCCTCCACCTGGCTGAGGAAGCGCTGGTCGCTGCCCGTTCCCGCCTTCCTGCTGCTGGTGTTCCCGGCAATGTGGGGCGTGTCGGAATGGATGCGCGGCTGGGTCTTCACCGGGTTCCCCTGGGCCGCCTCCGGCTATGCCCACAATACGGCGCCGCTGGCCGGCTTCGCGCCGATCCTGGGAGTCTATGGCATCGGCGTGCTGGTGGCCGTGTGCGCATCCAGCCTGGTGATGCTGACCCAGCGCCGCAAGCTGCCGGCGCTCGGCCTGGCGGCCGGCGTGCTGGCGGCCGGCTGGGACCTGTCGCATGTCGAATGGACCCACCCGGTCGGCCAGCCGATCGGCGTGCGCCTGCTGCAGGGGAACATCCGCCAGGACGAGAAATTCGCCGCCGCCTACCTGAACGAGATCCTGGTGCGCTACCGCGACATGATGACCGCCGCGCCGGCCGACCTGATCGCCGCGCCGGAAACCGCGATCCCCGTGTTCCCGCAACAGCTGCCGCCCGACTACCTCGCCACTTTTAACGAGTATGCGAAGCGCACCGGCAGCTTCTACCTGTTCGGGATCCCGCTGGCCGACGGCCCCACCGCCTATGCCAACAGCGTGGCCGGCATCGGCCCGCAGGGCCAGTCCTACCGCTATGACAAGCACCACCTGGTGCCGTTCGGCGAATTCATCCCGACCGGCTTCCGCTGGTTCACCAACCTGATGAACATCCCGCTGGGCGACTTCACCCGCGGCCCGGCGGTGCAGGCGCCGTTCCCGGTGAAGGACCAGCTGGTGCTGCCCAATATCTGCTACGAGGACGTGTTCGGCGAAGAGATCGCGCAGCAGCTGCGCGACGCCCCGCGCCCGGCCACGCTGCTGCTGAATGTGTCGAACCTGGCCTGGTACGGCGAGTCGGTGGCGATTCCGCAGCACTTGCAGATCTCGCGCATGCGCTCGCTCGAGACGGGCCGCCCGATGCTGCGCGCGACCAACAACGGCGCCACCGCCGTCATCGACGGCCGCGGCCGGGTCCAGCAGCTCATCCCCTACTACCGCCAGGACGTGCTGACGGCGAAGGTGCAGGGCATGGCCGGCAGTACGCCGTATATCCGCTTCGGCAACTGGGCCTTCCTGGCACTCGGGGCGCTGATGCTGGGCGCGGCCTGGCTGGGCGGGACGATGCGCAAGCGCCCGGCGACAAGCGAAGAAAATTAACCAAATCCCGGCTGATTCGCGTTTCGATGTCGAGTCAGCCGTCAAAAACCGCTAAAATTGGTGTTTTAGCAAACTCACCGTGTTCGCGGCCCGAGTGCCCGAAGCCTACAAGATGCTCACATTCCAACAAATCATTTTGACCTTGCAAACCTACTGGGACAAGCAAGGCTGCGCCCTGCTCCAGCCGTACGACATGGAAGTCGGCGCGGGCACCTTCCATACCGGCACCTTCCTGCGCGCGATCGGCCCTGAGCCGTGGCGCGCCGCCTACGTCCAG
The DNA here is from genome assembly GCF_051233485.1 of Massilia sp. LXY-6. NCBI lineage: Bacteria > Pseudomonadati > Pseudomonadota > Betaproteobacteria > Burkholderiales > Oxalobacteraceae > Massilia > Massilia sp. LXY-6. Next base: position 70,003 of record NZ_JBKFGF010000031.1, read on the forward strand.
CCCTCGCGCCGCCCGAAGGACGGCCGCTATGGCGAGAACCCGAACCGCCTGCAGCACTATTACCAGTACCAGGTGGTGCTCAAGCCGGCCCCGGAAAACATCCTCGAGCTCTACCTCGGCTCGCTGGAAGCGCTGGGCCTGGACCTGAAGAAGAATGACGTCCGTTTCGTCGAGGACGACTGGGAAAGCCCGACCCTGGGCGCCTGGGGCCTGGGCTGGGAAGTCTGGCTGAACGGCATGGAGGTGACCCAGTTCACCTACTTCCAGCAGGTCGGCGGCCTGGATTGCAAGCCGGTGCTGGGCGAGATCACCTACGGCATCGAACGCCTGGCGATGTACCTGCAGGGCGTGGAAAACGTCTACGACCTGGTGTGGACCGAGTGGGAAGAGAAGGGGCCGGCCGGCGAAACGGTGACGAAACGCATGTTGTATGGCGACGTGTTCCACCAGAACGAGGTCGAACAGTCGACCTACAACTTCGAGCACTCGAATACCGAGCTGCTGTTCCAGGCCTTCGGCAACCACGAGAGCGAAGCCAAGCGCCTGATCGAGCTGGAACTGACCCTGCCGGCCTACGAGCAGATCATGAAGGCCTCGCACAGCTTCAACCTGCTGGACGCGCGCGGCGCGATCTCCGTCACCGAGCGCGCCGCCTACATCGGCCGCGTGCGCACGCTGTCGCGCCTGGTCGCCCAGGCTTATTACGATTCGCGCGAGAAGCTCGGCTTCCCGATGCTCCCGAAAGAATAAAGAATGATGAACCAGACCCCACTCGCTCAGACCTTGCTGATTGAGCTGCAAACCGAAGAGCTGCCGCCGAAGGCCCTCGTCAAACTGGGCGCCGCTTTTGCGAACGGCATCGCCAACGGCCTGAAGGCGCGCGACTTCCTCGAAGCCGACAGCGTCGTCACCGCTTATTCCACCCCGCGCCGCCTGGCGGTAGCGATCACCAAGGTGCGCGCCACCTCGCCGGACAAGGCGATCCGCGAAAAGATGCTGCCGGTTGCGGTGGCCTTGGACAAGGACGGCAACCCGACCGCGCCGCTGGCCAAGAAGCTGGCCGCGCTCGGCTTCCCCGACCTGAAGATCGCCGACCTCGAACGCGCCCAGGACGGCAAGGCCGAGAGCTTCTTCTATAGCCATACCGCGCCGGGCAGCGCGCTTTCCGACGGCCTGCAGCCGGTGCTGATCGATGCCGTCGCCAAGCTGCCGATCCCGAAGCTCATGAGCTACCAGCGCCCGGACGGCGAGACCGTGCAGTTCGTGCGTCCGGTGCACTCCCTGCTGGCGCTGCACGGCGACGCCGTCGTGCCGCTGTCGCTGCTCGGTCTGGCGAGCGGCCGTTCCACCCTGGGCCACCGCTTCCTGTCGAACGGCCAGCCCTTCGACATCGCCCACCCCGACCAGTACGCCGCCATGCTGAAGGAACAGGGCAAGGTGGTCGCCAGTTCCGAAGAGCGCAAGGAATCGATCCGCGCCCAGTTGCTGGCCAAGGCCGGCGCCGACCAGGTGCTGATGCCGGAAGCGCTGCTGGACGAAGTCGCCGCGCTGGTCGAATGGCCGGTGGTCTACGAGTGCCGGTTCGAGGACCTGTTCCTGTCGGTGCCGCAGGAATGCCTGATCCTGACCATGCAGACCAACCAGAAGTACTTCGCGCTGACGGACGCTGCTGGCCGCCTGCGTTCGCGCTTCCTGATCGTCTCGAACCTGCAGACCGATGACCCGAGCGCCATCGTCGGCGGCAACGAGCGCGTGGTGCGCCCGCGCCTGTCGGACGCCAAGTTCTTCTTCGAGCAGGACAAGAAGAAGTCGCTGGAATCGCGCCTGCCGCTGCTGGCCAACGTGGTCTACCACAACAAGCTCGGCACCCAGCTTGAACGCACCCAGCGCGTCACCCGCCTGGCCGGCGCCATCGCGCGCCGCCTCGGCTACGACGTGCTGCTGGCCGAACGCGGCGCCCAGCTGGCCAAGGCCGACCTGCTGACCGATATGGTCGGCGAGTTCCCGGAGCTGCAGGGCATCATGGGCACCTACTATGCCCGCAACGACGGCGAGAACGAAGAAGTGGCGCTGGCCGCGTCCGAACACTACCAGCCGCGCTTCTCCGGCGACGCCCTGCCCTCGACCAACACCGGCCTGGTGGTGGCGCTGGCGGACAAGCTGGAAACCCTGGTCGGCATCTGGTCGATCGGCCTGCAGCCGACCGGCGAGAAGGATCCGTTCGCGCTGCGCCGCCATGCGCTGGGCGTGATGCGCATGCTGGTCGAGAAGCGCCTGCCGCTGGGCATTTCCGACTTGCTGGCGGATGCCGCCGGCGTGTTCGACTACATGGCCGCCTTCAAGGACCCGACCCAGGAAGTAAGCGCCTTCATGCTGGACCGCCTGCGCGGCCTGCTGCGCGACCGCGGCTTCTCGCCGAACGAGGTGGAAGCGGTGCTGGCGCAGAACCCGGACCGCGTGGACGACGTGGTGCAGCGCCTGGAAGCCGTGCAGTCCTTCGCCGCGCTGCCGGAAAGCGCCTCGCTGGCCGCCGCCAACAAGCGCATCGCCAACATCCTCAAGAAGAACGAGGAAGCGCTCGCCCAGGCGGGTTCGGTCGATCCCTCGCTGCTGCAGGACGAGGCCGAGAAGAAGCTGTACGCCAGCGTGCAGCGCGTGCAGCCGGAAGTCGACGCGGCCTTCGAGCGCGGCGACTTTACGGGTACGCTGCGCACCCTGGCCCAGCTGCGCGACGACGTCGACGCCTTCTTCAACGACGTGATGGTGATGGCCGAGGACGTCAAGCTGCGCAATAACCGCCTGGCCCTGCTCGCCATCCTGCACCGCATGATGAACCGCGTGGCCGACATCTCGAAGCTGGCAGCATGAAACTGGTCATCCTCGACCGGGACGGGGTCATCAACCATGACTCCCCCGAGTTCATCAAGTCGCCCGCCGAGTGGATCCCGATCCCGGGATCGCTCGAGGCGATCGCGCGCCTGAACCAGGCCGGCTACCGCGTGGTGGTGGCGTCGAACCAGTCGGGCATCGCCCGCGAACTGTTCGACATCACCACGCTGAACGCGATCCACCAGAAGATGCATGCGGCGGCCCAGCTGGCCGGCGCCGACATCGACGCCATCTTCTTCTGCCCGCACGCGGCGATCGACAACTGCGACTGCCGCAAGCCGAAGGCCGGGATGTTCGAGGAGATCAGCAAGCGCTTCAAGCTCAGCCTGAAGGGCGTACCGACCGTCGGCGATTCGCTGCGCGACCTGCAGGCCGGCTTCATCAGCGGCTGCGCACCCTATCTGGTCCTGACCGGCAAGGGCGAGAAGACCTACGCCACCGGCGGCCTGCCGCCCGGCACCCAGATCTTCCCGGACCTCGCCGCGATGGTGACCGCCTTCCTCAAGCAAGCTGCCACTAGTCCGCCTGCCCCTTGATCTGCTAAGCTGAGCCGATGCTGTTGAGCTTAACCCGCACCACCATCCGATCCACGTCCCGGAGACCGTTCTTGCGTACTGCCACCCTGTTCCTGCGTTCCCTGTTGTTCACGATCGTGATGGTGGTCGCCACCGTCGTCTGGGCCTGCATCTGCTTCCTCGCCGCGCCCTTCAAGTACAACACGCGTTTCTGGATCACCTCGCGCTGGAATGTCTTCATCATCTGGTGCGCCAAGACCATCTGCGGCATCCGCTACCAGTTCAAGGGCTACGAGAACCTGCCTGACGGTCCGGCGATCCTGCTGTCGAAACACCAGTCGGCCTGGGAGACCATCTTCCTGCTGCCGAACATGACGCATCCGCTGGTCTTCGTCTTCAAGAAGGAAATCCTGTACATCCCCTTCTTCGGCTGGGCCATGGCGCTGCTGCGCATGATCCCGATCGACCGCAAGCAAGGCAAGAACGCATTCGCCAACGTGGTCCGGCACGGCAAGCGCCGCCTGGCCGACGGCCAGTGGATCATCATGTTCCCCGAAGGGACCCGTATCCCGGTCGGTCAGAAGGGTAAATACAAAAGCGGCGGCACGCGCCTGGCAATCGAGACAGGTGCCGTGGTTGTTCCGATCGCGCATAATTCAGGCGAGTGCTGGCCCAAGAACTCGTTCATCAAGCGTCCGGGCCTGATCACCGTCTCGATTGGCAAGCCGATATCGCCAGAAAACCACACTCCCGACAGTCTGATGCAAGAGGTCGAAAATTGGATAGAATCGGAAATGCGCGTCATTTCGCCCCACGTCTACTGAGGTACCTGAATGAGTTGGGCGCGCAGATGACAGCACCATCCAAAGTACCAGCGCTGCAGCCCACCATGACCTCCCCCAAGACCGACGCGACACAGCTCGAGCTGTTCGCGCAAGAACTTTTTGCGGCGTTCAAGCCCACCGCATCGCCACCGGCGGCACCCAAGCCGCCCGTCCCGCTGTTCAGGGCGCCCCCGAGCCCGACCCGCACCCTGCCGGTTCCGCCGGTCGGCCCGAACGACGCGCCGCTGCGCAAGATCCAGCTCGGGTCGCACACCGTCCACTACGTGCTGCGCCGCTCGGCGCGGCGTTCCCACGGCTTCATGATCAGCGACGACGGCCTGCACGTGACCTCGCCGCGGCGCGCGCCGATGGACGACATCGAGCGCGCCATCCGCGCCAAGCAGGGCTGGATCCTGACCAAGCTGTTCGAACGCGCCGAGCGGCGCACGCTGCGCGAGCAGCGAGCGCCGGTGGAATGGGTCGACGGCGCGCGCCTGCCCTATCTGGGTGGCGACATCGTGATGCGCCTGCAGGACGCCACGCGCAGCCACTGTCTGTTCGACGAGGAGTCGCGCGAGCTGCGCCTGGGCGTGACGCCGGGGCTGTCGGAGTGGCAGATCCGCGAACGCGTCAAGCTGTGGTTCCAGGACGAGGCGAAACGCATGTTCCGCGAACGCCTGGACCTGTACGCGCCGCGCGTGGGCGTGAGCTACAAGGCGTTCGCGCTGTCGTCGGCCGGCACGCGCTGGGGCTCGTGCACGGTGGCCGGCAACATCCGCCTGAACTGGAAGCTGATCCACTATCCGCTGGCACTGCTGGATTACGTGGTGGTGCACGAACTGGCCCACCTGCGCGAGATGAACCACAGCCCGCGCTTCTGGACCGTGGTGGGCGAAGTCTTCCCGGACTATGACGGCGCCAAGTCGGCGCTCAGGAAGCGTTCGGTCGAGATGCCGGTCTTGTTTCCGGATGAATGATGGCGTGGGCACCGTCATTAAGGCCCCAGCCTTAATGACCCCACGCACACATTACGCCGTGCCGCGCAGCTGCAATTCCCCCGCCGCGCGCGCCGCGGCGATTCCCTTCATCGCATCGACCTCTTTCGCGCTCAGGCAGCGGAACGGAATCGGCAGGGTCCCGCGCTTGAGCACCATCATGAAGCCGTTCGTGTAAGTGCGGATGCGCGCCACGTCGTCCCAGCCGATCAGGGTCACGCCGGTGTCGCTGGTGCGCACGATGCCATGCTGGTCGATGGTGAATTCGTAGGTGCGGCGGCCGCGTCGCAGCAGCACGAAGTGCATGGCGGCCGACAGCGTGCTCTTGACGCGCAGGTACAGGGCCATCGGCCAGCGGATGTGGCGGCGGCGGATCAGGTAGCCGCCGTGCTCCCACATGAAGCGCATGTATTCGCCGAGCGAATAGCGTACCCAGAAATGCAGGCTGTACAGCGCTGCGGGAGGATGCACGACCGGAATCGGTGCCGGCGGCATCGCGTCGGCTCCCAAGTCCGTCATTTCAGGCGCGTCCATGAGCGCGGCGCCGCCATCCACGTTGCCGCCCGCTCGCGCACGATTAGACCACAACATGTGCATCCCCTTTCGTTATTCAAGCTAAAGAGAATGGTAACAAAAGTTAACGAATAAATTGTCGCAAGAGTTCAACAGTGCGCACGGTCGCACCGCGATGGCGCCCGGCGAAGGCCAGCGCCTGTTCGCTCATCCGCGCGCGCGCGGCCTCGTCGCCCAGCAAGCGGGCTGCCTCGCTCATCAGTGCGCCAGCATCGGGCACGCGCAGCGCAGCGCCGGCCGCGACGGCTTCCTCGGTCGCCTGCAGGAAGTTGAAGGTGTGCTTGCCGACCAGCACCGGCTTGCCGACGGCGCAGGCTTCGATCAGGTTCTGGCCGCCCAGCGGCAGCAGGCTGCCGCCGATGAAGGCGCAGTCGCAGGCGGCGTAGTAGGCGAACATCTCGCCCATCGAATCGCCCAGCAGGACGTCGCTGTCGACCTCGCCGTTGCTCCCTTCCGGCAAGGCCGACCTGCGCGCCAGGCTCAGGCCGCGTTCGCGGACCATCTGCGCGACCTCGTCGAAACGCTGCGGATGGCGCGGCACCAGCAGGAGCAGCATGCCTGGCGGTTGATGCGCCAGCGCGCGGTAGGCGTCGAGGATGAGCGCCTCCTCGCCCTCGCGGGTCGAGGCGCACAGCAGCACCGGGCGCCGGGCGAACCGCGCGCGCAGCATGGCGCCGGTCTGCAGCGCAGCTTCGGGAGGCACCACGTCGAACTTGATGCTGCCGGTGACGGCGACCCGCGGCGCGCCCAGCGAGGCGATGCGTGCGGCATCCGCCTCGGTCTGGGCCGCGGCCAGCGTGATGCCGCGCGCCGCTTCCATCATCAGGCCGCCAAAGCGCTTCCCGCGCCGCAGCGACCGTTCCGACAGGCGCGCGTTCACCAGCGCCACCGGCACGCTGTGCGCGGCGCAGCCGGCGATCAGGTTGGGCCATACCTCGGTCTCCATCAGGATGCAGACCGAAGGCGCGAAATGGCGCAGGAAGCGGCCGACCATGAAACCGGTATCGTAGGGCAGGAAGGACTGGATGACGCGCTCCCCATGTTTGGAGAACAGCGCCTTGCCGGTGGCACGGCCGGTGGGGGTCATGTGGGTCAGCAGGATGCGGCAGTCGGGCCATGCGCGCAGCAGGGCCTCGACCAGCGGCTCGGCGGCGCGGGTCTCGCCGACCGACACCGCATGCACCATGATCGTACGGCGCAGTTGCCGGTCCGGCCCCGGCGCCGGGCCGTAGAATCCCAGCCGTTCGCCAAGGTGGCTGCGGTAGCCGGGCTCGCGGCGCCCGCGCCACCACAGGCGGCCCAGCACCAGCGGCAGCGCCAGCCACCACATCAGGGAGTAGAACAGCCGTATCAAGCTTGCTCCAGCAGGCGCCGGGCGGCGCCGACGACCTCGTCGATCGACGGCGGACTGCCGGTATCCCCGAGGTTGACGATGCGCGGCGACCAGTTGCCCTCGGTCTTCCAGCGCGGCGAATCGCCGTAGATCTCGACCGTGGGGCGCACGAACGCCGCGGCGATATGGGTCAGGCCGGTGTCGACGCCGACCGCCAGCGCCGCATGGCGGGCCAGTTCGACCGCATCCATCATCGACAGCTTCGGCAGCACGGTGGCGTTCGGCAGCGCCGCGGCCAGCCGTTCGGCTTCGTCCTTTTCCTTCGGCGAACCCCAGGGCAGCAGGATGGGCAAGGGTGCCAATGCATGGCCGAGCGCGATCCAGTTGGCGGTGGCCCACTTCTTGGCGTCGCGCGCGGTCCCGTGGAAGAACACGGCATATTCGCCGGCCGGCATCCAGGCCGGGCGCCGGGCCGGGTCGGGTGCCGGCAGGCCGAAGTCGGGCGGGGTGTCCAGCGCATAGCCGAGCGCGGCGGCGGCGACCACGCGGCCACGCTCCACCGCATGGGTGCGCGGCTCGACCGGAATGCTGCGGCTGTGGAAGATGCGCGAGGCAGCTTCGTAGCCCGAATCCTCGGTGCCGTTCGCCATCCCGATCTTCTGGCCGCCCGGGCGCACGCGCGCGGCGGCCATGATCAGGCCGGTCTTGATCAGGCCCTGGGTGTCGAACACATAGTCGTATTCTTCGGCGCGCAGGTCGCGGAAGAAGGCGCGGACTTCGGCGCGCACGGCCCGGTGCTTGAGCCCTTTCTTCCAGCGTCGCAGCGCAAACGGGATCACCTTGCGCACGTGCGGGTTCAGGCGCACCAGGCTGACGTAGCCCTCTTCCACCACCCAGTCGATCCGGGCATCGGGATGGTGGCGCAGGATGTCGGCCACCATCGGCAGGTTGTGCAGGACGTCGCCCAGGGACGACACCCGCACCAGCAGGATCTTCATCAGAACGGCAGGTGGGCGTCGGGCTTGGCGGCCAGGATTACGCGCGCAAATTCCTTCTGGATGCGGTCGAGCGCTTCCGGGGTCTCGCCTTCGAAGCGCAGCACCACCACCGGGGTGGTGTTCGAGCCGCGCGCCAGGCCGAAGCCATCCGGGTACTCGACGCGCAGGCCATCGATGTCGACCACGCGCTCGGCGCCCGGGAACTCGGCCTCGAGGCGCAGCTTCTCGATCAGCGCGAAGTTCTCGCCTTCCTGCAGGTGCAGGTGCAGTTCCGGTGTGCTGCTGGCCTTCGGCAGCGCATTCAGCACCGCGGACGGGTCGCTGCTCCTGGTCAGGATCTCGAGCAGGCGCGCACCGGTGTACAGGCCATCGTCGAAGCCGAACCAGCGATCCTTCCAGAAGATGTGGCCGCTCATCTCGCCGCCCAGCGGGGCGCCGGTTTCCTTCAGCTTGGCCTTGACCAGCGAGTGGCCGGTCTTCCACATCAGCGAGCGGCCGCCGTGCTCCGCGATCCAGGGGCCGAGGTGGCGCGTGCACTTGACGTCGTACAGGATCTCGGCGCCCGGGTTGCGCGACAGGACGTCGGCCGAGAACAACATCATCTGACGGTCCGGGAAGATGATCTGGCCATCCTTGGTGACCACGCCGAGGCGGTCGCCGTCGCCGTCGAAGGCCAGGCCGATCTCGGCGTCGCCGTTGCGCACGGCGTCGATCAGGTCCTGCAGGTTTTCCGGATGCGCCGGGTCCGGATGGTGGTTCGGGAAGTGGCCGTCGACTTCGCAGAACAGTTCCGTCACCTCGCAGCCCATCGCGCGGTACAGCTCGCCGACGAAGGCGCCGGCCACGCCATTGCCGGCATCGACCGCGATCTTGATCGGACGGGCGATCTTGACGTCGCCGGCGATGCGCCGGATGTAGGCGTCGCGGATGTCGTGGGTGGTGTAGCCGCCCTGGCTGGCCGCCGGCGCGAAATCGCCGCGCTCGATCCCTTGATACAGCGCCAGGATCGCGTCGCCGTAGATCGCTTCGCCGGCCAGCACCATCTTGAAGCCGTTGTAGTCGGGCGGGTTGTGGCTGCCGGTGACCATGATGCCGCTATGCGCGTCCAGCACGTTGGTGGCGAAATACACCATCGGGGTCGCGACCATGCCGAGGTCGATCACATCCACGCCCGCTTCGCGCAGGCCCTCGGCCAGCGCGGCGGCCAGTTCAGGGCCCGACAGGCGGCCGTCGCGGCCGATCACGACCTTGCGCTCCCCCTTCGCCAGCGCCGCGGCGCCGAAGGCCTGACCGATCTTTTTCGCGATGCCGGCGTCGAGAGTGCTGCCGAGCACGCCGCGGATGTCATATGCCTTGAAGATCGTTTTCGAGAGAGGGACCATTACTTATACCTTGATGAAGTGACGTGGATCGGCGCGTGGAATCGCTTATGAAGTTGACATTGTAATGGCAAGCACGGGGCTTGGGAACGCTGCGCTCTGCTGTGCGGAGGAGGCGGTTCGGCTGGCCGAAGGGGCCGGGGAAAGGAAAAACGGGAAAGCGGGGGGAGGATCGGCAAACGCGATCGATGCGGCAATCCGCCGCCGCGGATCAGGCGGCGGCGAGCGCGGGATGAATCAGACGCGCAGCTTGTCCAGCGATTTACCGCCTTCGACCCATTCCTTCACCCATTTCGGCTGGCGGCCGCGGCCGGTCCACTGCTGGGATTCATCTTCGGGATTACGATAACGAACGGCGACCGAACCCGATTTGGTGGCAGCCTTGACGCCGCGGCCGCCGCTGGCGATCAGGTCTTTCAGGGGAACGCCCACGCTTTGCGCGATCGCCATGATCTGCTCGCGGGCTTTTTGCACTTCCTGCTGTTCGCGCTGTTTCATCTCCTGCTTGATCTGCTCCTGCAGGTTACGCAAATCGCCCAAGGACATATTAGACAGATCCATCATCGTTCCTTTATAAGTGTTAAGTTGAAACCGATTTCATCGAAATCTCACCAATTGTCGCAATATACACCATCCGCAATATTCTGTTAGTTCTTTTTGTTCCAAAGCAGCCAGCGCGGTGACTTGAAACGAACAATACGCGCGTACAACCAAACGTAACTGATAACGAACAACAAACAGAAGAATATCAGAGCTCCGGTATATCGCCAGAACACGGTTGCCGGAATCACCGCGGTCAGGGAAAACAACCACAAGTAAGGCGAGGTACGCGCATTCCTTTTCATCAGCGCGCGCGCTTCCTTGCGGCCCACGGTCCATTGCACGATACGTCGGAAAATCAGGCTATGCAGGTGAATACCGTCCGGCATAGTCGGCGATTTGCCGCGCACAAACATGCGCCTATATGCGGAAAACAGGGTTTCGAAAGCCGGGTAAATCAACAGTAATGCGGCATACCAGGTCGATACGGCGGGATTGCGCATCACCAGCAGCATGGCCAGCTCGCCCAGCATGAAACCGATGAAGTAGGCGCCGCCGTCGCCGAGGAAAATCAGCCCCACCGGATAATTCCAGACGAGGAAGCCGGCGGTCGCGCCGGCCACCGTCAGCGCCGACACCAGCACGAACATGTCGCCGACCTGCCAGGCGACATAGGCCAGCGATACCAGCATGAAGATCGTGACCACGCTGGCCAGTCCATTGAAGCCGTCGATGATATTCACCGCATTCGCGATCCCGGCCACCGCCAGCACCGTCAGCGGCAGCACGATCCACGGCGAGATCAGGTTCCAGCTCATGAACGGCATATCCAGCCGCGCGATTTTCGCATCCAGCACCAGATATCCGAACAGTGCCGCAACCATGGTTAATACCAGACGCCGCGACGGCCGCACTTTACCGGTATAGTCTTCGACGATTCCGCCGGCAAAGGCAATCGACGAACAGACCAGCAGCGCCAGCAGCCAATAACCGAGGGACGGTTCGCGCCATACCGAAATGCCCGCGCTGACGGCAACCGCCAGGAATATCGGCAGGCCGCCGATCCGTGCCACGTCATGCAAATGCACTTTCTGAACACCGCCGAAATTCTTGTCGAGCGCAGCTCCATGCAATTTAGAATGCTTGATGACCAGCAGGGTCAGCAATGCAGAGGAGACAAAGCTCACGAGGAATGAAAACATTTATTATTCTTCAAACGCAATAGCCGGCAAGGCGATCCGTATGCATGGAGGAGATATATGAACGGACTGCCGTTATTCGATGCACGCGGCGGCAAAACGTCATTGTACTGGATTAAGGACGGCGCCCGGAGCTCAGCAGTTTACGCGCGCATGCCATGTTCCGATTGACGAAGATCGGGATTTTCCGCGGCCTCGCACGCGCCGGCTGACAATTTTACATTTAGAAATGAACCCAAGCCGCACCCCTGCATGAAACCATCCAAATACATTAGTATCGCCCTATGATGAAAACCTATGTGATTGGCGACCTGCAGGGTTGCGCCCATGAAGCCGGCCTGCTGCTGGAACGGATTGGCGCCGACGCCCGGGCGATGAAGGATGCGCGCATCCTGTTCGTCGGCGACTTGATCAACCGCGGGCCGGAATCGTTGGCCGCGCTGCGGCGCATGAAGGCGCTGTCGGAAAGCAGCGGGGGCCGCATCGAAGCCTTGCTCGGCAACCACGACCTGCATTTGCTGGCGGTGGCGGCCGGCGTGCAGAAGGCCAGCCGCTCGGACACCCTGGACGAGATCCTGGCCGCTCCCGACTGCGAAGAACTGATCGCCTGGCTGCGCCGGCGCCCGCTGGCGATGTTCGTCGACGCGCACTTGCTGGTGCACGCCGGCGTGCCGCCGCAGTGGAGCGCCGAGCAGACCATGCGGCTGGCGGCCGAGGTCGAGGCGGTGCTGCGCGGCGACGGCTGGATCGATTTCCTCGCCCAGATGTACGGCAACGAGCCGGACCGCTGGGATGACTCCCTGACCGGCATCGAAAGGCTGCGCTGCATCGTCAACGCCCTCACCCGCATGCGCCTGTGCTGGCCGGACGGGCGCATGGACTTCCTGCACAAGGAAAGCGACAAGGGGCCGGAAGGTTCGGATCTGCTGCCCTGGTTCGACGTGCCGGGCCGCCGCACGGCGGGCGTGACCGTGGTGTTCGGGCACTGGTCGGCGCTGGGCCTGGTATTGCGCCCCAACCTGGTGGGCCTGGACAGCGGTTGCGTGTGGGGCGGCAAGCTGACCGCCGTATGCCTGGACGACCGCACGCTGCTGCAGGTGGACTGCCCGGAATATCGCCCGCACAGCGGCAAAAAATGACCGTCGCCCCCGCGCAGGCGGGGGCCCAAGTTCTGCTTGCGTTTCGATAACGCCAGCAAACTTGGGTTCCCGCCTGCGCGGGAACGACGGTGTTTACTGCGCCGGATCGCGCACAGCCACGCCAAGCGCGACGGCGATGGCATCATGCGCAGCCCCGGCCAGCTCGCGCCGGTGGCTGCCCGCCGCATCGATCGGCGCCAGGCAGGCCAGGCGGGCGATCACGCGCTCGCCGCCGAGGATGCGCAAGATGCTGTTTACGAAGGTGGTGTCGCCGGTGTAGTCGACCGCCTGATGCCAGCCGCCCGCGCCGTCGACATAGGACAACGCATACGGCTGCACCGGGACCCCGGCGTCGATCGCCGCTTCGAACAGATTGGCATGGAAGGGCAGCAGGCTGCCCTGGGTGGCCGTGGTCCCCTCCGGGAAGAAGGCCACGCGCTGGCGCTGGGCCAGGGCGTCCACCAGTCCCTTGAAGATGTGGCGCAGGTCGCGCCGGTTGCCGCGCGCGATGAACACCGTGCCGGCCTGCGCGACCAGCCAGCCGAGCACCGGCCAGGCGCGGATCTCGGCCTTGGCCACGAAGCGGCACGGGTGCAGGGCATTGATGACGAAGATGTCGAGCCAGGAGATATGGTTCGACACGATCAGCGCGTGCTGCAGCGGCGCGTGGCCTGCGCCGCCGTCACGCTCGACCTCGACCCGGCAGATGCGCAGCAGGCGTGCCGACCAGCGCTGCACCAGGCGCTCACGCAGCGCGGCGCCGGCCCAGGGAAAGACCAGCGCGCAGGTCGCCAGGCCTTGCAACAGGTGCAGGACGAGGCGCGCAAGGCGCCCCGCAAGCCGGATCTTCACCGTCCTGCTCAACGCTCCCAGGCCAGGTGGCCGGCGACGATGGTCGCCTTCACCTGTCCGGACAGCTCGTAGCCGAGGAAGGGCGTGTGCTTGCCCTGGCTGGCCAGCGCGGACGGCGCGACCTGCCAACGGGCCTGCGGATCGAACACGACCACGTCGGCATTCGCGCCGACCGACAGGGTGCCCGCCGGCAGCCCCGCCATGCGCGCCGGATCGGCCGTGATCTTGCGGACCGCCAGCGCCAGCGCATCGGTGCGGCCGTGCTGCTCTTCCGCCCACTTCAGCATCAGCGACAGCAGCAGTTCCAGGCCGGTGGCGCCGGGCGAGGCTTCGGCGAAGGGCAGCAGCTTCTCGTCGTCGTCGACCGGGGTGTGGTCCGAGCACACGGCGTCGATGGTGCCGTCGAGCAGGCTTGCTCTGATCGCTTCACGGTCGCGCTGGCTGCGCAGCGGCGGCGTCAGGCGCGCGTTCGGATCGAAGAAGCCGATGTCGGCATCGGTCATGTGCAGGTGGTGCACGCCGACGTCGCAGGTGACCGGCAAGCCTTCCTGCTTGGCTGAACGAATTAATTCCAGCGCGGCGGCCGACGAGATGCGGCACAGGTGCACGCGCGCGCCCGAAGCACGCATCAACTCGAAGATGGTGTGCAGGGCAATCGTCTCGGACATCACCGGCACGCCCGACAGGCCCAGGCGCGAAGCCAGCGGGCCGGCGTGGGCGACGCCGCCAAAACCGATATACGGATCCTGCGGCCGCAGCCAGACGGTGTAGCCGAAGGTCTTCGCGTACTGCAGGGCGCGCAGCAGCACGGTGGTGTCGGTGATCGGCTCCTCGGCCTGGGCGAAGCCGATGCAGCCGGCTTCGGTCAGCTCGGCCATCTCGGTCAGGGCCTTGCCCTTCAGGCCGACGGTCAGCGCGCCGAGCGGATGCACGTTGGCCTGGTTCAGGATGCGCGCGCGGTGCTTGAGCATCTCGACCAGCCCCGGTTCGTCGAGCACGGGGTCGGTGTCGGGCGGGCACACCAGGGTGGTCACGCCGCCCTGCACCGCCGCCTGCATCTCCGATTCCAGCGTGGCCTTGTATTCGTAGCCCGGCTCGCGCAGGCGCGCCGAGAGGTCGACAAGGCCGGGCGCCACCACCAGGCCGGCGGCGTCGATGGTGCGCTCGGCATGGAAGCCTTCCGGTGCGCTGCCCACGGCGGCGACCTTGCCGTCGGCGATGTACAGGTCCTGCACGGCGTCGATGCCGTTCGCCGGGTCGATCAGGCGCCCGTTCTTGATATGTAGTTTCATGCCGAAGTTCATGCGTGAGTCCCTGCCAGAATGCTCATCACCGCCATTCGCGTAGCGATGCCGAAGGTAACCTGCGGCAGGATCACCGCCTGCGCGCCGTCCGCCACCTTTGAATCGATCTCGACGCCACGATTGATCGGGCCCGGATGCATCACGATCGCGTCCGGACTGGCCAGCGCCAGCCGCTCCGGCGTCAGGCCGTAGCTCTTGAAATACTCGCCGGCCGAGGGCAGCAGCGCGCCCGACATGCGTTCGTTCTGCAGGCGCAGCATGATGATCACGTCGACGTCCTTCAGGCCCTCGTCGATGTTCGTGAACACGCGCACGCCCATCTGTTCCAGGCCGCCCGGCAGCAGCGTGTGCGGGCCGATCGCGCGCACTTCGGGCACCCCCAGCGTGGTCAGCGCGTGGATGTCCGAGCGCGCCACGCGGCTGTGCAGGATATCGCCGACGATCGCCACCCGCAGGTTGGTGAAGTCCTTTTTATAGTGGCGGATGGTGTACATGTCGAGCAGGCCCTGGGTCGGGTGCGCATGGCGCCCGTCGCCGGCGTTCACCACGTGCACGTGGTTCTGCTTCGTATCGTTCAGGTGCTTGGCGATCAGGTAGGGCGCGCCCGACTGCGAATGGCGCACCACGAACATGTCGGCGTGCATGGCCGCCAGGTTGTCGATGGTGTCGAGCAGGGACTCGCCCTTCGAGGTCGAGGAGGCCGCGATGTTCAGGTTGATGACGTCGGCCGACAGGCGCTTGGAGGCGATCTCGAACGTGGTGCGGGTACGCGTCGAGTTCTCGAAGAACAGGTTGAACACGCTCTTGCCGCGCATGAGCGGCACCTTCTTCACCTCGCGGTCCGAGATGCCGACGAAGCTCGAGGCGGTGTCGAGGATGTGGTTGATGATGGACTTGGGCAGGCCTTCGATGGTGAGAAGGTGCTGCAGCTCGCCGTTCTTGTTCAGTTGCGGGTTATGCATTGTCGTCTTCGATCGTGAGCGAGAGTTGGCCGGCGCTGGTACGGGACAGGGCCAGCGATTGTCCCGGCTGGAGGGTAGCGCTGCTGCCGACGAAATCGGCCGCGACCGGCAGTTCGCGTCCGCCCCGGTCGGCCAGCGCCGCCAGCATGACTCGCTGCGGGCGGCCGAAGTCGAACAGCACGTTGATCGCCGCGCGCACCGTGCGGCCCGTGTACAGCACGTCGTCGACCAGCAGGACGGTGGCGCCGTCGACGTTGAAGTCGATGCGGGTCGGCTTCACGTCCGGGTGCAGGCCCTTCTTCGCATAGTCGTCTCGGTAGAAGGACACGTCGATGAAGCCCAGGCGGCTTTGCAGGCCGAGGTCGGCGGCGAGCCGCTCGGCCAGCCAGGCGCCGCCCGAGTGGATGCCGACGATGGCGGCATCGGGCACGCCGGCAATCCCGGCGCGGACCTGCTCGAGCAGGGTGCGGTACAGCGCCTCGGCGTCGTAACCGGCGTGGTCAGTAGGAGTTGGCATGATCGTCAAAGTATTGTTGCAAAATGATGGCGGCGGCCTTCGCGTCGATGAGCTCGCCGCGCTTGGCGGGGATCACGGCGGACGAGTAGCGCTCGTCGACCAGCTCGATGGGGAGGTCGAAGCGGCCGTGCAGCTGGTTGGCGAAGCGGCGCGCGCGCAGGGTCATCTCGTGCTCGGCGCCGTCCGGGTGGCGCGGCTCGCCGACCACCAGAAGCGCTGGACGCCATTGCTCGATGAGTTCGCCGATGACCTTGAAGCGGGTCGCGTTGTCGATGGCCTTGATGACGGACAGCGGCTGTGCCTGCCCGGTCAGCGTGTTGCCCATCGCGATGCCGATGCGCTTCACGCCGAAGTCGAATCCGAAAACGATCTCTACCATTACAGGGACACGGCCCCCTTATGCATGGCCGGCTTCCGTCGCCAGCATCAGCGGATCGATTCCCAGCAGTTTGATGGCGGCATTGTAGCGCTCCTCGATCGGCAGGTCGAACAGCACGCGGGCGTCGGCGCCCACGGTGAGCCAGCCGTTGCGGGCGATTTCCTCTTCCAGCTGGCCCGGACTCCAGCCGGCATAGCCGATCGAGACGAGCATGCGCTGCGGCCCGGTGCCGTTGGCGACCGCTTCCAGCACGTCGATCGAGGTGGTGAAGGAGACGTCGTCGGTCACGCTGAGCGAGGACGAGTAGCGGCCGCCCGGCGAATGCAGCACGAAGCCGCGGTCGTCCTGCACCGGGCCGCCGAACATGATCGGTTCGTCGACCACGCTGGGGCGCAGGCTGTCGGTCACCTTGAGGTCGATGCGGTCGAACAGCACGTCCATGGTCATGTCGGTCGGCTTGTTGATGACGACGCCGAGGACACCCTTGTCGTTGTGTTCGCAGATATACACGACCGTGCCGCCGAAAATCGGGTCGTTTATCGACGGCATGGCGATCAGGAAATGGTTCGCCAGGTTCAGTTGGGACTGGACCGAGCTCGGTTGTACCAGGCTCGCGGGCGGCTCGTGCGGCATCCCGGGCATGGTTAGAGGCTTGCCGGCCTTACTTTTCTTCATACTCATACTCTCTGTTGGCTCACTCTCTCTGACCGCCGGTGGACCAAAACGATAAGCTTGGGCTTTTCGCTAGTTTACACCGTTTTCCTTACGCGGCCATGAAGGCACGTTGCGGGGCGGCTGGTCGGAGAATGGTAGACAGTAAAATTTCCAATTACATTGACTCCGCACACAAAAGATGACTTTAAGAAACTCCTTGGTCTGGTTCCGGCGCGACTTGCGGGTCGAAGATCATGCCGCACTGCACCATGCACTGCGCTCGTCCAGCCGGGTCGCCTGCGCGTTCGTGTTCGACACCGACATCCTGGCCGGCCTGCCGCGCGACGACCGCCGCGTGCAATTCATCCATGCGAGCCTGGTGCAACTCGACGCCCGCCTGCGTGAATGGGGAGCTTACCTGATCGTGCGCCATGGGCGCGCCGCAGACGAGATCGTGCGCCTGGCCGGCGAGCTGGAGGCAGAGTCGGTGTTCGCCAACCATGATTACGAACCGCAGGCCGTCGCGCGCGACCGCGAAGTCCAGCAGCGCCTGCGCGAGCTTGGGCGCAGCCTGCAGACCTTCAAGGACCAGGTGATCTTCGAAAAGGACGAGGTGCTGACCCAGGCCGGCGGCCCCTTCTCCGTGTTTACGCCCTACAAGAACGCCTGGCTCAAGCGCTTGGCCGCGCACCCGGATGCCCTGCAGGCCTTCGAGACCGCGGCCTGGGCCGGTGCGCTGGCGCCCGCCCCCGCCGGCTACGCCCTGCCCTCGCTGGAAGCGCTCGGCTTCGTTCCGAATCCGGCCCCGATCGTCCCGGCCGGCATGGCGGGCGCGCAGCTGCTGCTGGAAGCCTTCCTGGAGCGCATCGACGGCTACCATGCGCAGCGCGATTTCCCGGCCCTCGACAGCACCTCGCGGCTGTCGGTGCACCTGCGTTTCGGCACGCTGTCGATCCGCAGCCTGGTGCGCATGCTGGCCGGGCGCAGCAGCGACGGTGCCCGCACCTGGCTGTCGGAACTGATCTGGCGCGAGTTCTACATGATGATCCTGCAGCGCCATCCGCGCGTGGTGACGCACTCCTTCAAGGCGGCCTTCGACAGGCTGCGCTGGGAACAGGGGCCGGAGGCGGACCAGGCCTTCGCAGCCTGGTGCGAGGGCCGCACCGGCTATCCGCTGGTGGACGCGGCGATGGCGCAGCTGAACCGCACCGGCTTCATGCACAACCGCCTGCGCATGGTGACGGCCAGCTTCCTGACCAAGGACCTGGGCATCTCATGGGTGCGCGGCGAGCGCTATTTCGCCCAGCGGCTGAACGATTATGAGTTGTCGTCGAATAACGGTGGCTGGCAGTGGGCGGCCTCGACCGGCTGCGATGCCCAGCCCTGGTTCCGCATCTTCAACCCGGTCACGCAGTCGAAGCGCTTCGATCCGGACGGCGCCTTCATCCGCCGTTGGCTGCCGCAGCTTGGCCGGCTCGAAGGACCGGCCATCCATGCGCCGTGGCTGGCGAAACCGGCCGTACTGGAGCGCGCCGGCCTGGTGCTGGGACGCGATTATCCGTTCCCGATCGTCGACCACGAGCAGGCGCGCGAACGCACCTTGGCGCGTTTCGGCGTGCTGCGTGCCGACGCGCAGGAAGCGGACTAAGCGAGCAGGCCTTCGATCGCGGCCAGCAGCGCGTCTTCCTGGAAGGGCTTGCCGAAGTAGGCATCCACGCCCAGGCCGAGCGCATAGTTGCGGTGCTTGTCGGCGGTGCGCGAGGTGATCATGATGATCGGGATGCCGTGGGTGGCGCCGTTGCCGCGCACGTTGCGGGTCAGGTCGAAGCCGTCCATGCGCGGCATCTCGATATCGACCAGCATCAGGTCGGGACGCGTCTCCGGCGCCTGGAGCTGCTCGAGTGCCTCGACGCCGTCCTTGGCCAGCAGCACGCGGTAGCCTTCGCGCTCCAGCAGGCGCTGGGTCACGCGGCGCACGGTCAGCGAATCGTCGACCACCATCACGGTGGCGCGGTGCGCCGGCTGGGCCGGCAGCTGCCGCGCCTGGCGCTGCCCGTTCGGCTGTGGCTCGGCATGGGCCGGCAGCAGCAGCGGGTTCAGGATCAGCACGATCTCGCCCGAGCCCAGTACGGTGGCGCCGGCGATGCCCGGCATGCGCGCCAGCTGCGGGCCGACGTTCTTGACCACCACTTCGCGGTTTCCCAGCACCTCGTCGACCTGCAGCGCCAGCCGGCCGCTGCCGCTGCCCAGCACCAGCACCGGCGCGGAACGCTGCGCGGCGCCGCCGCCCGGTTCGTTCAGCAGTTCTGCCAGGAGCCGCAGCGGCACCGCTTCTCCCTGGACCTGGATCGCCCCGGCCGCGTGCGCCGCGGCCAGCTCGGCCTCGCGCACCTGCGCTACCAGCCCGACCAGGTTGGCCGGCAGCGCATAGGTTTTCGCCCCGCTGGCGACCAGCACGACCTGGTTGACGGCCAGGGTCAGCGGCAGGTGGATGGTGAAGGCCGCGCCCTTGCCGGCCTCGCTGGCCACATCGACGCGCCCGCCCAGCGCGCGCGCCTCGGAGCGCACCACGTCCATGCCGACCCCGCGGCCGGCCAGTTCGGTCAGCGAATCCGCGGTCGAGAAGCCCGGCTCGAAGATCAGGTCGGAGGCCTCGGGGTCGGACGGCTGCTCGCCGGCGCCGAGCAAACCGCTGGATGCCGCCTTGGCG
>NZ_JBKFGF010000032.1:0-32847 GCF_051233485.1 Massilia sp. LXY-6
CACCAGCAGCTCGCCGGTCTCCTCCTTGCCGGCGTCGAGACGGCGCGCGCGCGCTTCGATGCCGTGCACGATGGCGTTGCGCAGCAGGTGCTCGAACGGCGCCGCCATGCGTTCCAGCACGCTGCGGTCGATCTCGACCGCGCCGCCGCGGATGTCCAGGTTGACGCGCTTGTCGGTCTCCTTCGCGGTCTGGCGCGCGACCCGGAACAGGCGCTCGGACAAACTTGCGAAAGGCACCATCCGCACCCGCATCAGGTCGCGCTGCAGCTCGCGCGTCAGGCGCGACTGCGCGCCCAGGTCGCCGACCGCGGCATCCACGGTGCGGCTCAAGCCTTCGTGGAAGGAGGCGACGTCGTTCACGCTCTCGGCCATCATGCGCGTCAGTTCCTGCAGGCGCGTGAAGCGGTCGAATTCGAGCGGATCGAACTCGCGCTCGCCCGCGATCGACAGGGATGATGCGATCTGCGACTCGGCCTGCATCTCGACCTCGCGCAGCTGGCGACGCAGGCGTCCCAGGTTGTCGGAAAAATCGGCCAGCGCCGACTTCAGCGAGCCGACCTGGGTCTCCAGCTTGGAACGCGTGATCGACACTTCGCCGGCCTGGTTGACCAGGCGGTCGAGGATGTCGGCGCGCACCCGCACGAGCGGCGCACGCACGTCCTGCCGGCGCCGGTCCTGCTGCGGCGCGCCGGCCGGCGCCTGCGGCGCTTCGGGCAGCACGGCCGCGCTCCGGCCGCCCGGCTGCTGCAGCTGTTCGAACAGCAGCAGCGCCTGGTCGTAGTTGGCCAGCAGTTCGTCGAAGGCCGCCGGATTGGTGGTACCGGCGTGCAGCATGTTCTCGATCTGGGTTTCGAGCGCGTGCGTATGCTGGCCCAGGCGCATCGCGCCGGCCATGCGGGCGCTGCCCTTTACCGTGTGCAGGGCGCGCAGCAGGCCGTGCGCGACGGCGTTCGCGGCCGGGTCCTGCTGCCATTGGCGCAAGTCCTTGCCGATCTGCGGCAGCAGGTCGGCCGCTTCTTCCATGAAGACCGGCAGCAGGTCCGGGTCCAGTTCGTCGGCGAACACCGGCTCGGTGGCCAGCACCGGTTCCGGCGCGATGTCGGTATCGGCGTCGGGTTCGGCGGCGGTGAATGGTTCGGATTCGGGTTCGGATTCCGGCTGCGGCTCAGGCACCAGTTCCGGTTCCGGTTCCGGTTCCGGTTCCGGTTCCGGTTCCGGTTCCGGTTCCGGCGCCACGGCCTGCGCCAGGCTCGGCGCGGCAAACGGGTCGTCGAAATAGGTGTCGAACAGGTCGTCGACGGCGGCCACCGCCGGGTCGACCGGCTGCGGCTCGGCCGCGCGCGGGTTCGGCGCGGGGGGCTCAGCCTGCCCGTATTCCAGGGCCGGCGGCAGCGGCGCGGCCGGCAGCGGCGGATCGGCCAGGATGCTGTCGTAGGTGGCGGCGAACAGCGCCTCCAGGCGCTGCGCCAGTTCCTCGTCGGCGCCGTCGAACACGCTGTCGGCCTTCTTGCGTCCCAGCTCGTCGCGCAGGGCGTGCAGGCGCGCCAGCAGTTCCGGCTGCGCCGGGGCCAGCTCGCCCAGCGAGAATACCTGGCGCATGACGCGCACCCGTTCCACGGTCTCGTCGAGCAGCTGCTGCTGTTCCTCGCTCAGCGGCGGGGTCGCCACCTGCAGCGCCTCCTCCAGCGCGAAGGCGATCTCGCGCAGAGCATGGAAGCCGACCGTGGCCGAGGTGCCGCCCAGCGTATGGGACGCCTTCAGCGCCTGCGCCGTCACCCCGCGCAGGGGCTCTTCGCGCCATTCGGCGAAGTCGCGCGCCAGCGCGGCCACCAGTTCCTCGGTTTCGCCCAGATAGATGTTATACAGCGGCAGCGGGATCTCGAGCCCGCCGATGCGCTTGATGTTCTCTTCGGCCGGCGCTGCGGGCGCGGGAAGGTCTTCGTCGATTGCGAACACCCCGCCCTCCTGCACCCGCGCCGCGGCGGCGGCCAGCGCTTCGCCGGTGTGCGCCGGGCCGGCGCCTGCGGCCAGGTCGGCCACCCAGGCGGCCAGGTCGGCATGCGCGCGGTCGAGCAGCGCCAGCAGGTCGGGCGTGGCGGCGCGCGCTTCGGCCAGCCACACATTCATCGCCTTTTCGATGGCGGCGGCCGCATGCGCAAACTGCTCCAGGCCGACCATGCGGCCGCTGCCCTTCAGCGTATGGAAGGAGCGGCGCAGACGGGTCAGGGTTTCCTGGCTGTCCGGGTTGGCGTGCGCGGCCGGCAGCGTGTCGGCCACCACGGCCAGCACTTCCCGGGCTTCCGCAATGAAGATTTCCAGCAGTTCGGCTTCGATCGCGGCATCGGCATCGGCGGCGGCGGCCGGTTCCGGCGTGGCGGCCGGCGCCTGAACCGGGGCCGGCGGCGCGTCCTGCCCCGGCGGCGCATCCTGCTCCGCCAGCGCCTCGAAGGGCAGCTCGCGGAACAGCCCCTCGGCGGCGTCGAAGCGGAAGCGCCGGCGCGCGGCCTCGGGGTTCTGTGCCAGCGCGTCGATGAAGAAACCGAGCGCGCCGACGTTCCGGGCCAGGTTTTCCAGCGCCTGGGCGCGGGCGCCGTCATCCACTCCGCCGGCGGCCAGCTCGCGCACGCGTGCGCGCACATGCCCGCAGGCGCGCGTGGCCTGGTCCTGGTCGAGGATGGACAATGCGCCGGCAAGCTGGTGCAGCAGCGGATCAGCCTGTTCCAGCGCGGCCTTGCTCGCTTCAGTATGCGCCGGGCTCCCGTAGTATTCCTCGATCAGCTTCTCGACCTGGCGCAGGCCGGTGCGGATCTCGCCCGCCAGCACCGCCACGCTCTGGCCCTGCTGCAGCTCGCGCGCCAGCTCGCCCTGCCAGACCGGGGCCTCGGGCGGGGTCCCGCCCTGGGCCAGCGCCAGCAGCCGCTGGCCGATGGCTTCGGCATGCCGGCCGAAATCCTCGGGCAACTGGCGCACCTGGTCGAGCCCGTGCTCGACGAACAGCATCGCCGCCGCCATCTCCATGCTGAACTGGTCGCTGCGCCCGCCGGTCACGGCCTGGCGCGCGGCCTCGCCCAGTTCGCGCAGCAGCTGCTCCAATGCGGGCGCGCCCAGCTTCTCGCTGGCGCCGGCCAGCCTGGCCAGCGACGCATTGAAATCGTCTTCCTGCTCCGGCGCGCCGGTGCTGGCGATGCGATCCCAGCCTTCCTTGGTCCGGGCCAGCGCTTCCTTCGCATCCTTCAGCGCTTCGCGGTCGAGGCGGCCGTAACGGCGCTCCAGGTAGTCGCGCGGCACCTGCCCCTCGATACCGTAGGCGTCGCGCAGCAGCCGCGCATCGGCGGTCGGCTCATCGGCCTGGGCGACGAAGAACAAGGCGTCGCGCAGCATCGCGTCGGGCAGGCTGGTATGGCCCTGGACCAGGCGCCGCAGCTGCAGGTTGATCTGGCCGAGCAGCTGCTTGAGGTAGATGTCGCCGGCCAGCCGGCCCTGGGCGGCCAGGTCGGCGACGGTCTGCATCGCCAGCCAGAAGGCGTAGGGGCGCGTCTCGCGCTGGGCGTGCGCGATCGGCGCCAGGGCCTCGCGCAGTTCGCCGGCGGCATCCAGGCTGCCGCTCTTCAGGAAGGGCAGGAGCGCCTTTTCGAAGCGCGCGCGGCAGGCGGCCAGGTCGGGCACGCCCTCCTCTGCGGCAAGCGCCGGCGGGGACAGCATGGCCTGGCGTAAGGCCAGCATGTCGCCCGGATGCACGCGCTCCGCACCCAGCAATTCCTGCAGCGCGCGGTAGTAGGGGAACAGGCGCACCGGCTGCTGCCGGGCCTGCCCGGCCAGCAGCTCTTCCAGGTATTCGACCAGGGCCTGGTAGGCCTCCGCCACCACCGCCGCGTTCTCCGGGTTCACCGCCAGCGAGCCGTCCTTGAAGCGGTCGAGCGCCTGTTCGGCGCCGCCGGTGAGGCGGTCCACGCCCTCGACGTCGACCATCTGCAGCGCGCCGTGGGCCTGGTGCAGGTGGGTCTTGGCGTGCAGCAGCAGGGTCGGCTGGGCTTCCAGGCTGCGTCCAGCCGCTTCCTGCAGCGCCTTGGCCGAACGCTCGAGGGCCTCGCGGATCTCGCCGATCACCCAGGACAGGGGACCGGTGTCGAACGGGACCGTGGACGTGGGCAGCATCGAGGGCAAGGACGAAGAGTGGTTCATGGAGAGGTCTTAGGCGGCGGAGACGCGGAAGCGCGACACCGAGTTTTTCAGCTCCTGCGCGAGCATGGCCAGTTCGCGGATCGACTGCGCGGTCTGCTGCGTGCCGTCCTGCGCCTGTCCGGTGATTGCCAGGATGTGCTGCATATTGTGCGCCACCCCGTTCGCGGACGTCGCCTGCAAGCCGGTCGCGGTCGAAATTCCCTGGATCAGTTCGGCCAGACGGTTCGACACGCGCGAGATGTCGGCCAGCGCGGCGCCGGCGGCGTCCGACAGGCGCGCGCCCTCGACCACGCCCTGGGTCGATTTTTCCATTGCCGCGACGGCGTCATGGGTATCGGTCTGGATGGTGCGCACCAGCGCGCCGATCTGCTTGGCCGCGTCACCCGAGCGTTCCGCCAGGCGCTGCACCTCCTCGGCCACCACCGAGAAGCCGCGTCCCGCCTCGCCGGCCGAAGCGGCCTGGATCGCCGCGTTCAGCGCCAGCACGTTGGTCTGTTCGGTAATGTCGGAGATCAGCTCGGTGATCTCGCCGATCTCCTGCGAGGATTCGCCGAGGCGCTTGATGCGCTTCGAGGTTTCCTGGATCTGCTCGCGGATCTCGCCCATGCCCTTGATCGCGTTCTGCACCGCGGTCGCGCCCTGCTCCGCCGCGGCCACCGACTGGCGCGCCACCTCGGCCGATTCGTTGGCCGACTGCGACACCCCGGTGATCTCGCCGGCCATCCGCAGCATGGTGGACGAGGTGTCCTGGATCTCGCGGGCCTGCTGGCCGGCCGCGACCAGCAGGTCGCTCGAGATCTTCTGCGCCTGGTTCGAGGCCTGCGTCACCTTGCCGGCGGTGTCGATCACGCGCACCACCAGGCCGCGCAGTTCCTCGACCGTGTAGTTGACCGAGTCGGCGATGGCGCCGGTGATGTCTTCGGACACGGTGGCGTAGACGGTCAGGTCGCCGTCCGCCACTTCCTGCAGTTCGTTCATCAGGCGCAGGATCGCCGCCTGGTTCTGGTTGTTGGTGGCCTTCGCCTCCTCTTCCTTGGCCTGGGCCAGCAGGCGCATCGCTTCCGCTTCCTGGCGGCGCGCATCGGCGCCGCGGGTGCGGTTGCGCGAGTCCTGCAGCATCACGCGCGAGATGCTGCCGGCCATCGCCAGGCTGAAGATCGAGGCCGCCGCCAGCAGCCAGAACCACAGGCCCTTGCTGTCTTCGCCGGCGCGGAAATCGCCCTGCAGCGCGGACAGCTGGGCGCGCAGCTCTTCGTTGTCGCGGGAGATGGCCTGCTCGGCGGCCTTGGCGGCGGTCATGTCGGACAGGTTGTTCAGGAACGAAACCACGATCTTCTGGCAGACGTCGAACTTGGACTTGACCTCCTCCAGCTTGCCGCGCAGGTAGTCCTCGCGCAGCGGCGCCAGGCCCAGCTGCGCATTCCCGTTCAGCAGGCCGTCGACGGTGACGCGGAAGGTGGCGGTGTCGCGCCCCATCTGGAAGGCGGTTTCCGGGCTGATGCCGCCCGAGGTCAGGAATTCGCTGGCGCTGCGCGACAGGCGCTGGGTCAGCATCATCAGGCGGCCGAGCGCCGCCAGTTCGCGCGGGCTGCCGCCATGGGCGGTGCGCTGGGCAAGGATCTCCTCGGTCAGCGCCAGCATCTCCGGCGACAGGACGTCGAGCTGCTTCAGGCTCTTGTCGAAGCCGATCAGCTCGGGCTTCATCTTGAGGATGCTGGCCGCGGCGGCGTCCGACAGCTTCCATTTGGCGTTGACCTTGCCCAGCCGGCGCGCGGTGTCGCTCGACGCCGCCGGAATCTCGTTGCCGTTGAAGCGGCCGCCCCTGGCCAGCAGGTCGAGGTCGCGGCTCAGGGCCACGCGGCTGTCCTGCAGCTGGGAGAAGGCGTCGGGATTGCCTTGCATCGCGTTCGGCGCCGCCTTGCCGACGCGCTGCGAGTGCATCAGGGCGTCGCTGGCGATCTGGGTCTGGCTGGACGCCACCGCGCCGCTGCCGGCGTTGCGCCACAGCGAGAAGACGGTGACGAGGATACCCGCCGCCAGCGCCACCAGCAGGATGCGCAGCTGGCGTGGCAGCGACAGGTGGCCGATCAGCGGCAGGCGCAGGTCCTCGTCGGCGCCGGTCGCGGAGGCGGCGGCAGCGGCAGCGGCGCGCTGCTTGCGGCCGGCCAGGTTCCCGAGCCGCTGCGCGGCGTCGTCGGCGGATCCGGCCGGCGCTCCGGCGGCCGGCGCCCCGGCGGTTTCCGCGGGGATGCCGGCGGCTCTCCCATTCGGCATCAGGCCGACGCCGAACTGGGTGTCGGGCGAGGCCAGCACGGTGGCGCCGTCGCCCTTGTCCTTGGGGAGAAAATTCATCGAGAGTTTAGAGGCGAATCCCATTCCAGCTCCGGTTCTGAACCTGTTGTCGTTATGTGGGTTAGGCGGCCTGGAGGCCGACTTGCAGGAAGCGTTCGTCCTGGGCCAGCGCCGCCAGCGCCAGCGGCGTCCAGACGTGGCCGTCGGCGTCGACCAGGCGGCCGGCCGAGGGGCTCATGTCGGCGGCCTGGCGCAGCCCGTGCACGCGCGCGGCCAGGAAGCCGCAGGGCAGGCCGAGGGCCGGCGCGAACGTCACCAGCCGTGCCGCCGGCCCGGGCGCGGCGCCCTCATGGCTGCGCTGTTCATTGCGCTGTTCATTCATAAAGCGCGCCAGGTCGACCACGCCAACCAGGCTGCCGCGGATATTCGCCAGCCCCAGGTACCAGGGCTGGGTCAGCGGTACGCTGGTGAGCGGCGGCACCGGGACGATCTCGCCGGCCTCGAGCAGGTCGAGCAGGTAGCGCTCGCCGCCGATCTCGACACCCAGCTGGTGCGTGCGCCGGCCGCTGCCGGTGCGCGCGGCCTGCATGCGCTCGAGCAGCTCTTCCTGGTATTGCCGCAGGCGGGCGCGGCGGGCGGCGGGATCGAGGCTGGCCATGTCAGGCGCCGAGGGTGGCGATCCTGGCCAGCAGCGCAGCCGGATCGACCGGCTTGACGAAATAATCCTTCGCGCCCTGGCGCATGCCCCAGATCCGGTCGGTTTCCTGGTTCTTGCTGCTGCAGATAATGATCGGCACCGAGGACAGTTCGGGGTCGCGCGTGATCGAGCGCGTGATCTGGAAGCCGTTCGCGCCCGGCATCACGACGTCCATCAGGATCAGCTCCGGGCGGTCGGCGCGGATCTTCGCCAGCGCCTCCTCGCCGTTCTCGGCGGTGGTCACGGTGAAGCCGTTGCGGACCAGGATGTCGGTGAGGTAGTAGCGTTCGGTCGGGGAATCGTCGACGATCAGGATCTTTTGTATGGCCACGATGGGCTCCGGATAGTTCATGCCGCCGGCGCCGTGTGGTCACGCACGGCCGCCAGCAGGCTGTCTTTGGAAAACGGTTTGGTGAGGTAGGCGATCGAGCCGACCATCGCGCCGCGCGCGCGGTCGAACAGGCCGTCCTTCGAGGACAGCATCACCACTGGGGTCGCATGGAATTTCACGCTCTTCTTGATCAGCGCGCAGGTCTGATAACCGTCCAGGCGCGGCATGAGGATGTCGCAGAACACCAGCGCCGGCTGGTGGTCGTTGATCTTGGCCAGCGCATCGAAGCCGTCCTCCGCCAGCACCACCTGGTACCCGGCCTGGGTCAGGAAGATTTCGGCGGAGCGGCGGATCGTGCTGCTGTCGTCGATCACCATGATCTTCAGGCCTGTCGGTTGCGTCGTCATAATCGTTTCACTTCAGCATGAACCCGCACGATAGCATAGGGCGCTGGGCTTGTGCATGAAGTGTTGCTATACGTCAACTAGCCGAAAAACAAGCTGATGATGGTGTGACAAGAAGCTTGGCAAGAAGGCATCGCCGAAGCGGCGAATGCCCGTTTTTTGATGACTGAAACGACAACTCAGATGGCGGTCATTTCGAAATCGTCCTTGCGCGCGCCGCATTCCGGACAAGTCCAGTTCATCGGCACGTCGGCCCAGCGGGTGCCGGGAGGGATGCCGTCTTCCGGCGCGCCGGCGGCTTCATCGTAGACCCATCCACAAATCAAGCACATCCAGGTCTGGTACACCTGCGTTTCATTACTCACGTTCAATCCTTTTGGTTCGGTTCAGTGTTGCAGTATCAGGGATCTTCAAATCCGTAGCGAGCGGAAGCTGGGGTGTTCGAGAAGCGCAGCCGTACGCGGGTACAGCGAGCATCGCAGAACGCTCCGGCGACGCGCAGTAGGATTTGAAGGTTCCCATCTAGTAAAATGGGAAGCTAGGTATCTTAATCTAACCCCTGTGCAAAACCAACCGTCTCCCCTCATCCTCACCTTCGGACCGGCCGACCCGGTCGGCGCGATGGGTATCCAGTCCGACGTGGCCGTTTTCACCATGCATGGCTGCCATGGCCTGTCGGTGGTGACCGGGCTGCTGGTGGCCGATTCCGCGCGCGTCGAAGACACCCAACCGGTCGAGTCCAGCAGCGTGGTCGAACAGGCCCGCATGCTGCTCGAGGACATGCCGATCGCCGCGATCAAGGTCGGCACCATGGCCAGCCTTGAGCAGATTGCGGCGATCGCGGAAATCGTCTCCGACTATGCCCACGTGCCGCTGATCCTCGATCCCTTCACCTCCGGCCTGCCCGATTTCGGCGTACGCGACGACGACATGCTGACCCTGATCCACCAGCTGCTGGTGCCGCAGGCGCACGTGCTGATGATGTCACAGCCCGAACTGGCGCGCTTCGCCGACTGCTGGCGCGACCCGGGCAGCGTCGCCACCGTGGCCGAGGACGTCGCCGAGCTGACCGCCTTCGGCTGCGCCCAGGTGCTGGTCACCGGCATCGGCGGCGGCGACGGCGTCCGCGCCGACAACCTGTACGACGTCGACGGGCTGGCCGTCAGCCTGTCCTGGACCCAGCATCTGCCCGGTCCTTTCGTCGGCGCCGGCAATACCCTGTCGGCCGCGCTGGCGGCGCGCATGGCGCAGGGCCTGGACGCGGCCGACGCCCTGGCCTACGCCCAGGACTACACCTTCGGCGCCCTGCAGCACGCCTGCCGCTTCGGCATGGGCAGGCTCATTCCCAACAAACTGTACAAGAAGAACAACCATGACTGAACATATTTCCAAGAATGACACCCTGTTCGCGCGTGCCCAGCAGACCACCCCAGGCGGCGTGAACTCGCCGGTGCGCGCCTTCCGTTCGGTCGGCGGCACCCCGCGCTTCATCACGCGCGCCGAAGGCCCCTACTTCTGGGATGCGGACGGCAAGCGCTACATCGACTACATCGGTTCCTGGGGGCCGGCCATCGTCGGCCACGCCCATCCGGAGGTGGTGAAGGCGGTGCAGGACGCGGCCGCGCTCGGCCTCTCGTTCGGCGCCCCGACCATCGGTGAGATCGAGATCGCCGAAGAGATCTGCCGCCTGGTGCCGTCGATCGAGCAGGTGCGCCTGGTCTCCTCCGGCACCGAAGCGACCATGAGCGCGCTGCGCCTGGCGCGTGGCGCCACCGGCCGCGACAAGATCGTCAAATTCGAAGGCTGCTACCACGGCCACGCCGACTCGCTGCTGGTGAAGGCCGGCTCCGGCCTGCTCACCTTCGGCAACCCGACCTCGGCCGGCGTGCCGGAAGACTTCGTCAAGCACACCCTGGTCCTCGACTACAACAACATCCCGCAGCTGGAAGACGCCTTCGCATCGATGGGCGACACCATCGCCTGCGTGATCGTGGAAGCGGTGGCCGGCAACATGAACCTGATCCGCGCCACGCCGGAATTCCTGCGCCGCATGCGCGAGCTGTGCACCGAATACGGCGCGATCCTGATCTTCGACGAAGTGATGTCGGGCTTCCGCGTCGGCCTCGGCGGCGCCCAGGCCCTGTACGGCATCACCCCGGACCTGACCGCGCTGGGCAAGGTGATCGGCGGCGGCCTGCCGGTGGCGGCCTTCGGCGGACGCGCCGACCTGATGCACAACATGGCGCCGATCGGCCCGGTCTACCAGGCCGGCACCCTGTCCGGCAACCCGGTAGCGGTGGCCGCCGGCATGACCACCCTGAAGCTGGTGCAGCAACCGGGCTTCTACGAGCACCTCTCGGGCCAGGCGACCAGGCTGGTCGACGGCCTCAGCGCCGCGGCAAAGGAGGCCGGCGTGGCCTTCTGCGCCGATGCGGTCGGCGGCATGTTCGGCATGTACTTCTCGCACCACATCCCGTCCAGCTACGGCCAGATGATGGCCGGCGACAAGGAGCGCTTCAACCGCTTCTTCCACGGCATGCTGGACGAAGGCGTGTATTTTGCCCCGGCGATGTTCGAAGCCGGCTTCGTATCAAGCGCGCACGACGATGCCGTGATCGACGAGACCATCGCGGCGGCACGCCGGGTGTTTGCGCGCATCGCCTGATCGCGGCCTTCAGTGCAAGCTTAAGGCAGGCTTATTTTTGCTGGTAATTACACGGCGGCGGCCCTTGACGGGTTTCTGCCGTGCTACACTCCGCGCGACCATGAACAGTCCCTCTAAAAACTTGATCCGCCCGGCGTGCTGACCTGATTCCGTTGGCCGCGCCCGTTTTCATCTGCGCAGGCCCGATATGAAGAAGCTCTACCGCCGTCTCACCGACAACGCCACCCTCAAGTCCCTCGGTCCCGGCCTGATCACCGGCGCGGCGGACGACGACCCCTCCGGCATCGCCACCTATTCCCAGGCCGGCGCGCAATTCGGTTTCAACACCCTGTGGACCCTGGTCCTGACCTATCCCTTCATGGTCGGCATCCAGCTGGTCTCGGCGCGCATTGGCCGCGTCACCGGGCGTGGCCTGGCCGCCAACATCCGCCGCGCCTATTCGCCCTGGCTGCTGTACGTCGTGGTGCTTCTACTGCTGGTGGCGAACGTGATCAACATCGCCGCCGACATCGCCGCCATGGGCGAGGCCCTGCACCAGGTGACCGGGGTCGGTTCGCAGCACATGTATTCGCTTGGCTTCGGCCTGCTGTGCCTGCTTCTACAGGTCTTCCTGCCCTACAGTACCTACGTGCGCTACCTGAAGTGGCTGACGCTCGGCCTGCTGGCGTATGTGGCGACCGCGTTCGCCGTGCACATGCCCTGGACCGAGGTGCTGGCGCGCACCGTGTGGCCGCACTTTAGCTTCACCAAGGACTCGGTGGCCCTGATCGTCGCCGTGTTCGGCACCACGATCAGCCCCTACCTGTTCTTCTGGCAGGCCTCGCAGGAAGTCGAGGAGATCCGCAACGACCAGAGCACGCGCGCGCTGCGCACCCGTCCGAAGGATGCCAAGGCCCAGCTCAAGCGGATCAAGGCCGATACCCTGATCGGCATGGGCTTCTCGAACCTGGTCGCCTTCTTCATCATCCTGACCACGGCGGTGACCCTGGGCGCGCACGGCATCACCGATATTCAATCCTCATCCCAGGCCGCCGAGGCCCTGCGTCCGGTGGCCGGCGAGTTCGCCTTCGTGCTGTTCGCGCTGGGGATCATCGGCACCGGCATGCTGGCGGTGCCGGTGCTGGCCGGCTCGGCCGCGTATGCCGTCACCGAGAGCTTCCGCTGGCGCAACGGACTGGACCTGAAAGTGGTGGAAGCGCGCGAGTTCTACGCCATCATCGCCCTGGCAACGCTGGGCGGCGTGCTGCTCGACTTCGCGCCGATCGACCCGATCGCGGCGCTGGTGCTGTCGGCCCAGATCAACGGTGTGATCGCGGTGCCGATCATGACCGTCATGATGATGCTGGCGCATAACCGCAAGATCATGGGCCAGTACACGCTGACTACCCGCCACACCCTGATCGGCTGGTTCGGCGTGGCCATCATGCTGGTGGCGGTGGTGGCGATGTTCGCGACCTTATAAACACCCCTCGATATATTGCACCTGGGCCCAGCGGCCGGCGTAGACGTTCTCGATGCGGCCGTTTTTCGTTTCGAAACGGATGGCGTTGGCGCCGCTGCGTTGGGTAAGGGAGCGTTCGTTTTCTTCATAGGCACGCGGCGCGGCGCTCAGGCCGGGGTAGGCCTGCATGGCCTGCTCCACCCGGTCGCCCGGCTTGACGCCGCGCGTGGTCCGCGGACCAAGGTCGAACAGGTCGATACGGCCAAGCAGGCCGTCAACGAACATCAGTGCCACGCCCGGATGGCCGGGCAGTGGTAACTGGTCGCAGTTGCTGCTGGCGCGCAGGGCGGGCGGGGTTGCGATGAGCCCCGGCGCGAGCTTGCGCACCTGCGCGAACGGCATGCCGATCCTGAACGGGCCAAAGCCGTCCGGCGCGAGCCGCCAGTCCGCGGGGGCGGCTGCGGCGTGGACGACGGCCAGCGCCAGACATACCGCCGCGATGCTTAGTCTGGCGCCGATTATTTCAGCCAACCGCGGTGGCGGAAGTACAGGAAGGGCGCGATCGCACTGATGACCATCAGGGCCAGCGACCAGCCGTAGCCGAATTTCCAGTGCAGCTCCGGCAGGAACTCGAAGTTCATGCCATACACGCTGGCGATCAGGGTCGGCGGCAGGAAGGCTACCGAGGCGACCGAGAAGATCTTGATGATCTTGTTCTGGTTGATGTTGATGAAGCCGACAGTGGCGTCCATCAGGAAGTTGATCTTATCGAAGAGGAAAGACGTGTGGCCGTCCAGCGACTCGATGTCGCGCAGGATCTGGCGCGCTTCCTCGAACTGATCCGAATTCAGGAGCCGGCCGCGCATCAGGAAGCTGACCGCGCGCCGGGTGTCCATCATGTTGCGGCGGATCCGGCCGTTCAAGTCTTCCTCGTGGGCGATCGCATTCAGCGCCGAGGCCGCGTCCTGGTCGGTGAATTCCTTCTGCAGCACGCGCTGGCTGACCGCTTCCAGGCTCTCGTAGATGCCTTCGAGCGCGTCCGCCGAGTACTCGGCGTCAGTCGCGTACAGGTCGAGCAGCACGTCCATGTAGTCTTCGATCGAACCGGGACGCGAACGCGCGCGCAGGCGCACCAGGCGGAACACCGGCAGGTCGTCGTTGTGGACCGAGAACAGGATCTTTTTCGCCAGGATGAACGCCACGGTGACGATGCGCGACGGCCCTTCTTCCTCTTCGAGCAGGAAGTCGGTGCGCAGGTGCAGATCGCCGTTTTCCGCCTCGTAATAGCGGGCCGAGGCCTCGATGTCGGAAACTTCGTCCTCACCCGGCAGAATGACGTCGTACATGGCCTTGACGACGGCGCGCTCTTCGTCGGTCGGATCGGTCAGGTCGACCCACACGGGCGATACCTTCTCCAGATCGGCGCGCGAAGCGATGGGTACCTGATTCAATCGGCCATTTTGTAAGACAAATACATTGATCATGCGCTGCTTTCTCGGCCGGATTCGGAAACAGCGCAAAGTGTACCCGTAAGCCCTGAGGCCGGCCACCCCGCAGGCAACAAATTTGCGGGCTTAAGCAATATCAAACCGGGGTCAGACTCCGATTTTTGGAAATGTCTTGCTGGCTCTTTCCAAAATCGGGAGTCTGACCCCGGTTTGAGCTAAATTAAGGGAGATCGGCGGCGTTCATGCGGCGCTGGATGACGCCGGTGCGGCGTGCCAGATAGTTGGTCTGGCGGTGGGCGTCGTAGTAGCGCGGGTTCGGCAGCATCACCGCCAGGCGCGCGGCCTGGGCCGGGTCGAGCCTGGCCGCGGTGCTGCGGTAGTAGTGGCGCGCGGCCGCTTCGGCGCCGAACACGCCGCGGCCGAATTCGACCACGTTCAGGTAGATTTCGAGGATGCGCTGCTTGCTCATCACCGTTTCCAGCATATAAGCGATGACCAGTTCCTGTCCCTTGCGCAGGTAGTTCCGCGAGCCCGACAGGAACAGGTTCTTCGCCAGCTGCTGCGTGATGGTGGAACCGCCGCCGATCACCTTGTGGCGCTTGTTGTTGCGCTGATAGGCTTTTTCCAGCGCCTCCCAATCGACGCCGTCATGTTCGGTGAAGTTGGCGTCTTCGGAGGCGATCACCGCGCGCTTCAGGTTGTCGGAGATGCGCTCGTAGGGTACCCATACCTGTTCCAGCCTGGCGTTCGGATTCTTTTCGCGCAGGCTTGAGAGCTGCTGGCGCATCATGCTCGTCGACGAGGGATTGAACTGGGTCCACCAGCAGATCATCGCGAAGAAGTACAGCTGCACCAGCAGCACGGCCAGCAGCGGCCCAAGGACGATCCACTTCAGCCAGCGGCGGCGGCTCCCTTTACCGCTCGCGGTACTCGCCGTCCTGCCCGCAGTGGCCATGCTCGCCTTGAGCGCTCTCATCATAATTTTGACCGCATCTGTTCCAGGAGGCTTGCCGTCTGCGGACGCACCCCGCGCCAGATGGCGAAGGCTTCGGCGGCCTGCTCGACCAGCATGCCGAGGCCGTCGCGGACCGCGGCGCCATGGCTGGCGGCGAACTGCATGAACGGGCTCGGCGTTTTCCCGTACATCATATCCAAAGCCAGCGTGCCCTGGCAAAACGCTAATGCCGGCACCGGCGGCATCGCGCTCGACAGGCTGGCCGAGGTCGCGTTGATCACCACGTCGAAAGAAGCGCCGATATCCTCGAAGCCACAGGAAGACAGCTGCCCCGGATGCGCAAGCTGGCCGGCAAAATGCTCGACCAGGGCGTCGGCGGTGGCGCGGGTGCGGTTGGCGATCACGATCGCCGCGGGGCCATGCTGCAGGATCGGCAGGACCACGCCGCGCGCCGCGCCGCCCGCGCCCAGCAGCAGCACACGTTTGGCGGCCAGCGGCACGCCGGCATTGCGGACGATGTCGGCCACCAGGCCGGGGCCGTCGGTGTTGTCGCCGACGATCTCGCCGTCCTCGAAGCGCAGGGTGTTGACGGCGCCGGCCAGGCGCGCACGTTCTTCGAGGCGGGTGGCGATGTCCGCCGCCTCCAGCTTGAACGGCACGGTGACGTTGGCGCCGCGGTAGCCGCGTGCGATCAGGCCGCGCACGGTGTCCGCAAAACCGTCCAGCGGCGCCAGGCAGCGTTCGTACACGATGTCCTGGCCGGTCTCAAGCGCGAAGGCGGCATGGATGTCCGGGGATTTACTGTGGGCGATCGGGTTACCGATCACGCAATATTTGTCACTCATTCGCATCAAGCTCCTTCTTATGCCCCTTTTTCTTCACGCAGTTCGGCCTGCAGCTTGCCTTCGCGGGTGAACGTGAAGGTCGTGATCACGATCCACAGGTCGTCCTTGTCCGAGGAACGCATATTCGCCGGGAATTTGCCGAACGGCGCCGCGCGGCGCACGATGCCCAGCGCGGCCTGGTCCAGCGCGCGGTTGCCGGAGCTGCGCTCGATGCGCGGCCCGCCTTCCTTGTCGTAGATGCTGCCGTCCTGGAATACCGGGATGGTCATCACCAGTTCGCCGTACAGCTTCCGGCCGTTCTGCTGCGGGAAGCTCAGGGTGCCGACTTCCTCGACCCGCTTCTGCATCGCCTTGTAGTACATGGCATAGCCGACCCCGCGCGTGCTGGGGCTGATGAAGGTCTTTTTCGGGCGCTTGTTTTGGTCCGAGATGCGCTGGGTGATCTCGGCGGCCTGGCGCGCGATGGCGGCCTTGGTGTCGAGCATGTCGGCGCCGTTGCGCGGCGGTTCGGGTTTGACCTGTTCGGC
Source organism: Massilia sp. LXY-6 (assembly GCF_051233485.1). Lineage (NCBI taxonomy): Bacteria > Pseudomonadati > Pseudomonadota > Betaproteobacteria > Burkholderiales > Oxalobacteraceae > Massilia > Massilia sp. LXY-6. The sequence continues at coordinate 15,788 of NZ_JBKFGF010000032.1, forward strand.
GACCGGCGCGGACGTGAACCCGGACTTGCGGACCTGGGTCAGGACGTTCTTCTGCTGCTGCTCCAGCTCGTCGATGCGACGCTGCAGGGCCTTGATGCTGTCGCCGTTCTCGATCTTGCGCAGGTCCGGCAGCGGCGACTGCGCACGCCCGGCATTGGCATTGCCGCCGCCGTCGAGGTTGGCCTGGGCCAGCGCCTCCGCCTTGACGGGGGCCCGCTCGTGCTTGGCATTGACCAGGATGACTTCCAGCCCCGGATCGGCCGGCTGCAGCCGGAATGCCTCCGGCGCGGCGAAGCGGATCGCCAGCAGCGATGCATGCGCCAGCACCGAGAAGGCGGCGGCGATCATCAGGGGACGCTTGTGTTGAAGGCTCTTCACGTGCTGCGAGATGGGACGGTTGGGGAGTACGTAAAACTCATTCTACCGTGCAAGCCGATGACTTTGTTAGGCCCGGGAGGAACTATCGATCTTTAGAGCAACAGAAGTGCGGCTGTTGTAGGGTGGGCGATTGATGCCGGGGGCATCAATCGAGTGCCCACCTACGGAATTACACCGCAGGAACGTCGGTCTGCGACGCCGGATCGGTGACCGTCACCGCCCCCTCGGCCTCGGCCACTTCCTCGGCCGCCGACTCGCCGGTATCCCCGGCCTCGGCCGTCGCCTCTTCCTCCTCCTCGAGCTCGAGCGCGGCAGCCGTTTCCGGCGTCGGCTCGGCCACCTCGAGCAGGCGGGCTTCCAGCGACAGGTCGACCTCGTCCCAGCGCACGATGTCCATCCGTACCTGGGCGCCGCGCGCCACTTGCTGCATGCCCGGCAGGCGGATCACCAGCGGGATCTCGACCAGGCGCAGCACCTCGTCCTTCAGCACCACGGCATCCACCTGGCGCGCCTGTTCCTGGCCCAGCCAGCGCAGGCACCAGTAGCGTTCCATGTTCTGCTGGAATTCGTTATAGGCCGCGTAGGCCGCGTCGAAGGCCGAGACGATCGAGAACAGGGTCGCGTCGCGCGGCTTGAACGGCGCCACCAGCGGCGCCGTCACGCCGTGCTCGGCGCAGGCAAGGATCTGCCACTGGTTGACCAGGTCGGTGTAGCGGCGCAGCGGCGAGGTGCTCCAGGCGTACTGGTCGACGCCGAGACCCTGGTGCGGCGCCGCGTGGGTCACCATGCGCACCTGGATCTTGGCGTTCCAGCCGCCCGCGCCCGGCCCCTGCGAACGGTAGATGCCCGGCACGCCGGAGTCGTGCAGCAGCTTGCCCCAGGTGCTGTTGGCGAAGATCATCAGCTCGGCCACGATCTTGTCCAGCGGCGCGCCGCGCTTGCGGCGCACGATGGTCACTACGTCGTCCTCGACGTAGAAGTTGAAGTCGACGCGGTTGGCCTGCTCCGGCTTCAGGCCGAAGGCCTCCCTCTTCTTCATGCGGCCCGCCTCGAGCTGCAGCGCCCACTTCCACAGCAGGCCCAGCTCGTCCTTGTGCGGATAGTCGCCGGCGCCGCTTTCCAGTACTTCCTCGGTCACCAGCGCATCGAGTTCGTTCAGGCGCAGGTTGGTCTTGATCGGCACGCGCTCGGCGCGGGTCTCGGTGGACAGCACCGACCACGTCTCCGGGTTCAGCGTCGCGTACAGCGACAGCGCCGGGCAGTCCCTGCCTTCGGCCAGGGTGAAGGCTTCCACCACTTCGTCCGGCAGCATGGTGATCTTGTCGCCCGGCATGTACACGGTCGACATGCGCGCGCGCGCGATCTTGTCGAGGGCGTCGTCCGGACGGATGGCCAGGCCCGGCGCGGCGATGTGGATGCCGACCCGCACCGTGCCGTCGTCGAGATGCTCGACCGAGAGGGCGTCGTCGATCTCGGTGGTGGTCACGTCGTCGATCGAGAACGCCGCCACCTTCGCCAGCGGCAGGCCGGCCGGCGCACTCGGCACGCTCACCGGCGGGAAGCCGGCGCCGCGCGGGAAGTGCTCGAACAGGAAGCGCGCCATGTGCAGCTCCTTGGCCGAGGCGATGCCGCGGGTACTCAGCATCAGCCGCTGCGGGGTGGTCTGCAGTTCGCTGGCGGCGGTTTCCAGGGCCTTGTATTCGATACTGTTCTTGTCCGGCTTGAACAGCAGTTGCTGCACCAGCGGCTGCAGCGCGGCCGGCAGGCGTCCGGCCTTCAGTTCCTCGACATACGAAGCCTGCACGACGGCCTGCTGCTTCTTCTTTTCGATACCGGCCAGGGCCGCGCGCAGTGAAGCTTCGGGCGCGGCCTTGTAGCGGCCGCGGCCCTTCTTGTAGAAATAGATGGGCGCGTTGTGCAGCGCCAGCACCAGGCCGGCGGCCTCGAAGGGCAGCGGCGCATGGCCGAAATATTCCGCGCCCAGCTCGGTAAAGCCGAACTCCTCCTGGCCCGCGACTTCCCACAGGAATTCGAGGTCGACGTCGCCGGCGACCGTCTTGGCCTGCTCCAGCAGTTCGGCCGGGGACGGCTTGTCGAACTGCAGCAGCACGTCGCGGGACTTGACCTTGGTGCGCTTCCCGCTCGGCATTTCGACCTGGTAGGCCTCGCCCGCCTGCGACAGCACGGTGCCGACCTTGAAGTCGCCGGATTCTTCGAAAAAGACGTTCATATCACTTCACATTCATATCAGATTTCGCCGCCACCAGGTTCAGCACCGCCGGCAAGAATACCTCGGTGACCAGCAGCAGGCCTTGACGGCGGCGATAGACGCAGCGCCGCGCATAGTGGACGGTGTCGGATCGACCGTCCTTGCCTTCCCGGGCGAGCGCCGCATGCACGCGCGCCAACAGGGGGTGGCCCGGACGGATCCTGGCAAATTCGAGCTGGCCGCGCTCGACGAGCGGATCGTAGAACAGGGTCGTGCCGAGCGAGCGCTCGCCCAGCGCCGAGAACAGCGGCCAGTCCTGGGCGCTCGCGCTCAGCGGCACCACGGTATGGCCGTAGACCACCGGCTCGCCGTCGCAGCGCAGCAGCACTTCGCGCTCCCACACCCGCGCGGGCCGGGCCAGGCCGATCGCGGCGGCCTCGTCCGCCAGGCACAGGTTGCCCGCCTGGCGCAGCTTCTGTACACGGAATTGGCGGCTGTGCGCGATCAGGCGCGCGGTCAGGGAACCCGGGGTGGTCAGCCAGTCGCGCATGGCGGCGCTGGCTCCCACGCCATCCGGATGCGCCAGCCAGCGGGCCCGGCGCAGCGACGCCGGCCTCACGACGCGATGTCCGATCCGGCCACGGCCCTGGTGGATGTTGCGGTTCGGAGCATGCCGCAGAATCCCAGCAGCTCGTCGACATGGTCCTCGAATTCCGACACCGCATGGTCGCTGCCTTCGATGACGTGCTGGTGCGCGCCGGCGTAGTGGGCGACCATGTCGCGGTAGTCCAGCACCTCGTCGCCGGTGGCGGCCAGCAGGAAGTAGCGCTCGGGCCGCGTGATCCGCGCCACCTTCAGCTCGGCCAGCTCGTCGATGTACTCGCGCTTGAATTCGAAAGGCTCGTCGGAATGCCAGGCGGTGGTCACGCCGACATGCTTGTCCAGGTCCTTCAGCGGGTCGACCGCCGGATTGATCAGCACCGCGCGGCAGCCGAAGCGCTCGGCCAGCCAGGTCGCGTAGAAGCCGCCCAGCGAGGAGCCGACGATGGCCAGCGCATTTTCCCCTTTTGCCGCATGCCTTTCGGCGAGCCTCAGCACCAGTTCCATCGCCGCCTTCGGCGAGGCCGGCAACTGCGGGCAGATCAGCGCCTGCGCGCGGCCGAGCTGGGTCATGCGCTGGTACACCACGCGCGCCTTGAAGGAGCGCGGGGAAGAGCGGAAGCCGTGCAAATATAAAAGATGCTGCGCCGCATTCATTGCGCCAGCGCCTCCAGCAGCTTCTGGTGCACGCCGCCGAAGCCGCCGTTGCTCATCACCAGGATATGATCGCCCGGCTGGGCGGCTTGCACGATGGCCTGCACCATGTAGTCGAGCTGGTCGAAGCTGTGCGCGATATTCCCCAGCGGTTTCAGGGCGTCGGCCAGCGACCAGCCCAGCGCCTGCTGGCTGCCGAAGCCGAATACCAGGTCGGCATCCTTCAGGCTGCCCGGCAGCGCATCCTTCATCGCGCCCAGCTTCATGGTGTTCGAGCGCGGCTCGAGCACGGCCAGGATGCGGCCATTGGTCCCGATTTTCTGGCGCAGGCCGGCAACGGTGGTGGCGATCGCGGTCGGGTGGTGCGCGAAGTCGTCGTACACGGTCACGCCATTCACCACGCCGCGCACTTCCATGCGCCGCTTGACGCTCTGGAAGCGGGCCAGCGATTCGATCGCCTGCGCGGGCGGTACGCCGACATGGCGGGCGGCGGCGATCGCGGCCAGCGCATTGGTCCGATTGTGGTGGCCGGTCAGGTCCCAGTACACGGTGCCCTGCAGCTCATGATTGAAGAGGACGTCGAAGCTGGAGCCGCCCGGATGCTCGACCAGGCTCCAGTTCACGCCGTCGGATGCGCCGAAGGATTCCTTCTCGCTCCAGCAGCCGCGCTTGAGCACGCGCGCCAGCGCGGCTTCGTCGCCGTTCACGACCAGCCGGCCGACGCCGGGCACGGTACGCACCAGGTGGTGGAATTGGGTCTCGATCGCACCGATATCGGGGAAGATGTCGGCATGATCGTATTCCAGGTTGTTCAGCACCGCGGTCTTGGCGTGATAGTGGACGAACTTGGAACGCTTGTCGAAGAAGGCGGTATCGTACTCGTCGGCTTCGATCACGAAGAAATCGGATTCGGTGTCGCCGGACAGGCGCGCCGAGATGCCGAAGTTCATCGGCACGCCGCCGATCAGGAAGCCCGGCGAATAGCCGGCATCTTCGAGGATCCAGGCCAGCATCGAGGTGGTCGTGGTCTTGCCATGTGTACCGGCAACGGCCAGCACCCATTTATTGCGCAGAATATGTTCGCCGATCCATTGCGGGCCGGACATGTACGGCAGGCCACGGTTCAGGATTTCCTCGATTAATGGATTACCACGCGTCATCACGTTCCCGATCACGTAGAGGTCGGGATCGAGCGCTACCTGGTCCGGGCTGTAGCCCTGGATCAGCTCGATGCCCTGGGCTGCGAGCTGGGTGCTCATCGGGGGATAGACGTTGGCGTCGCACCCGGTGACGCGGTGGCCGGCCTCTTTGGCCAGGACTGCCAGGCCGCCCATGAAGGTACCGCAGATACCGAGGATGTGAATGTGCATGGTGATGGGAACAAATATGCCGGGAAAAAGCGAATACGGGATTCTACCCGACGCGATGCCATTTTCCGTTCAAGAGTATGATCACAGACATGATGCCAACGCCAAATGATGACCTCCAACAGTTGCGCGCACGTATTGCTGCCACCGCCGCGCGCATGATCGCTCAAGATGGCGCCGACTATGCCACCGCCAAGGCCAAGGCCGCGCGGCAGGTGCTGGGCGTGGACCGCCCCTCCCCCAACTATTTGCCGGACAATATCCAGGTCGAGGACGAAGTGCGCCGCTACCAAGCCCTGTTTCAGGGACCGGCCCAGGCCGCCCGCCTGCAGAGCCTGCGCAGCGCCGCGCTCGAAGTCATGGAACAGTTGGCCGAGTTCCGGCCCTACCTCACCGGTGCCGTGCTGAGCGGCAGCGCCGGCGAGCATGACGACATCCATCTGCAGCTGTTCGCCGACAGCGCCAAGGACGTCGAAATTTACCTGCTGAACCGCAACGTCGACATCGACATCTCGGAAACCCCGCACTTCAAGGGCGGCCGCCACGAGCCGGTGGAAACCGTCAGTTTCCAATGGAAGAAGGAAACCGTGCACGCCGAGCTGTATGAAATGAACGACCTGCGCGGCGCCCTGAAACCGCGCGCCGACGGACGCCTGCAGCGGGTTGACGCGGCCGGCCTGCGCGCCCTGATGACGACAGATGAGACCCTGGAACAAGATGAATAAGAAGAACCTGGCCGGCTATGCCATCCTGGCCGCGGCCTTTGCCGTATTCGGCGCCATCGCCGCCGTCAAACAGGAAGCGAAGGGACCGCTGACCACGACCTATGCAGCGACCGACGGCCGCCCCCACTCCGCCGTCACCAATCTGTATGCGCAATCGCTGAACGACCTGTCCGGCAAGCCGCAGGCCCTGGGCCGGTGGAAGGGCAAGCCGCTGCTGGTGAATTTCTGGGCATCGTGGTGCGCGCCTTGCGTGCAGGAGATGCCGGAACTGTCGGAACTGGCGGCCAAGGATGGCGGCAAACATGTCAATGTGATCGGGATCGGCATCGATTCCCCGGCAAACCTCAATGAATTCGTCAAGAAGACGAAGGTTTCCTATCCCTTGTATGTGGGCGGCATGAGCGGCACCGACCTGTCCCGCGAGCTGGGCAACGTGAATGGCGGTTTGCCGTTCACGGTGCTGATCGGTGCGGACGGCCAGGTACGCAAGACTTACCTGGGCCGCCTGAAGTTCGACCAGTTGCGGGCAGACCTGGCAAAGCTGTAGCATTCGGCGCTTAGCGAACGGTCGTTCACTTATATTCCGGGCGCTTTATATCGCTTGCCAACATACAATGTTGACGGCAAAATGCCTGTCTTTCGGGCAAATAGACGGTTCATCATGGCGAAAAAGCTACTGCTGCTCAACGGCCCCAACCTGAATTTACTGGGGACGCGGGAGCCTGCGGTGTACGGCGCAACTACCTTGGCCGACATCGAGCAGGCTGCCACTGCCCAGGCAGCAGCGCTTGGTGCAAGCATTGCTTGCTTCCAGAGCAACCATGAAGGAGCGTTGATCGACCGCATTCATGCCGCGAGGCAGGAAGGGGTGGACGCGATCGTCATCAACCCGGGCGGACTGACCCATACCAGCGTCGCGCTGCGCGATGCGCTGGCGGCGGTGGACATTCCGTTCGTGGAGATCCACCTCTCTAATATTTATAAGCGTGAGGAGTTCCGACACCATTCGTTTTTGTCTGCGATCGCGCAAGGCACGATTTGTGGACTGGGAGCTGATGGATATCGCTTTGCCATCGACTTCGCACTCAAAGAGCGTTAATCTACGTCAACTTCACGCATCCTGTGCGGACTTGCGCACCACCTGACGCGCCGCATACTCAACAACAAATAATTCCAAGGGGTTTCACATGGATCTACGAAAACTCAAGACATTGATCGACCTCGTCGCCGAATCGGACATCGCTGAACTCGAAGTGACCGAAGGCGAAAGCAAGGTTCGCATCGTCAAGTCCTCCGCAATCCCGCAGAATCAGGTGGTCATGGTTCCGCCGCAAGGCGTCCAGCAATTCTCCGCACCGGCCGTTGCCGGTGCCGCACAGGCCCCGGCCGCCGCGCCTGCCCCGGCAGCGGCAGCCGAACCTACCGGCCACGTCGTCAAGTCGCCGATGGTCGGCACCTTCTACCGCTCGTCGGCCCCGGGCGCCCCGGCCTTCGTCGAAGTCGGCGCCACCGTGAAGGAAGGCGACACCCTGTGCATCATCGAAGCGATGAAGCTCCTGAATGAAATCGATGCCGACGTCTCCGGCACCGTCACCAAGGTCCTGGTGGAAAACGGCCAGCCCGTGGAATTCGGCCAGCCGCTGTTCGTGATCGGCTGAGCACCAAGTTATAGAATACGGGGTCAGCCTCCTTTATCCAAGGTGGCTGGCCCCTTAAGTCTTTCTTCCTGTTGTATCCGGCATGCCGCCGGCACTCACAGAAAACACCGCATACCATGTTTGAAAAAATTCTAATCGCCAATCGTGGTGAAATCGCGCTGCGTATCCAGCGCGCCTGCCGCGAGATGGGCATCAAGACGGTCGTCGTGCACTCGGAGGCCGACAAGGACGCCAAGTACGTGAAGCTGGCCGACGAGTCCGTCTGCATCGGTCCCGCGCAATCCGCGCAGAGCTACCTGAGCATGCCGGCGATCATCAGCGCGGCCGAAGTCACGGACGCCGAAGCGATCCACCCGGGCTACGGCTTCCTGTCGGAGAACGCCGACTTCGCCGAACGCGTCGAAAAATCGGGCTTCGTCTTCATCGGCCCGCGTCCGGAATCGATCCGCCTGATGGGTGACAAGGTGTCGGCCAAGCAGGCGATGATCCGCGCCGGCGTGCCCTGCGTGCCGGGTTCGGATGGCGCCCTGCCGGACGATCCGAAGGAAATCATCCAGACCGCGCGCAAGATCGGCTACCCGGTCATCATCAAGGCCGCTGGCGGCGGCGGCGGTCGCGGCATGCGCGTGGTGCACACCGAGGCAGCCCTGCTGAGCGCCGTGCAGATGACCAAGACCGAGGCCGGCACGGCCTTCGGCAACCCCGAAGTCTATATGGAGAAGTACCTGGAGAATCCGCGTCACGTGGAAATCCAGGTGCTGGCCGACGAGCACAAGCAGGCCGTCTGGCTGGGCGAGCGCGACTGCTCGATGCAGCGCCGCCACCAGAAGGTGATCGAGGAAGCGCCGGCGCCGGGCATCCCGCGCAAGCTCATCGAGAAGATCGGCGAGCGCTGCGCCGAAGCCTGCCGCAAGATCGGCTACCGCGGCGCCGGCACCTTCGAATTCCTGTACGAAGACGGCGAGTTCTACTTCATCGAGATGAACACCCGCGTCCAGGTCGAGCACCCGGTCACCGAAATGATCACCGGGATCGACATCGTCCAGGAACAGATCCGCATCGCCTGCGGCGAGCGCCTGCGCTTCAAGCAGCGCGACATCATGCTGTCGGGCCACGCGATCGAGTGCCGCATCAACGCCGAAGACCCGTTCAAGTTCATCCCGTCGCCGGGCCGCATCACCAGCTGGCACCCGCCGGGCGGCCCCGGTATCCGCGTCGATTCGCACTCCTACGCCGGCTACTACGTGCCGCCGCACTACGACTCGATGATCGGCAAGGTCATCGCCTACGGCGCCACCCGTGATCAAGCGATCCGCCGCATGCAGATCGCGTTGTCGGAAATGGTGGTCGAGGGTATCCTGACGAATATCCCGCTGCACCGCGAACTGATGGTCGACGCCCGCTTCATCGAGGGCGGCACCAACATCCACTACCTGGAGCAGAAGCTGGCCCACAAGCCGGACCTGCCGAAGGGTGGCGCGATCGGCGCCAAATCCGAGACCAAGGCAGCAGACGTCAAGGCTGAACAATGAGCTGGACTGAAGTGATCATCGAGATCGCCCGCGAACACGCCGAGGGCCTGTCGGACGCCCTGATGGAAGCGGGCGCGCTGTCGGTCTCGGTCGAGGACGCCGACGAAGGCACCGCCCAGGAAAAGCCGCTGTTCGGTGAGCCGGGCATGGTGCCGACCGAGGCTGCCTGGGACCACAGCCGCGTGGTCGCCCTCACCGACGTCGATGCCGACCAGGCCGCGATCGTGGCCGAGGCCGCCGCCGCCGTCGGCCTGTCGCAAGTCCCGGCCTTCACCACCCGCGACGTCGCCGACGCCGACTGGGTGCGCCTGACGCAATCGCAGTTCGCGCCTATCCACATCGGCAAGAACATCTGGGTCGTGCCGAGCTGGCACGAAGCGCCGGACCCGAACGGCCTGATCCTCGAAGTCGACCCGGGCCTGGCCTTCGGCACCGGCAGCCATCCGACCACCCGCCTGTGCATGGAATGGCTGGAAGCGCATCTGCAGCCCGATGAATCGGCGCCCGGCAAGTCGGTGCTGGACTACGGTTGCGGCTCGGGCATCCTGGCGATGGTCGCCAAGAAGCTCGGCGCGCAGGACGTCACCGGCGTCGACATCGACCCGCAGGCGATCGAATCGGCCAAGCTGAACGCCGAGCGCAACGCTTGCGAGATCGATTTCTACGTGCCGGACGACTTCACGGCATCCAAGCATGCCGACAGCCGTTTCGACATCGTGGTCGCCAACATCCTGTCGAGCCCCCTGAAGCTGATGGCGCCGATGCTGTCCGGCCGCGTCGCTCCCGGCGGTGCGCTGGTCCTGTCGGGTGTGCTGGCGCGCCAGGCCGACGAAGTGGCGGCCGCCTACGCACCTTTCATCAAGCTGAGCGTCTGGGCCGAGAACGACGGCTGGGTCGCCCTCCACGGCACACATTAAGCGCATGGCGCTTGCCACCCAGTGCCCCCACTGCCACACCACGTTCCGGGTCGCCGCGGACCAGCTCAAGCTCCGCGGCGGCATCGTCCGCTGCGGCGCCTGCCAGAGCATCTTTGACGGCAACGCCCACCTGATCGACCTGGACGCGCAGGCCGCGAAGCCGGAGCCTTCGCCTCCCTCTGCCGCGCCCCCGGCGGCGGAACAAGCGGCCACGCAGGCGCGGGACGGCGAATCCGATCCGCCCGTCTACACCCTCGATGTCGACCGCCGCTTCGATCCGCTCGGCATCCTGCCGAAGCCCGCGTCCGCCGAGCCACCGACATCGCCCGCGCCGCGCGCGCAGGTCTGGCGGAATGGCGGCATGACGGCTGCCGCCGCGGCTGCGGCTGCGGCTGTCGAACCTGAAGCGTATCCGGAGGCGGAGCAGGAACAGACGCCCGATGCCGACGCCGCGGTCGATACGCTGCCGCCGGTGCCGGCTGCGGAACCGGAATTGCCGCCGGCCGAACCCGACCTGCCGGCCGCCGAACACGCGCCCGAAGCAGCGAACGACATCCCTGCCGCCGTTGCCGAACCGGCGCCGGTAGCGGAGATGCCCGACTCCACGCTCGCATCTGCACCTGAATCTGCACCTGAATCCGCACCCGAGTCGGCACCTGCCGCCTCCGCCTACGCGCCCCATGGCCGCATCGAACCCAGCTTCGAGCTGCCGGTGGACGAGGAACTGGTCGCCCAGCCGCTGCCCGGCGAGGAGCACGCCTACCAGGACGAGGCCCCCGCCGCCGTGGCAGCCGTGAGCGGCCCCGCGCCGGAGATTCCGCCAACTCCCCTGCCCCTGCGTGCCTCGGCCGGCGGCATCGACACCGTGGTGCCGCCGCTGTCCGCACCGGCGCCGGCGATGAAATCGGTGCGCGCCAAAGCCGTCGAGGCACGCACGCGCCGCTCCAAGCTCACGCCGACCAACATCGAAGCGCCCAAGCTGCGCGTGCCGGTCGGTGCCGAAGCCGACGAGCCGGAATTCGTCAAGCGCAGCCGCAAGCAGGAGCAGTCGGGCCGGACCCGGCGCCTGCTGATGAGCGGAGGCGCCGTGGTCCTGGGGCTGCTGCTGCTGGCGCAGGGCATCCTGGACTTCCGCAACGTGCTGGCGGCGCGCTATCCGGGCGCCAGGCCCTTCCTCGCCGTCGGCTGCGCCGTGCTGGGTTGCCGCATCGGCCTGCCGGCCCAGATCGAGAACCTGTCGATCGAGACCGGCGAACTGAGCACCCTCGGCGTCGACACGTATTCGCTCAACACGCTGCTGCGCAACCAGGGAAGCCTGGTGCAGGCCTGGCCCAGCATCCAGCTCGAGCTGACCGATGCCAACGACAAGCCGGTGCTGCGGCGCGTGTTCGGCCCGGCCGACTACCTGCCGCGGGGCGTGTCCGCGGCGAACGGTTTCGCCGCGCGCTCCGAGCAACCGGTCCGGCTGAACTTCGCGCTCACCGAACTCAAACCGTCCGGCTACCATATCGCCGTTTTCTATCCCTAGTTTTCTTCAGGACTCATCATGACCAAGACTGCGCTGATCTGCGGCTCGATCGCCTTCGACAAGATCATGCAATACCAAGGCCGCTTCGGCGAAACCCTGCTGGCCGACCAGCTGCACCGCGTGAACGTCTCCTTCCTGGTGCCGACCCTGCGCACCGAGTTCGGCGGCTGCTCCGTCAACATCGCCTACAACCTCAAGATGCTGGGCGGCGATCCGCTGATCATGGGCACCATCGGCCAGGACGGCGGCGACTACCTCGAGCGCATGGAAAAACAGGGCCTGGCGACCAACGCGATCCGCTCGATCGACCACGCCTACACCGCCCAGTGCTTCGTCACGGCCGACCTGGACAACAACCAGATCAACGCCTTCCACCCGGGCGCGATGCAGTTCTCGCACGAGAACAGCCTGGCCGACTACCTGCCGTTGCGCGTCGCGATCGTCTCGCCGGACGGCCGCGACGGCATGATCAAGCACGCGCGCGACTGTGCCGAGCGCGGCGTGCCGCTGATGTTCGACCCGGGCCAGCAGTTGCCGATGTTCAGCGGCGAGGAACTGCTGACCTTCCTCGAGCAGGCCAGCTACCTCGCCTGCAACGACTATGAATTCGAAATGGTGATGGACCGTACCGGGCTGGCGCTGCAGGACATCGCCGCGCGCCTGGACGCGCTGATCGTCACGCGCGGCGAACAGGGCTCGGACATCTACGCCGGCGGCGAGCACCACAAGATCCCGGCGGTGCCGGCCAGCAGCGTGGTCGACCCGACCGGCTGCGGCGACGCCTACCGCGCCGGCCTGCTGTTCGGTATCGCGAACGACCTGGACTGGCCGACCAGTGGCCGCCTGGCCAGCCTGCTGGGTTCGATCAAGATCGCCCACCAGGGCGGCCAGAACCACAGCTTCACGCCGCAAGAGATCGCGGACAAGTTCGAAGCGGCGTTCGGCTACCGCTTCTGATCGTGGTTTAGAAAAGCGCCTGGCGCAGGAGGTACTGGACGATCTGCAGCAGGATCAGCGCGGCCAGTACCGACAAGTCCAGGCCACCCACCGGCGGGATCATGCGACGCAGGGGCCGCAGCAGCGGATCGTTGAGCGCGTGCACGAAAGGCGCCAGCGGCGCGTGCGGATTGATCCAGCTGAAGATCACCTCGATGATCAACAGGCCCATGAAGCCGTAGATAATCCAGTTCAGGAAGCGGAACAAGGCATACAGCACGACGGCCTGACCGCTCCACCCCGCCAGCAACATCACCGCACTCGCCAGCAGCACGATCAGGAAGGCCCCGATCAGGCTGGCCCAGTCATACCCCCCGACGCCCGGCAGGATGCGGCGCAGCGGGCGCACCAGCCAATCGGTCAGCGTGAACGTGAACTGTCCGATCGATGCCGGCGGCCGCACGCGGATCACCTGCATCCAGAAACGCAGCAACAAGACTCCACCGACAACGCCGGCTACGGTATCGACGATCAACTGAAGGATAGGCAGCACAAGGTCTCCTTAAAAAAAAACCGCTGTGTGAATCTCTCACACAGCGGTATTTTGCCTGATCCAGGCAAGAATGGGATTACGGACGGCTGCTGGTCGGGAACGGCCATGCTGCCGGTGCGACCACCGACTTGACGGCCGGCTGGGCTGCCGAGGTGCCGCTGTCCTGTTTGGCTTCGGTCTTCGACTCGGCCTTGGCTTCCGGTTTGGCTTCCGCTTTCGCTTCCGGCTTCGCTTCGGCCTTCGGCGCGGCGGCTTTCTTGGCGGCTGGCTTGGCGGCTGGCTTGGCGGTCGGCTTGGCTGCAGGCTTGGCGGCGGCTTTCACTGCCGGTTGCGACTCGGTGGTCTTGGCGGCAGCGGTTTTGGTGGCCGGAGCTTTGGTCGCAGCAGCTTTGGCCGGAGCTTTGGTTGCAGCAGCTTTGACCGGAGCTTTGGTCGCAGCAGCTTTGACCGGAGCTTTGGTCACAGCAGCTTTGACCGGAGCTTTGGTTGCAGCAGCTTTGGCCGGAGCTTTGGTTGCAGCAGCTTTGGCGGCGGTCTTGCCTGATGCGGCCTTGGCCGGTGCCTTGGCGGCGGTCTTGCCTGCTGCGGCCTTGGCCGGTGCCTTGGCGGTGGTCTTGCCTGCTGCGGCCTTGGCCGGTGCCTTGGCGGCGGTCTTGCTTGCTGCGGCCTTCGCCGGTGCCTTGGCGGCGGTCTTGCCTGCTGCGGCCTTGGCCGGTGCCTTAGCGGCGGTATTGCTTGCTGCGGCTTTCTTGGCCGATGCCTTGGCGGCGGTCTTGCCTACTGCGGCCTCAGCCGGTGCCTTGGCGGCGGTCTTGCCTGCTGCGGCCTTGGCCGGTGCCTTGGCGGCGGTCTTGCTTGCTGCGGCTTTCTTGGCCGGTGCCTTGGCGGCGGTCTTGCTTGCTGCGGCTTTCTTGGCCGGTGCCTTGGCGGCGGTCTTGCTTGCTGCGGCTTTCTTGGCCGGTGCCTTGGCGGCGGTCTTGCTTGCAGCGGCTTTCGCCGGTGCTTTAGCGGCGGTCTTGCTTGCTGCAGCTTTCTTGGCCGGTGCCTTGGCAGCGGTCTTGGTAGCAGCGGTCTTGCCTGCAACAGCTTTCTTGGCCGGTGCTTTAGCGGCGGTCTTGCTTGCTGCGGCTTTCTTTGCTGCCGGCTTTGCTGCGGCTTTAGCGGCCGGCTTTGCTGCGGCTTTTGCAGCAGGCTTTGCAGCGGCTTTAGCAGTCGGCTTTGCTGCCGGTTTAGCTGCAGCTTTCGCTGCGGCTTTTGCTGCCGGTTTCGCTGCAGCTTTTGCTGCCGGTTTCGCTGCGGCTTTAGTTGCCGGTTTTGCGGCGGCTTTAGCAGCCGGTTTTGCTGTAGCTTTAGCGGCCGGTTTTGCAGCCGGTTTAGCTGCGGCTTTTGCTGCCGGCTTAGCTGCGGCTTTTGCTGCCGGCTTAGCTGCGGCTTTTGCTGCCGGCTTAGCTGCGGCTTTTGCTGCCGGCTTTGCGGCTACGGCCTTTTTAGCGACGACGGGTTTTTCTGCTGCGGCCTTTGCGGCCGGCTTTGCTGCGGTTTTCTTAGCGGCTGTTGCCATTTTATGTTCTCCTTCTCTGCGATGAGAAAATACGCTACAAGGTTTGAACCCGTCCAACCCGGTCTGCTTGGTCGGGCGAATTATTCATCGGCGCACACGCGGCGTCTGCGTCAATGAATCCGGCACCAGCTGAACTGCTGCAACTCCTCAAGTCTGCAGCAGTTCAGCTATCGTCGTCGCCGACGACCGAAACGACAAAAGTTCGATGGTTCAAAGCGCTGATTACATTCCTGCCCGCGAGAAGCGCGAAAAGAAAAAGCCGCCATGCCCGAAATAATTCAGGCAATGCGGCTTGTTCTTTTCGCGAAGCTTACGTGCATACTGAATGAATCAGTGTCCCATTTTTGATCGGTTTGCCACCGCTTGACGCATGAAAAATTTGCGTGTTCACGTTTTGACAAATTCAATCACGTAAAGTACACGAAAACCTTGTCAGTGCGCAACCCGCACACGGTATTTTTCATGCCTTTCCGCTTGGGGCGAACTGCTATCGGCAGCTTTCAATCGATCGTCGCGATAACGTTTGATCCCATTCGTACTTCAGCTCCCTCAAAAACAAGCGCGCACCTGCCGCGCATTCCAAAAAAAATCCATTTCTCGTTACTGCTCACCGGCCGCACTAATGCGCAGCAAGTCCATTTTGCATAACCACGCCAGGCCGCGCTGCAAGGTCGGACGGTCGCAAGGACCGAGCGTGTCGAGCAGCTCGGCGACCTGCATCGGCCGCGACTCGATCGAACCGAAGATCTGGCCGAATTCCTCGAGCGTCGGAAAAGACGACGCGGCGAAGCGGTTGATTTCCAGCTCGCGGTACTGGCGCAGCTGCGCGAGCGACGCGTCCGGCGCGAGCTCGACGATCGATTCCGGCGTCAGCTGTACACTCGAATAACTCGCGAACAACGCGAACGGATCGAGTCGGTCCGGCACCATCTGCGGCAGCGGAGGCGCCAGCACGGCATCGGCGCGGCGCCGTTCATCGAGCTCGCTCCACAGCGCGCGATAACGTCCGAACACCACCTGCCAGTCGAACTCTTCGCGCGCGCGCCGGCGCCCACTCTCGCCCAGCTCGCGGCGCAGCCCGGCGTCCTTGATCAAGCGTTCGTAAGCCTGTGCGAGCTGTGCGCCATCCAGCGCCACCGCCTGGCTGGTATGACCACGATACTGGTCGTAACTGTCGACGCCATCGTCGTAACGCTGCGCGAGGTCAAGGCCGGCGCCCGCCCCGGGCATCACGGTCGGGATGCGGTAGCCATCGACGCCGTCGCGCACCGTGTCGCGATAACCGTTCCAGTCGCTCACCACGCAAGGCAGTCCGGCCGCCATCGCTTCGAGCGGCGCGTGGCCGAAGCTTTCCTGCACGTTGTCCGCCAGCGAGGTGAAGACGTCGGCGGCGGCCCAGGCGCTGGCCCGCTTGCCCGGTGCGCGGCCGTCGAGCACCGTCAGGCGCACCGATGGGCACAGCAGCGCCGCGGCCTCGCGGAAGGCCTTCTCGATTCCTTCGTCGGCGAACGATCCGCACAGGATCAGGTGGACCTGGCGGCCAGCCTTGTCGGCGCGTTCGAGTGCGCTGAACATCTGCTGCGGATGCGCTTTCGTGTGGAAGGACAGGCGGCCGCAATAAAGGAAGGCGATGTCGTCGGCGTCGATACCCAGCTCGGCGCGCGCCGCAAGCCGGCCTTCCTCATCGAATGCGAGGTCGCGGCTATGCACGCCGAGCGGGATCAGCGGCAGCTGCGGCAGCTCGAAATGCTGCGCCCCCAGCCGTGCGCGCAGGTAGTCGGCCTGGCGCTCCAGCACTTCGCGCACGCTGTCGCGCACCACGCGCGAGGTGCAGATCACCGCGTCCCAGCTGCGCACCGGCGCCACCGGCAGGCTGGCGATGGCGCTCATCGCCGCGTGGCTGGCGGTGGCGTGCGCGATGCCGCACAGGCTGTAGCGGCGTTCACCCAGGCCCAGGCGGCGCCAGGCCAGGCGCTCGATCCCGGGTGCGGGATGGTAGAGGATGCCGAAGTGTTCCAGGTCCTGCGGCCGGCCCTGGCTGACCCACTCGACCTGGCCGTTGAAGCCCTGCTCGCGCAGACCGCGTTCGCACTCGCCTGCATGGAGGTCGCCGGCGGCGAAGCAGCCGACCCGGGCCAGCCCGCTGTGCGCGATGGCGCGCAGCAGATCCGGTGCGGCGGCCGGATGGCCTTCGGGGGCGACATGCAGTGCGAAGCTGTCCTTCATGCGTTCTCCTCACTTAAGTAAGGTAAATGTGCAGGCTCGGGACCCGCAGCACCGTGCGCTAGGTCGCATATATCACCTGCGGACAGGTTCCGATGGATGAAGAAGCGCGTCACATGGCAGGCATGATAGCTTTAGTGACAAGCCCGTGGCGCAGCCTATGCGCAAACCCGGCGCGACTTCGTGCGCGAAGCGTGGTCAGGGTTCGGGGGTCGCGAT